>NZ_JBHTYV010000012.1:0-158923 GCF_042790635.1 Paenibacillus sp. NPDC056722 | reverse complement strand
ATATATGTAGTATATCAAATTTTAGAAAATATTGAAAGCTATTTTAAAGATTATTATGTGACAAAAGATGACCTCTTTCTCCAAGGGTGAAGAAACAAGTTAGGATTCATGCTGTCAAATGAGGGGTAATAAGCCGTTGATGACATGTCTATATATGAAGGAAGCTGCGGAAGAAGAATAAAGAATCCGGGGACGTTCGTTCCGGGATTGATAGGCAACAATAGCATGGGAGAAGAGCGCAAATCGCATCTGGTTTGCGCTCTTCTGCTGCCGCTGAGAAGGGTTGCTTAATTACATACCGGAGGTTGTAGAAATAGCGCCTGTTATTCAATGAATCAGGTGGATTAATATGCTAGTATTACTGGTAGTTGCTAATATTTAGGCCAGGAGTGATGCTATGGAATATTTAAAAATATTTTTCGTGAACACGGCTGTGTTGATCACCATTGCCTATCTGGCCAATTTATTATACAAGCATCTCATCACGTATGCGCCAAAACGCGTGAAGCAGGTAAGCTGGGTATTGCTGGCGATTTTCGCCGGATGGATCAGCTCTTTTTTTGGATATAGACTGGATGATCATGTCATCTTTGATTTAAGGTTCGTGCCCATCATTATAACGACAATTGCTTTTCCGCAGCCCTTTCCCCTCATATTGATCGGATTTGGAACGGGGCTGACCCGGCTGACCTTCGGATGGAACGAAGCTGCGCTGGCGGGAATGCTCAATTTATCGATTCTTGGTTTCCTCTGCGCCGGGCTCAGCTTCTGGATTACCCGTTCGAATGCTTCCATAATAAAAAAAGGCTTCATCGTCATTCTGGCGGTCAATGTCATGAACGCACTGAATATCACCATATTTGGTGTAATCCCTGCAACAGAGTACATAACGGAAATTATGCCGATCACATTTCCTTCTGGATTGCTTCTCAGTATTTTATTTGCCCTCATCATCTGGGACTTCCAAATGGAGCTTTCGCGTAATGAGCAGATACGGCGTGCCAACGAGCTATTGTCCGCTCAAACAGAGGAACTGCACAAGAATGAAATCGTGCTGGAGGAAAGAGCGAAGCAATTGATGCTGGCCTCGCAATACAAGTCGGAGTTTCTGGCCAATATGTCACATGAACTGAGAACCCCTCTGAACAGTATAATCAATCTCTCGCAATTAATAGAAGAAAATGATAATTCCACTACCGGGGAAGAGATTGCTGAGTACGGCGGCATTATCCATCGTTCGGGCGAAGAACTGCTGATGCTCATCAATGATATCCTTGACTTGTCCAAGGTGGAGGCAGGCCGGCTGGATATTATCAAGGAACAGGTGAATGTAAGCGAGATTCCGGAGCTATTGTCTCTTCAGTTCAGTGTGATCGCGAAGCAAAAGGAGCTGGAATTTGTGGTCAGTGTAAGTGAAAATCTCGCGCCGACCATCATCTCAGATCCACAGCGGCTGCAGCAAATCTTGCGGAATCTGCTGTCCAATGCGTTTAAATTTACACAGATGGGCAGCGTAATGCTGAGCATCCGAGCGGAACAGCGTTGGGAAGACGGGCAGGATCTGAACTGGATGGTATTTGAAGTCAGGGACAGTGGCATCGGGATTGCCGAAGAGAAGCGAATGATCATTTTCGAAGCCTTCCGGCAGGCGGACGGGACGATTAGCCGCAAATACGGCGGAACAGGGCTGGGGTTGTCCATTAGTCATGATCTTGCCAGACTGCTCGGCGGCTTCATCACTGTTCAAAGCGAGGAGGGGAAGGGCAGTATCTTTTCACTGTATCTGCCTATTTAGGACAAGAGGAATTTCGGGAAAGGGGCTCCAATTTTATTTGTGATTTCGCCATATTGACAGGAGATTGATGCGGAGTAGAATGAAGCCAAAGCCGCATCAAAGGAGTGTTATCGTCCCCATGAGCATCATGAGAAACAGGCAACCGGTTCATCGTCCCAAGCGTATTCGCAAAGCCTCTGTACAGCGCAAGAATTTGCAGATAGCCACATTTGAGGGGATTCCTGCGACGATCTTCCAGGTCCTGCTTCAAGGGCAGTTTCTTACGGGCTTTCTGTTATATTTAGGAGCTACCTCCAGCCAAATCGGTTTTGTACTGGCGTTGACGACGCTGGTCAATATCGGCCAGATCGGTGTTGCGTTCTTGATTCAGAAGCTGCCCAGCCGCAAGTGGGCTATGGTCACTTTTGTTGCCCTTCACCGGATACTGTGGAGTTCTACCGGCCTGGTGCCGTTTATCTTCCCAAAAGAATACTGGGTAATAGCTTTTATAGCGTTATATACAACCGCTTTCATTGCAAATACAGCAGGCTCCGTGTTATGGAGCTCTGTTATCAGTGATCTGGTTCCGCCGAAGGTGCGCGGCCGTTATTTCGGAATCCGTAATACTTTTCTGAACGCTCTGGGCAGTCTGGTGATGTACGGCGGCGGCATCGTTCTCGACCGTTATCCCGGGGGCCATGGTTTTCTCATTTTGTACATTGTGGTATGGATTTTCTCAACGGCTAACATTATTGTTTACCTGTTCTACCCGGATGTACCGTTTGAGAAGTCTGAAGAAAACAAGTTTCTGCCGATGCTCAAGAAACCGCTTCACGATACACTGTTCATGAAGTCTACATTGTTCCTTGCTGGCTGGCTTTTGCTGCAAAACCTTGTTGTTCCACTGTATTCTTATGTGATGCTGCAACTGCTGAATATCAATTATCAAACTATGTCGTTGCTCAACGTATCACAGACGGTGTTCATGATGGCCAGCTTCTATGTCTGGGGGAACTTGAATGCGAAATATAGCAACAAACGATTGTTGCTTTGGACGCTTCCCATTATTGCTGTTTCCTCGCTGATCTGGGGTCTGCTCTCGGTGCTGCCGATGCTGGTGGTGCTGTTCGCCGCCCATATTGTCTTCGGGGTGGGAGTTGGTGGCTTCAATCAGCTGGCCTTCAACTTTATTATTGGCGATACACCTAAAAAAGAGCGGCCGATGTATATGGCTGTGTATGCAGCACTTACAGGGATTTCCTCGTTTTTTGGTCCGCTGATCGGCGGTAAAATCTATGAATGGATTGAGGATTGGCCGCGCTGGACACAGGTGTTCGGAACGCAGTTAGTCGTCGGATTACTGATGATCGTGCTGGCTGCAACGCTCGGGCGGAAAATTCTTAAAGATGCGTAAAGGTGATATGAGTTATGATGATTTTTTTGAAAAAGGAGGCTCTGCAATGTCACGAATAGCGATGGTGCTGGGAGCCACCGGTTTGGTAGGGAAGGCAGTGACCCAGGAGCTATTGCGCCGGGGAGCCTGGGATGAAATCAGGGTGCTGGTCAGGCGTCCCATCGGGATCAAGCATCCTTTACTCAAGCAGACCATAGTGGACTGGGAGCAGCTGTCCCGGTACAGAGAGCAGTTCCAGGGAGTGCAGGTCATGTTCTGCTGTCTTGGAACGACGATCAAAACCGCAGGCTCACAAAGCAGCTTCGAACGGGTCGATCTTGGATATCCATTGGAGGCTGCTGCTATAGCAAAGGAAGAGGGAGTGAGGCAGCTGCTGGCGGTCTCCTCGATAGGGGCCGACGCGAAGTCCCGCAATTTCTACAGCCGAACCAAGGGACGTGCTGAAGAGGGACTAATCGCGGCCGGCTTCCATGGTCTGCATCTGTTCCGCCCTTCCCTGTTGCTGGGACAGCGTAAGGAATTCAGGCTTGGGGAGCGGGTGGCGGCTCGCCTGATGACAGCGCTGGATTTTGCCATGGTTGGTAAAGCGGCCAAATACAAGGCCATCCCGGGAGAGACGGTAGCCCGGGCTATGGTGAATATTTCGCTGGCTGGTACCGCTGGTGTACATATCTATCCTAATGATGTGATACATGTAATCGGAAAGGGCTAAGACAGGCGGCTTCACGTCTTACGCAGATTGATGTTTGCATTAGATAGAGATCAGGACGTACAATGGGACCATAAATAATCCATGGATATGGGAGGAACACAATTATGAGTAAGAAACAAGTAGCAACATCCAAAGCGCCTGGTGCAATCGGGCCATACAGCCAAGCTATCGCTACGGGGAGTTGGGTACACACTTCCGGTCAACTCGGTTTGAATCCAGAGACGGGAGAACTGGCGGAAGGCGTACAGGAACAAACCCGTCAAGCTCTGAACAACGTCAAGGCTATTTTGGAAGAGGCAGGCGCTTCACTGGATCATGTAATTAAGACTACAGTGTTCCTTAAGGATATGAATGATTTTGTAGCGGTGAACGAAGTGTACAGCACGTTCTTCACAGAGCCTTACCCGGCACGCAGCGCGATTGAAGTAGCGCGTCTGCCGAAAGATGGGCTGGTTGAGATTGAAGCGATTGCCCGCAAGAAATAAACCGCACAAAAATTCCAGCAGTATAGGACAAGCTATCCTGCACCGCTGGGAGTCGACATGAAATGCAATAGAGAGTACACAAGTCAGGGAGTCGCGGCAGGAATGCTGCGACTCCTTTTTGCTGTTGTCCAGTTGTGGCCTGAATAAGCATCGGGCTTCAGCCTTCAGCTTGGGTTTCTGCTGATAGGGAATCCTATTGCTCCCAGGTGTGGCTGTGCTTTTTGTCAATAAGGGTGACCGAAAATCCTCTCAGCTGTCCGCTTTCCATGCTTGTAGTTCCTGTTGCAGGAAGCTGAAATTCAGCAGTGTAGCTACCGCTATCATGGGGCTTCAGCTCAAGGGAAGAGAGGGGAATGGAGGCCCCGGCTAGCGGGTGTCCTTCGAGCTCAGGCAATTGAAGGACTACTTTTGCCACGACTCCGTTGACACTGTAATTGCGCACAGGCAGCTGACATTGACCGTTGTAAGTTGCCCCCTCAAGCTTGTATGTACATATTATTTTTTCGGGTTTTAGTTCAAGTGCGTACACACCTGAAGCGAACATGCGCTGGTAGCTACTGACCAACCATTGAGGCACATTGGTTAGTAATATTATGAATACTATGAACAGGAGCAGCCGATGACGTGACAGAGACATGTTGAAAAAGGCAATTGAGGCTAGAAGCAAAATTAGTGATACTATACCGGAATAGTGCAGGCCGGTCCGGGTTGCTGGTGAGCTGTATAGCGGAATCCCGAAGGTATTCATCAGGATATCCAACCAGGAATCCGTCCCGGGGTAGCGGATGCTAAGCACAATAAGTGCACCGAGTAAGATCAAACCCGTCATGAATTGTCGTCGATTAAGGATTAATGGGACTTGCGATTTGATCCGTGCCACCTCCTGTTAAATAATCTCAATTATAGCATACGGACGGAATTGTCTCCGGTTGCAGAGGGGATTGCATGAAAATCTGCAGAAAAAAAGCAGAAAGGTTTTTAAATCGGCGCTTTTTCGTATATGATGATGAGATGAAGTCTTTTACTTCAAGGATATTTGATCCTTTATATATTTGAATTATTTATTAGGAGATCATCAATGAATAAGCATCTGTATGCAATATGGTTAGGAGACGTTTTATTTTGCTTCTCCGGCGAGACATCTGAGCCGAAGGTAGATGCGTGGACCCGGGTGGTCAAGCGTCTGGAGCTGCAGGGAGGACTGCGTCCTTTTGTGAGCGCAGCGCTGCGCTTGGCGGAAGTGAAATATCCAGTCTTGCCTGTGGAAGGGAAGCCGGCGCGCCGTGCGCTGCCGGGCCGTACCTTTGAAGGGCTGGCCTTGGCGCCCAAAGATGCTTTTGAATTGCTGCTCGCGTGGGACGCGGAGCAATGTCTAAGCCAGGGCGTGGAGCCAGGAGGCGAGCTGCGCTACTGGGCAGCCGCGGCCCGTTTCGCCCTGGAGCTGATGGGCACGGGCGGGTTTGTTCCCGGCGCCCAGCCGCTGCGTCCGGTAGGCTCACGCCGCCGGGGCGGCGAGCAGGCAGCTGCGGCCTGCTGGTCGCCAGTTTTTCGCAAACCGGAGGACAGGGAGTACTTTCTTCAGCTGGCAGCCTCAATGCCGGTATTGGCATTAGGAACGCACACAGCTGAAGCCAGCGAGGTCACGTCCCGCGAAGATGCGGGGGCGTATGTGCTGTATTCTTTCTTGCAGGCGATCATGACAGCCGAGATCAAGCGGGTTATCGCCGGGATGGAAGGGGAGCTGTCCCCCTTCAAAGCTAATTATCGGCGCGGCACCTCGCCACTGACGGAGCTGTGGTGGGACAGTCTACTGACCGGCAGCCGTGACATTCCGGTACAGGGGACCCAGGCCGAGGTTGATGAATTGCTGGCTGGTGTGAATGAAACCGCGGGAAGCGGAGTTCCGCATACCGCGGCCGAAGAGGAGCAGAGCGGGCAGCTTGGACTGGGTCTGCGACTGGAGCCACCGGTAGAAGACGCAGAAGTCTGGCGATTGTCTTTTTGGGCAGAGAATCGGGAAGAGGGAGAGTTCTGGCTTCCCGCTCAAGCTATCTGGGGCAGTAGAGAACAGGAATTTACGCTGTGGGGCAGGCGCTACCGCAACATCCAGCAGCAGTTTCTGACGGCGCTCGGAAGTGCGGGCAAGATATCGCCTGACATCCAGGCGGGGCTTAATCATCCCGCCCCTGAAGGCGTAGATTTAGAGCCGCATCGTCTGCATTTCTTCCTGAAGGAGACCGTGCAGCAGCTGACCGCCCGGGGAATAACGGTGCAGATGCCTTCACGCTGGAGCCGTGAGGGGCGCCGGCGTGTAGGTATGAAGATGAAGATGCAGCCTCCTGGAGGATTAGACGGTCCGCCAGCAGTTGCCCTCGGCATGGAGGAGCTGATCTCCTTCCGCATTGAGGCTTCGTTAGGAGATACCTCTATCACTGAAGAGGAATTGCAGGCACTGGTAGAGGCAGGGGTTCCTTTTGTCCGTTTTCGGGGTGAGTGGGTCGAGGTGGATCCGAAGGAGATTCGCCAGGTTCTAAGATATATGAAGCGTCATGAGAGTGGTGAGATGACTGCTGCGGACTGGATGAGGCTGGAAGCGGAAGATGGCGAAGATAGGCTTTGGAAAGGCATGTCCGTTACGGGCATGGAAACTTCCGGTCTGCTGGCTTCGATCATGCACGGCGATGTGCTGCGGGGTGAAAGCCATCCCGTCCCGCATGTCCTTCAGGGCACGCTACGGCCTTATCAGGAGCGGGGCTATCAATGGCTGGCTGCTTTGGGCAATCTCGGCTTTGGGGTCTGTCTGGCCGACGATATGGGTCTTGGGAAGACGGTGCAGGTGATTACCTGCCTACTGGATCGCGCACTTACAGCTCCTGAGGGGGAAAAGAAGGGGCCGGTGCTGATTCTGTGCCCGACCTCGCTCCTCGGCAACTGGCAGCGTGAGCTGCAGCGGTTTGCACCTTCGCTATCGCTGCACATCCATCACGGCAGTCGCCGGGTCCGCGGCGAGGGCTTTCTGGATCTGGCGGACAGCCACGACATTGTGCTGACGACGTATCACCTGGCAGGCCGGGACAGTGAGGATCTTGCAAGCGTGCAGTGGTCAACGGTTGTGCTTGATGAAGCGCAGTATATCAAGAACCACCGTACCAAGCAGGCGCAGAGCGTGATGAAGCTCTCCGCACCACATCGGATCGCGATGACGGGGACACCGGTAGAGAATAGACTTGGCGAGCTGTGGTCTATTTTCCACTTTTTAAATCCCGGCTATCTCGGCACCTATCATTCCTTCCGCCAGCGTTATGTATCCGGCGAAGGTGGAGAGCGGCTGCGCGAGCTGCATCGTTTGGTATCGCCCTTTCTACTAAGACGGCTTAAGAGCGACCCGGACATTTCCAAAGATCTTCCGGAGAAGCTGGAGCTCAAATCGTATTGTCCGCTTACGGATACCCAGGCAGCGCTCTATCAAGGGGTTGTGGATGAAATGCTTGGGGTGATCGGCGAACGCTCCGGCATGGCCCGGCGTGGTCTCGTACTGTCCTCCCTTACGAAGCTGAAGCAGATCTGCAATCATCCTCAGCTGTTCCGTCGGGATGAAGGCCGGGGTCTACGAAGTGAGCAATCCGGCAAAATGGAGGTCATGTTCGAGGTACTGGACAGTATTGCGGAGCTGGGCGAATCAGCGCTGATCTTTACTCAGTATGTTGCGATGGGCGAATTGCTGGTCAGCAGGTTATCGCGTCGTTACGGAAGAGCGCCGTTGTTCCTGCATGGCGGGATTTCGAAACGCGAGCGTGACGAGATGGTACATGATTTCCAGAATGGAGACCAGCCGACATTCTTCGTGCTTTCCTTGAAGGCCGGCGGGGTTGGGCTCAATCTGACGCGGGCGAACCATGTGGTGCATTATGATCGCTGGTGGAACCCGGCCGTGGAAAACCAGGCGACAGACCGGGCCTTCCGCATTGGCCAGCACAAAAATGTGCAGGTTCACAAGCTAATCTGTCAGGGGACGCTTGAAGAACGGATTGACGAACTGATTGAACGCAAAAAAAGCCTTTCCGAGCAGGTGGTTGGTTCTGGCGAAACATGGCTGACTGAGATGTCCAATCATGAATTGAAGGAGCTTATTGAGCTGCAGGGTCAGGACTGGATGTAGAACGGGAAGGGGAACAGGAGGGATCACATGAGTGAGTTATCAGAGCCAAAGCTGAAGTTGGAAGTCTCCCCCGGCAAAATAAATGCAGTATGGGACGTTGATGACAGGGTCAGTCTGGAGGTTCCACTCTGGGCGGCGGATGCCAAGAGAGGTATCATACGTATGCTGGCGGACCAGGCCGGTGAAGTGTATGGGCTGCTTCAGGGGCGTATAGCCGATGCGATTCTTGAAACCTATCTTTTGCCGTCTGCGGCTGAATTGGAGGGAGGGAGCTATAGCCTCCTCCATGAAGGCAAGAAGACCGAACTGCTTAAGCTGCTGAAGAACCAGTTGGCTCATGATCCATGGCTGGCTTTTGCGCTGCGGGGGATGACCCAGGTGGAGCTGCTAAACGGAGTATTTGCGCTTTGGGCAGAGGAGAAGGGGCAGGAAGCTGTCGAGGACGAACCGGTAAAGCCTAGTGATTTGGCATCCGAGCTGGCCCGGCTCGAGCGGAAAGGACCGCCGATCACCTCTGGAGAGTGGCTGGCCGAGGCGGCGGCCGAGGGCTCCCTGCATCAGCCAGGTACGTTATTCCATGAAATCGCAGAACGTGCTCTCCCCTCCGCACCGGTGACTGCGGATACGAAGGAAGAGTGGGAACGGCTTCTGCCCCAGACTCCGAAAGCCCGCGAGGGACTGCATCTGGTCATGCGGCGGGTGTCCGAAGCTGCTGTTAAGCGGGCGCAAAACATTCGCAAGGCTTGATATCGAGTTGTGGAATAACGCGGGAGATTTTGTGATGTGTAGTGCTGTAAAGTAGAGGGAAGTACGATGAAGTATAACGAGTACAGCAAAGGTTTTGCCTGTGTGGAACAGGTGAGGTAGGGGTTTAACGGGAATTTCTCACGTTAATTTGCTGAATTGGCGAGTTATCCGCTAATTATCAGGAAAAACTCCTGTTAATATTGTCATTGGGCCGGATAGTGGGGGATATTAAGCGAATTAGCTGGAGAATTTCCAGTTAAATGAAGGGTGATTGAGTTTTAGCTCTGAATAACTGGAGATAATCCTGTTATTTTTAATGGATAGGGTGCAGGTAATAAGCAGGAAGTAGAAAGTAAGCAGTGAGTGATAAGCAGTGAGTGATAAGTAGAGAGAAGTAAGTGGTAAACAGTGAGAAGTACGTGCTAAGTAGTGCAGTGGCGATAAGTAGTGACGGATTATTAGTGATAATTGGTAAGAAGTAAGCAATGAGTATAAACCAAAAGAACCCTCACCCCGCTACTCAAGCTCGGGAACGAAGGTTCTTTTTAGATAGCGCAGAAGTTGTTCAATCAATACTGTATAGGAAGCAGCCTATTGAGCCATTGAATTAATTCTTCACATCGGTTTGAAATTCTGTTCAACTACTCTGTGTATGTTAGTCTGCTCAAACAGAGCAGTTCTTAAGTATTACGCAGGCCGCTACTGCTCCCGCTGCTGTCTCCTTCGGTTAGTTCCAGGATCTCTCTGCGCAGGCGGAGCATTTTTTGATCGAGTTCATCTGCGGCGCGGGCGGCTTCTTTGAGTTCGTCCGCAACATGTGTCGGAAGCTGTTTATCGAATTTATAATACAGGATGTGTTCCATGCTTGCCCAAAAATCCATAGCAAGGGTACGAAGCTGAATTTCTGCCTTCACCCAGCGTGTCCCTTCGAGCAGGATCAGCGGGATAGCGACGATAACATGCAGGCTCTGATAGCCGTTCGGCTTAGGATGGGCGATATAGTCCTTGATCTCCAGAACGCGCATATCCTCACGCCTGCTTAAATGATCCACTAAACGGTAGATATCTTTGACAAATGCACAAACAATTCGCATACCGGCAATATCATGAATATAGTTCTCCATATTCTCAAGGCAAAGATCGTATCCCTTGCGCTCCATCTTTTGGATGATACTCTTAGGTTCCTTGATCCGGGATTTGACATGCTCGATCGGACTAAAGCCGTCCCGAACCTGCCATTCTGTTCTGATGATATCAATTTTATTCTGAAGCTCATTAAGAGCATGACGGTAAAGGGCCGGTAATGCCTTGAATTCCTCAATCTGTCTGGCAAAATCCTCATTGGCCTTCCATTGCTGAAGATCCTTTACGTGTACCTGCAACTGACTCAGCGTAAGCTGACGGCTTTCTTGTTCGTCTTCCACTGCTTCTCTCCCGATTTCGTTATGTGTGACTGACTCTATTTTAACCGATCTATATCCCCGGAAGCAAAAAAACGAACCCCGGAGGATTCCCCTCCGGTGTCCGGTCAGCGGCTGTTCAAGGATTCTTCACAAACATTCCGGGCTAAATTACGTATTACTGTTCATACAACCGCTGCATCATGAGTATCTATTTGTTCAGGGGTGTGCCCCCGCCATAACCTTTGTCTTGATAAGCGGTGTTCTCCAGCTTAGTTAGAACATTAAGGGACTTAATCATTTGTCTGGTGTCGTTGCTGCCATGTTCGTACAAATATTGGTATAAGGCAATGGTCTGATCGTCAAACTCCTCGGCGGCGTCATCGTGATCGGCGGATTTAAACGGAACAAAGGCACGGCGGAACGTATAATCATCGTCGTTCTCCAGATTAGTTAACAGATCCTGCAGGATTGTAAGCTCCTCATCATTCAGGTGCACTTCAAACTCATTGGACTCGTTGCGGATATTCTGTATTACACCATGGGCTGCAGAGACAAAATAACGTTTTTTCTGGTCATTGGCCGGCATCGTGAATCCCTCCGTTTTCCGTTATATTGCCCTAGGGTTCATTTTTTACTATTATACACAGAACGGTAAATAATGAATCTGTGCGGTACATTTGGTATGATAGAAGCACGTTTCACTGTGGAGAAGGAGGAGCATCGATGAACTTATTGCAGCGTATCAAGGACGGTGCCAGCCGGGTTACCGAAAAAGCACAAGGTTCTGTGGAAATCGGTAAGCTGAATAGCCAGATTTCAGATATCGAGCGTGAGATGGAAGTTGAATTTATGAAAATGGGCCGGCTTTTCTATGAAGGATATCGTTTGAGAGATATGTCAGAGGCCGAAGGGAAAATGGTGGAGCTGTCGCGTGTCTGTTCAAGACACCAGGAGAGAATTGACGTATTGCGTTCCCGCATAGCTGAGCTGAAAAATGAACGGCTGTGTGCCTGTGGCCAGGTTGTGGCCCTGGACGCCAATTTTTGCCCGCACTGCGGACGCAAGCAGGAAGAACCGGCTTTTACGTATAAGGCGCCTGCCCCGCCAGAGCCGGTGTACACCGTGCATGAGGAAGAGGATGAGCATCAATACTATGGTGCTGAGGACCTGACCGATGAGGAGCGGGAGATCGCGCTGAAGATGAGTCCGGCTGGCGTGTATCCCGAAGCAGGGCTTGCAGAGGATGAACTTCCACTCGAAGAGAATGATGAGAGCAACCCGGATGTTGACAAGGAACGTCGTCATGCCGATGAATTGGAACGTGAACGGTTGCGGCAGCTTGAATTGGATCGGCGCATCCGTGATTGGAAATCGGGAGAACAACAAGATCCGGCAGCGACTAGCGAGGAGCATGGTGTGCGGGATATGGTGAAATGCCAGATCTGCCGCACAGATCTTCCAAAAGGCTCCATGTGGTGCCCGCGCTGCGGTTCGGAGCAAATCTAGTTTTACAGTCAGCTTAGGGGGACATAAGAATGGAACAGTTGCTGCTGCATCTGCGCAATCTGGGCTTCACAGAGATGGAGTCCAAAATTATGGTGGAGCTGGCGACCAAAGGTCAAGCTTCGGGCTATGAAGTAGCCAAACAGCTCGGAGTATCGAGATCTAACGTATATGCTGCGTTGCAGCGCCTGACACAACAAGGATATGTGCGATGCGGGGAAGGAGAGCCTGCACGGTATAGTGTGCTTAATCCGGAGGAACTGTCGACGATGATCTCCGGGCGGATTCAGACCTCCCTCGCTTATATGGAGAATGAAATGCCGCGCGGCGGACCGGTAACCCCGTCATTTTACAATGTTGAGGGAGACCGCAACGTGCTTGGCGCACTGATACATCAGCTGAATCTGGCCGAGCAGGAGATCGTGGTTGACGTATGGCGGGAGGAAGCAACACTGCTGCGCAGCGAGCTGGAACAAGCTGAGCTGCGGGGAGTTAGGCTCCTGTGGGCGTTTGACGGCGACAATGCCGTTGCAGCTCCACCAGCCTGGACGCCGCTGGGCGGAAAGCCGCCGCGCAGTGATGGCCGCAAATTCTCGTTTGTGATCGATCGGAGCTGGTGCATGCTTGGTATGCGTTACAGTGACGGTACGGCACAGGCTGTCGTCACTGAACATCCGGTGATGGTGGAACTGCTGTTGAATCATTTTACACAAGAAATGGTACTTTTCGAGCTGGAGCAGGATATGGGCGCCGAACTTGAACAGCGGTACGGTGATCGCTATAGCAGCATCTATAGCAAATATGTAATGCACAGCGAGAATGGGCAAGAATAAGGCTGAGCCTTTCAGCCCGAAACGAAATTATTTCAGGGAGGTGAAATGTATGGAATGCATCGTTCATTTTGAAGTTGTGCATCCGGAAGGTCCAAAGCCACTGCGCGGACTGTTATTTTTGGATGAAGGTGCCACTCCGGGTGAGGCTGAGCTGATTGGCATGTTCAAGGACATGAAATTCGAGGTGCGGCTGGCGGACCGGGAGAAGCTGATTTTCAAACCGGTGAATGCAGGGGCTAACTATTCGGAGATCCGGATTACGGGATATGACACGGGTAATGCCAAGGATCAGCATAAGGAAGACCATGATTTGAAATCCATTGTAGGCAACCTTTTGCCTCAGAAGCCGACCGGGCTGTAGCCTGTGAGGAGGTAAGGGTCCATTTTGTGGGAGAAGGAGGAGTACATATGGAGTTGTTGAGGCGAAAAGTAATCGATGAAGGCATCGTTCTCGGCCAAGGTGTGCTCAAGGTAGATTCTTTCTTGAATCACCAGATGGACCCGGTTCTGATGCGGGAGATCGGGCGCGAGTTTACCCGCCGCTTTAACGGGGAAGAGATCACGAAAGTGCTGACCATCGAGTCCTCTGGTATTGCGCCAGGCATCATGACGGCTTTGGAGCTGGATGTGCCGCTGATTTTTGCCCGCAAGCAGAAGTCATTGACACTGACAGAGGATATCTATGTGGAGAAGGTATACTCTTTTACGAAAAAAGAGACCAATGAAATCACCGTCTCCAAGAAATTCATCGCTCCAGGAGAGCGGGTTCTGATCGTCGATGATTTTCTGGCGAACGGCGAAGCCGCCTTCGGGCTGGCGAGGATTGTGGAACAGGCCGGAGGCAGCGTGGCCGGGATTGGTATTGTGATTGAAAAATCCTTCCAGCCGGGTCACCGGCTGCTGCAGGAAGCGGGCTATCGTGTGGAATCGCTCGTGCGAATCGCTTCGCTGACGGAAGGGCAGATTGCATTTGTGGAAGACGATGAGGTGCTGCCGGGTTAGACGGCAGCACCTCGGAGTAACAAGCCGGAAACCCGGGCAGCTGCCCATGGTTTCCGGCTTGTTTCGCTGCGGCTACTCTGCGCCGCAGCACAAGAAAGGCCAGCACGCGTGGTAGAGCGCGTGCTGGCCTTATTGGTCGTGCCGTCCTATCCGGCACGACGGGAATCCCCTGCCTAGCCGCTGGCTTGGCAGGATCTCTGCGCCGCGGCTGTGCCCTGCGGCGACAGCACGCGCAGCGCGCCAGGCACGCAGCGCACGGCGAGCGGCGCGAGGCCGAGGCTCTCGCCGTCGCCGATGGCCTGCCGGGGCTGCTCGAAGGTCACAGCTACGCTGCGTCCTCGCAGCATGGTGACGAAGGGCAGAGACACGTGCCTGCCCTTCAGCACCGTAGGGAACAGCCGCAGGAGCTGTCCGCGGCTGCACCCGTGTACAACGCAGACGTCGAGCTGGCCGTCCCCGGCCTCCGCCTGCGGGCAGATCTGTAGCCCGCCGCCATAGCCCGGCAGGTTGCAGACCGAGACGAGCCAGGCCGTCTCGAAGGAATGCTCCTTGCCATCGCAGGCTACGTTGACCCGGCAAGGCTTGAAGGTCAGCAGCGTATGCAGGATGCCGATAATATACGCCAACTGTCCGGCGCCGATGGCGTTGCAAAAACGCTTGTAGCGGCTGGTATTCACATTAACCGCTACTTGGGCGTCAAAGCCGCTAGCGACAGCGGTCAAAGTGAATTCGTCCCTACCGGAGAGCAGGTCGCTGTCCAGCCAGCGACCACCGGTGGCTGTCGCCAGTGCCGTCTCCGGATCCAGAGGGATGCCGAACCCGCGGGCTGTATCATTGCCGGAGCCGGCCGGAATTACCGCAAGCCGGATTCCGGTCTGATGAAGAGCGCCGAGCACGCTGTGAATCGTGCCGTCGCCTCCGACAACGACAGCAGCTTCCCAATGCTCCCGCCGGGCCAAGGCCTCCAGCACGGCACGTTCCGCGCTTGCAGCATCCTTAGTGAACAGGGTCTCGTAAGAAATGAGCCGCTGCTTCAGCAGCTTCTCTACGATCCGCCATGTTCGCTGCCCTGTGCCTCCCCCGGAACGTGGATTTATGATAAATAAGTACATTTCTTTTCCCCCAGCTTCAAAGATCCAGTGTAATCTATTCTCCATTGTAAGGAGTGGAAGAGTGAAAGGGAATCTTTTTTACGCAAGAGGTCGGAGATTAAATGTGGCGAAGCTGTTGTTCCGCGAAAGTTCCCGCCCAGGGCAGCCGATACCATCGGCCACCCAGCGCGTGATAAACCATCAGGAGCCAGATCGCCAGGCCGCAAAGGGAGAGAATGGCGGCAATGAGCGGACCAATAAGCGGCAGCAGGCCGCTAATTACATGTCCGACCATCAGCGCGCCGAAGGCGATCAGCGATTGCAAGGCATGGAAAAGCACAAAGCGGCTTTTTTTCTCCAGAGCCAGAAAGACGATGCCGCCTGCAAAAGGGAAGAAATAGCATAGCGCACCCGCGATATTGTCGGGCAGGCCTGTAGATGATCTGAAAGGGGACAAAGGGATCACACTCCTTCTCCCCATCATTCTATGAGGGCGGTGGACAAAGTATGTGATCCTCATCAGCCCATAGCAGGGATCAGATATTGCTCCACTAGTCTCCGTGGATTCTTCCACTGCCTGACTTTAGTCTCTGCGGTGAAGATCACAGCAGCATCCAAACTTGGCAGCAGTAGAATCTGCTGTCCGCCATGGCCGTGCGCAAGCTTAAAGGGTTGTCCGCTCATCGTCCCGTTCCAGAACTGGTACCCATAGTCGCCGAAGGAGGGATAGCCGGATGTCTGAGGTTCGAGAGCTTCCTGTAACCATGCCTGCGGGACAATCTCTTCGCCCACCCAGAGACCGCCGCTCAGGAGGCAGATGGCTGTCTTGGCCATATCCCTGGCGGTCATGAATAAACCGATATGGCCCATGCTATGCCCTTCGGGGCTTGAGTTCCAGGTAACATGAGTAATTCCCAGTGGAGTGAAGAAATGCTGGCGGGTATAGCTGAAGGCATCTAGACCTGTGGACTCCGAGAGCATCATAGAGATCAGATGGGTATCGGTACTGCGATACTGAAAGGTCCCGATACTGCCAGGAAGAATCGGCAGACTTAGGGCAAAGGTTCCCCAGCGTCGGCTATTGTGGAACTTGCGAATGAGTGGCTCCCCCAGCTTCTTTCCCGTGATCCAACTGAAGCCGGCGGTCATGGTCAGCAAATGGCGGAGGGTGAGCTCTTCGAGCTGGGGCGAAGGCTGGGAGGGCATATGACGATGCAGCACTTCGCAGACCGGGGTTTCAACACAAGGGATGTCCCCGCGCTTGATCGCAATCCCTGTTATTAGTGAGACGAAGCTTTTGGTGGCTGAACGCAGATCATTTAGCGACCCAGCTTGATAATCGCCATAATAACGCTCAAAGATGAGCTTTCCTTGGCGTACTAATAGCATACTGTGCATTTTGGGATAGCTCTGCAGGATGGTCTGATGTGCTTGCTCCAACAGGAAGCTGTCAGTGTTTGTGTCTTCAGGGAGCGCTGTTTCGATGAAGGAGACGGGGCTATGGGGTGAATGAAGTAAATTCAATGGATGATTCATCATAGAGGTCCTCTTTTCTTGATCCAGACAGGCATGCTAGCCGAGTTGAAATATGAGTGTATTTTACCCGGAATCCGGAAAGCTCACCCCAATTACATGCCATAAAATAAAAATATTTCCCATAAGCACATTTTACATGGAAAGGTGGAAGTTGCGCCGGAATATGATACAATATAACGATAAGGCCCGAAAGGAGTGATTCAGTAAGTGGCTCTTCGGGTAATTAAAGTGTCGAGGTGCTTTCATTACAGGCATCTCAAGCTCTCAGCCCAAATCACGACGAACCTGCTTCTCCTGCAAGATGATGTATCCACTTCAATAAGTTATTGGAGCAGCGTCAAGCGGATAGTGCGAGCTACGTATGTGTAACGGATACTGACTTGCATTTCGGAGTTACGGCGGACTTTTCATCATGCATTCTCTACAACGGAGCATTCATTTTCAATGTTTTGGGAGGGAACTGATCATGGCAAGTAAAGGTCATAACGAAGTTAAGGAAAGTCTACGGGAAATGACACGTATTTTCCGGCCCAAAGATCCCAAGAAATTCGTAAAGGAGTACGTCCGAAAGTATCGGATCACGGGAGGCTATGAAGAAGAGCTGACCATGGTCGTAGAGCATGAACTGGTAAAGATGAATTCATCCGTCTCCTAATTACAAGAGAGGATCATCACCCAGACGTTCTTACGACAACATTCTGAGTAACTACATCCATGAGGATTCTCATAAACCGTGTCCGGCGGCGTGCCGCTTCAGGAAGCGGTTTTTTTTGCGTTCCAACACTGGTGAAAAGTGGAAGAAAATCCGTTGAAAGCAAGCCCCGCAATGAATACGCGAATTTTTCATTAAACAATCAGAGAATAAATTAGTCAAATGAATTAATAGACACATTTTAAAATGCAATCGCTTTCATTATATAATTGTGTTTGTATACGTTTTCAGAAAACGTTATTAAATTCAGTAATGACAGGCTTTTTGGCCTTCTGAAAAGACTTTGTGAACTAGCTGTGAACGATTGACAAAACCCACCCTTAAACTTATATTAATAGTGATTGTTATAATTGACAGGGAAAATACGGTAAATTATGAAATCGGGAAAAGCGGGGTAGATCTATGATGAAAACGTGGCAAGCTGTAAGGCGACTCCTTCCCATGATCGCAGTTTTTGGACTCATTCTTCTTACCGGTTGCGGACGCGCGGACTTGTCGGCACTCAGGCCGCAGGGACCGGCGGCAGAAACCTCGTACGGACTCATGAAACTGTCGATTACCATTATGGTTATCGTGCTGCTGATTGTCTTCTCCATCGCGGCATTTGTGATGATCCGGTTCCGCAGAAAGCCGGGACAGAGCGAGATTCCTGAACAGGTGGAGGGCAGCATCAAGCTGGAGATTCTATGGACCGTGATTCCGCTGATTTTAGTAGTTGTTCTGGCGGTTCCAACGGTAAAAGCGGTGTTTGCTGCTGGTAATGATCATTGGAATGACAAAAATGCAATTAAAGTAAAGGTAACAGGTCACCAATACTGGTGGGAGTTTGAGTACCCTGATTACGGCATAACTACGGCGCAGGATCTGGTGATTCCTAAGGGAAAGGATATCGCCTTTGAATTGAAGACTGCCGATGTAATACACTCCTTCTGGGTGCCATCGCTCTCTGGTAAGCTGGATACGAACCCGGCGGGTACCATTAACCGCTTCAGCTTCAGTGCGCCAAATGAAGGCGTTTACCGAGGCAAGTGCGCGGAGCTGTGCGGACCTTCTCACGGCCTGATGGAATTTAAGGTCAAGTCCGTCAGTGAAGAAGCATTTCAGAAATGGATCGACGGTATGAAGAAACCGGCAGCGGTGCTTCCTGAAGATCCGGCCCTGGCCAAGACCTTCAAGGACCAATGTCTGAAATGCCATGCGGTAGGTGATCAGGGGATATCCGTTGGACCGAACCTGACGGGGATTGGCTCACGGGAAGCTATAGCCGGGATCTTGATCAATGATGATTCAGGAGTAGAGGGTGCTTCTGTTGAGGAGAACTTGAAGACCTGGCTGCATGATCCTAAGAGCGTGAAGCCGAACAATCTGATGCCAAGCCCCAAGGATTTGGGACTGACCGATGAAGAGATTGACGGCATTGCCCATTATCTGGCTAATTACAAATTGAACTAGTCCTTTCAACCATTAAACCAAGCAGCAATTTTGAAAAGGGGGTACGAATCTTGGCTCAAGCAGCTCCTGTCCTGAACCATTCCAAGCCGTTGAAGCATGGTCATACCGTCAAACGGCACACCGGACTGATGGATTGGATCACCACCGTCGATCACAAGAAAATTGCAATTCTGTATTTATGGGCCGGAGGTTTGTTTTTTGGCATTGGCGGTCTGGAAGCGATCCTGATCCGAATTCAGCTCATCAAGCCGATGAATACCTTTCTAAACGCTCAGCTCTTCAATGAGTTGATTACGATGCACGGAACCACGATGATCTTCCTTGGCGTTATGCCGATTATCTTCGCCCTAATGAATGCGGTCATTCCGCTCCAGATCGGGGCACGCGACGTTGCTTTTCCTTTTCTTAATGCGCTTGGCTTTTGGACCTTCCTGTTCGGCGGCCTGCTGCTCAACCTCAGCTGGGTTATGGGTGGTGCACCTGATGCCGGCTGGACAGCCTACGCGCCATTGTCTACCAGCACTTATAGTACGACACACGGAGTAGACTTTTATACCATCGGCTTGCAGATCGCGGGCTTAGGTACCCTGATTGGGGGCATTAACTTTCTGGCAACCATTATCACAATGCGTGCGCCGGGGATGTCCTACATGCGGATGCCGATGTTCGCCTGGACCACATTTATTACTTCCGCTATTATTCTCTTCGCTTTTCCGGCCATTACGGTGGGCCTGGTACTACTGACCTTTGACCGAATCCTTGGAGCTAACTTTTTCGAGGTTGGTGCCGGGGGTAACCCCGTGCTTTGGCAGCATATCTTCTGGATTTTCGGACATCCCGAAGTGTATATCCTGATCCTGCCTGCGTTCGGGATCATCTCCGAGATTATTCCGACCTTCTCGCGCAAGCGTCTGTTCGGGTACAGCTCGATGGTCTTCGCTACGATCTTGATCGCCTTTCTCGGCTTCATGGTCTGGGCGCATCATATGTTCACAACGGGTCTTGGACCGGTCGCGAACGCGTTGTTCTCGGTTTCGACGATGCTTATTGCCGTACCTACCGGAATCAAAATCTTCAACTGGCTGTTCACGATGTGGGGTGGACAGGTGCGTTTTACCACGCCGAATCTGTTCGCAGCCGGTTTCATTCCAACCTTTACAATGGGCGGTGTCACCGGGGTCATGTTGGCCTCTGCACCAGCAGACTTTCAGTTCCATGACACGTATTTTGTCGTCGCCCACTTTCACTACGTTATCGTAGGCGGCCTGGTGCTTGGTCTATTCGGAGGGCTGCATTACTGGTGGCCGAAGATGTTCGGACGCATGCTGAGCGAGAAACTCGGCAAGTGGACCTTCTGGACCTTCATCCTTGGGTTCCACATGACATTCTTTGTGCAGCATTTCCTTGGACTGATGGGTATGCAGCGCCGTGTCTTCACGTATCTGCCGAACCAGCAGTTTGATCTCCTGAACTTGATTAGTACGATCGGTGCGGGTCTGATGGGCGTGGGAACGATTATCTTCCTGACCAACGTATTCCTGACTTCCAGAAAGCCTGTGGGTGCGTTAGATGATCCTTGGGAAGACGGCCGGACATTGGAGTGGAGTATCCCTTCTCCTCCACCGGAGTATAACTTCAAGCAAACGCCACTAGTGCGCGGTATTGATGCCCTCTGGAAAGAAAAAACAGCCGGAAATAAAGGGATGACGCCTGCGGAGCCAGTCGGTTCCATCCACATGCCTTCCGCTACGGCATTGCCGTTCGTCATGTCCGTGGGAATCTTCATAGCGGGACTTGGGTTTATGTTCAGCAGGGATGATTTCGGCAACGCGTTTATGAGCTTTATTTTCAATAATTACATTGTAACGGCAATCGGGCTTCTCATTACATTTGGGTCGATGGTGCTGCGTTCCGTGTTCGATGATCACGGCTGGCATATTGAACCTGAAGAGCTGGAAGAGGGGTGAGGATGGAATGACAACGGCACACGCAGAAGCAGCTAACGGCACGCTTCCACACGAACCGGAAAAAGCGACCCTGGAGGGACGCAATAAAGTGCTCGCCTTCTGGCTATTTCTGGGCGGGGAAGCGGTGCTCTTCGGCACCCTGTTCGCCACCTTCCTGGCCCTGCGCAATCAGACCAATGAAGGCCCGACGGCTAATGAACTATTTCATCTGCCATTGGTTGCAGCGGCAACCTTCATCCTGCTAGTGAGTAGTCTGACGAGTGTATTCGCCATCCAGGCGATGCACCGGAATCGTCCGGCTGTGCTGCGAAACTGGCTGCTTATTACAGTCGTTCTGGGACTCGGCTTTCTTGGACTGGAAATCTATGAGTTCAGTGAGTATATAAGACATGAAGAATTCGGAATGACTACAAGCGCATTCAGCTCCGCGTTCTACACGCTAGTCGGGTTCCACGGCGCACACGTTGCCTTCGGGATAGTCTGGATCGGAATTCTGATCGCTCAGTTGTCTCGCAAGGGACTGAACGTTATCACTGCGCCGAAGATTTATGTCTCAGCCATGTACTGGCACTTTATCGACGTGGTCTGGGTATTCATCTTCACAGTGGTATACCTGCTTGGAAAGGTGGGCTAGATCATGACGACGGATCAACAAACACCACAAGGCGGAGTTAAGCACCGCTACCGGCATGAAGGACCGCAAAAGCATATTGTCGTATTCATCTTCTCGATTGTGCTGACCTTGATCGCTTTCGCTGCAGTTGCGGCAGGCGGAGTGAATGCATCGTTCGCTGTGATTCTGCTGTTGGTAATGGCTGTACTGCAAGTGTTTGTGCAGATGGGGTACTGGATGCACTTGAAGGATAAAGGGCATATGCTGCCCATCCTGTTCATGATCGGTGGATTTTTTGTAGCAGGTACTTGTATTATCATGTCACTCTACTGGGTATGGTGGGATTAAAGGTGATTTGCGGAAGAGGAGGGCAGTTCATGCCCCCTCTTTTTGGCATTATGGCTGCGTGAACAATCACCTTATACCCGCCTTCCTACCAAGGAGGCATAAATAAAATATGCTGGGATTACAATATTTTAGCTTCGCCGATTTATGGAGCCCGCTATTTTTGGCGGGGATGCTGCTGGTTACAGCGGCCTATTTTGTGTTGATCGGACCGTTGTCGTCACGGTTCTCGGGTGCTGCCCCTGTATCGTTCTTCCGCAGAACACTATTTGTGTGCGGGATGGTGGCGCTGTATTTGGCACAGGGAGGACCGGTTAGCTTACTGGGGCATATCATGTTCTCTTTTCATATGCTGAGTATGGCCTTGTCCTATCTCGTCGCGGTGCCTCTGATTATGTTAGGTATTCCCGACTGGATTTGGCGTGCTGCCCTGAAGGTTAACCCTTTGCGGCGTTTGTCGTTTTTGGCTCATCCGGTAGTGGCGGCGCTGCTGTTTAACGGATTATTCTCGCTGTACCACGTGCCGGTGATTCATGATTATGTTATGCTGCATTTTACGGTTCACCGTCTCTATTATATGATTCTCTTCCTGACAGCTGCTTTGATGTGGTGGACGCTGATTAACCCGTTACCGGAACGTAAGATGGCCTCGGGACTCGGCAAGATCGGCTTTATCTTCCTCAACATGGTATTGCTGACACCGGCTTGCGGACTGATTATTTTTGCTGGCCAACCACTCTACGCCACCTACAGTGATCCTGATGCATGGGCCAAAGCTATGGGCTATTGTGTGTCCGGTGATCCTGCTGCACTCTTGAAGGCATTTGGGGGTCCAACGTTCTTCGGATGGCTGTCGCCAAAGGTGGATCAGCAGGTAGGAGGCATCGCGATGAAGTTCATTCAGGAATTTATTTTCGCCTCTATGCTTGCTTATGTGTTCTATCATTGGTATAAAAAAGAGAACGGGCAAGACGCCAGGGAAGATTCCGGAGACTCTTCCGGTCTGGAAGGTGTCGTTTGATCCGTGATAGCTGGGAATGCCAAGGGGGATAATCATGGATATTTTTACGCTGTTTCCAACGATCAGTACATCGTTCATCGTAATTAGTGCGGTGCTGGTGGCGATTGGCTGGGGACTCATCATTAAGGGCAAACGTGAGGCGCACAAGAACACGATGATTGCTGCCGCTGTCGCTGCTCTGCTGTTCTTTATCGTGTATGTATCAAGAACGCTGTTTGTGGGGAACACCTCATGGGGCGGACCGGACGAACTGAAGACCATTTATCAAGTATTTCTGATCTTCCATATTGTACTGGCCACTGTGGCTGCTGTATTCGGGTTAACTACGCTTACGCTAGGGTTCAAGGCAAAGTATGCCAAGCACCGCAAATGGGGCAGAGTGACCTCTGTAATCTGGTTCATTACCGCCATTACAGGCGTAATGGTGTATGTGCTGTTGTACATGCTGTATCCGGGCGGACATACGAAGCCGGTATGGGAAGTCATTATGGGCGCATAGACGCCAGCGGAACAGGCCTAGTGGATTTGTATGTCTCCTGCCCGGAAGCATGCAGCCACAGGCCTGTTTTTTATCAGGAAAGTGAGGAATATGTATACTCTTTATGAGGCCGCTTTCCTGCTGGGAAGTCTCTGCTATACCGACAACTGCAGATCTGTGAGTAGCAGAAACTGATCTACGATCTGACTGTCAAACTGTGTGCCGGCATGAGCGCGGAGTTCATCCTTGGCCTGCTGGATGGAGGTTCGTTCCCGATAGGGGCGGAAGGATTGCATGGCGTCATAGGCGTCAATGACAGAACAGACCCGAGCAAGAAAGGGGATGTCCTCTCCCTTCAGTCCGTAGGGATAACCCGTGCCATCCCATCGTTCATGGTGATAGCGGATTACGTCGTTTACTTCGCTGTCTATACCTGGGAAATCTTTGGCAAGCTCGGCTCCGAGCAACGGGTGCAGCTTCAAGATATTCCACTGTTCCTCCGTTAAGGGCTCTTGCTGGTCAAGAATCTCCACGGGAATTAGAGACTTGCCGATGTCGTGCAAAAAGCATCCTCGCACCAGAATGTTTTTCTCTTTCTCTATTAGTTTCATGGAGCCTGCCAGTTCCTCTGCCATCATGGCTACTCTAATGGAGTGCCTGTGCGTTTCCGGGTGTTTGTCCCGCAGAAAATTCATCCAAACGCTCACATGGGCCTCTTCCGTTAGAGCAATGTGCACCTTTTTGACTAGTGCGGCTAATTCCCCCAACCTATTCTCCCTCCTCAATCTCTTGGCAAAACCCTCACCTGATCAAGCAGTAAGCGTGCAAACTGTACGAAAATAGAAGAAAGACAGCAGAAAAATGTCGTACAATATGGCTTATGCGACATTTTTAGTGCCAAATATAGGTCTGTTTCGCATTTATGCATACACACAATACTATGTAAGTATTATAGGCCATTTGTATATTACTGTATAGTTATTATAAGAGAATTATTCTATTTTTTGTCTGAATTTGTCGTAATCTATAACATCTCGCAGACAATGCTTTATCAGATAATGAAAGTGCGGACCGGACACGGGGGTGTCTGGTTTTTTTATATGGTCATGGAGATTGGCTGTAAATTATTTTGAATTAAATATTGACGATGGAAAATAAAGGACATATACTGTGTATATAGATATATACAGTAAGCACAGGTAACACAGTGCATAACTCATTGTTTTTCAAATTGAGATGCTAAAGCGAGGTAACTGTTTATGAAGATGTTCAAGCAGTCTTGGTTCATTATTCGGGGTGACTTTCGCGGGTCTAAGTTAAGGATCCTGTTCCCGGTAGCGTTTTCACTTCTTTTTATGGCATATCTGGGCGGGTTAGCAACACTAGTTCTGAATGACTCGTTGGGTGGGAAGGATCGGAATGTCATATCAGATTTCTTGCTACTTTCTATAGTTCCGATACTAGGATTCACATATTCCCGCAGGACCATGAAATATTGGAGCGAGGATTCCTACACCAAGATGCTCATGTATCTGAAGAGTCTCCCTATCCCGATGGAGGTTATTGTGAACAAAAGAAAGATCCAGTCCTTCCTGTCCTTCGGCATGAATGGTATCCTGTTCTTCGGACTTATCTATGCCTTTGGTGAACATGTTCAAGCGAACTTGAACTGGATCGAATATCTTTCCTTCGCCTTCACTTGGATTGGTTATGGTTTGATGATTGCAGGTCTGTACATCTACATTGAGTTCTTGTTCAGTGGAAAAGCCTACGGCTGGCTTACCCTGCTCATCATGGGCCTCTCGCTGGCGACAGCGGCGATCATCAGGATATCAGGTGGGAATGTATTCATCTTTACCATAGAAAGCTCGAAGGAATGGGGCTTGTTATCTCCGGTGATGTGGGGGATGCTGCTGGTGGGTTTAGCCGCCTTACAGGTAATCTCAAAATGGACAATACACCGGCTGAAAAGACGGAACTTCATATGAAGAGTCTAAAATTGCAAGGAAGCATTTCGGCTCGCCGGAATGAAAAGCGGGGTGTAAATCGTGTGGATACCGGTGCAAATTGATGAGAACAGCGCAGAGCCGCTGTATCACCAGATAGAGACACAGCTAAGATCGCTGATTATTAGCGGGGTGATCGCAGAGGGAACATTGCTTCCCTCGATACGTGAATTTGCCGGAGATTTGAAATGTAGTGTCATTACCGTTCGCAGGGTCTATCAGGACTTGGAAAATGAAGGGCTGCTGCGGACGCGGCAGGGTACAGGCACCTTCGTCTCTAATGTCGGGGAAGGTGCGAGAGAGGATTATAAGCGTGATGCTGTGACAAAAGCGCTGGAGACCGCGGTGGATGTTGCGCATTCGGTCCAGTGCACGAGGGAAGAGCTTGTCGAGCTGTTTAAAGAAATCGTGGAGCGCAAATATACAGGTCAGGAATGAAAGGTGGAGGTACTGAAATGGCACAATTGGCAATCGAGCTGCGAAATGTAAGCAAAAAAAGGCGCAACAAAACGATTGGTCCACTTAATTTGGGCCTGCCGAAGGGGCATATCATTGCACTTGTCGGCCAAAATGGCTCCGGCAAAAGTACATTGCTGCAAATGCTCCTCCAGCTGACACATCCCGAGGAGGGCGAAATTCTCTGGTTCGACAAAGCCCATAGCGATGGCATCCCGGTAGAGGTGCGACAGACTATGGCCTATGTACCAGAAAACTCGCTTACCGAAGAGAATCACTGGAGTGCCGAGGAGGCCGCAGCCTTCCGCAGCCATTGGTACCCGCAGTGGGATCAGCCTTACTTTCAGGAACTGATGCATACCTTTGAGGTTCCACGGGATATCAAGCTGGGCAAAATGTCCAAGGGGGAGCGCCGCAAGTTCGAGATAGCTGCAACTCTGGCTGCAAAGCCGCAGCTGTTGTTGCTCGATGAGCCCTCTTCCGGGCTGGACCCTTTTGCGTGGAAAGCTATGATAGAGGCCTTGCGCAAATATATGGATCAGCATAATGCGACGATCCTGATCTCCACCCACATCGTGGATGAGGTGAGAAGGCTCGCCGATTATATTGTGCTTATGCACAAGGGCCAACTGCTGGGCATGGCTGATAAAGACAGCCTGTTCGGGGCTTGGAGCGAGGTTTGGGTGAATGTGGCGGATCAGGAGGAGCTTACCGAGCTTGCGGCGGAACTTCCGGGTACGCTGAACCACACAATGGATGGCAAAGGAGTGGCCTCGTTCGTTACCGGTCAATTTGAACAAATTGAGAAACGCTTGCACCATATGGGCGTAAAGGTAGTTAAGAGCCGCGTGTTGGAGCTGGATGAGATTTTGGGCTTATGGACACAGGGATATCGTCCAATTCTGGTTGATGACAAGAAAGGGGACTGAAGATGGAAGCTTTGAAGCTGGAGCAAGTAGTGAAGCAGTATGGAGAGAAAACCGCTGTAAATCAAATTAGCCTGAAGGTAAATGAAGGGGAGATTTATGGATTGCTTGGCGCCAATGGTGCGGGCAAGACAACAACCATGCGTATGGTGCTGGGGTTGATTTATCCCGATGAAGGCAAGATTCTCTACAATGGAAAATCATTTAACAGTGAGCTTCAGCGCATTATGGGCTACCTACCAGAGGAGCGCGGATTGTATCCGAAGGTAAAGATTAGTGACCAGATCACTTATTTGGCCCAGCTTCGCGGCATGTCAAGGAGCGAGGCCGACAAGAGCCTGCGTTACTGGTTGGACCGCTTCGAAGTTCCTGAGTATTACAACAAGAAGATTGAAGAGCTTTCCAAGGGAAATCAGCAAAAAATGGGCTTTATCGCTGCGGTTGTCCATAAACCTCAAATCCTCATTCTCGATGAGGCTTTCAGTGGCCTGGACCCTGTAAATGTCGAACTGCTCAAGGACACAGTCAAGGAATTACGTGATCAAGGTACGAGTATCCTGTTCTCCACACACCGGATGGAACACGTCGAAGAGCTCTGCCGGAATATCACCATTCTCGATCGCTCCAATACCGTGGTGCAAGGTGAGATCCGTGAGATCAAGAAGGGGTATCCACGCGAGCAGGTGCTGCTTCGCACCCCTGGTGAAGTTTCCGGACTGGAGTCTATTGCAGGCGTAACAGCTGTGAAACGACAGGAACGGGGTTATTTGCTGACAATCAGCGAGATTGAAGCCGCACAGCGCATTTTACAGCAGGCAATCGGACAGGGTGAAGTGGAGCATTTTGAAATTAAGGAACCGACATTAAACCAAATCTTTATCCGGGCGGTGGGTGAATCTCATGAATAAGATGGGGACAATTATCGGCTTTACCTTTAGGAATAAAGTAAGAACGAAATCATTCATGATTACTACGTTGATTATCGTATTGCTGCTCAGTATCGGGATGAACATCCCGTACATGATTAAAGTGTTCAAGGGTGATGATACCGCTAGTGGTACGGCAGGAAGCACCGCAGTGATCGGACTTGTAGCTGACAGCGGAAATCCGGCAGCTGAACTGCTTAAGGCTTACAATCCTCCAGCAGGAATCCCGAAAATTACGCTGAATTCTTATGCCGCAAGTGATGATCCCGAGCTAAAAAAGGCGCTGGATGACGAGAAGGTGCAGGGCTACCTCTCTCTGGGAACAGCATCCGCTTCAGGTCTGCAGGAAGTGACCTACTTCAGTCGCGATGGCAAGCTTAAAGGGGAAGTGCAGTCCTATCTGCAAGTGGCATTGCAGCAGGTTAACGCACAGCTTATCGCCGGAGATAAGCTGACGTCAGAGCAGATCAGCGCGATGAATACGCCGGTAGCGATTGGTACCAAACAGCTCAGCACGACAGGTGAGGTAGAAGCAGAACCATCCCATCCTGCTATCAATTACGTGATTGTATATGTGCTTTTAATTCTGTTCTTTATGTCGATTATGATGACAGGCAATATGATCGCAGCAGAAATTACTTCAGAGAAGAGCTCTCGTATTATGGAGATTCTGATCACAAGCGCTTCGCCACTGGCGCAGATGTTCGGTAAAGTTATCGGGATCTTCCTGGTTGGATTAACGCAAATTGTAATTATCGCTGCGGCAATTGCCGCCAACCTGAAACTGCCGCATAATGCGACAATTATGAGCGACTTTGATCTGAATTTCAGTCAGTTTAATGTTGGTTTACTGACATATGGCATCATCTTGTATATCCTGGGCTACTTCCTCTTCGCTCTTATGTACGCAGCCGTTGGCTCCATTGTCAGCCGTACTGAGGATCTCGGACAGGCGATTATGCCGATCATGATGCTGGGCTTTGCAGCTTTCTACATCCCGTTATTCAGCATCGCTAGTCCAGATACCCTGTTGGTCAAGGTGGCAAGCTTTGTACCATTCACCTCTCCATTGACTCTGTTGCTGCGAATTGGTGTGGGTAGTATAGCGTTGTGGGAAATTATCGTCTCGCTGGCGATTCTCCTGGTAACGACGTTCTTCTTCGGCTGGCTCGCCGCGAAGATCTACCGCACCGGTGTCCTGATGTACGGTAAACGCCCGAGCATTAAGGAAATCAGAAAAGCAATGAAAGCTTACAAAATTTGATTTGGTTTCACCCATATCCGAAAGGGGATTGATAATAATGAATGCAAATAACGTTCAGAAAACCAATGAAGAGAAAAACCAGATCGGTGCGTTTCTATTCTTCTCCTCCATGTTCTGTTTTTTCGGTGCTTGGATGGACCCCGGTGATTCCGGGCTACGGCTGGGAATCAAGATCGGAGTGGGAGTTTTGGGTGCGGTAGGCGCGGTATGGGGACTATACCAGTATGGGAAGCTGCGTCAGAAGGAGAAAAAATAAAGATGTGAAAGAACAAAAACCTTGTTGGCCGCTCATCCGGTCAACAAGGTTTTTTGCTATGCTTGAAGGCGTTATAGCAATATTCTATCAACCTTACATCTGCCGTACAGGCTCTGAAAAAGACTAGAAACATATTTGAGAGAAGAGAGGTTATTGAGCACTGCTATTAGTAGTATATTGTAAATACTCAGGCCGAACCCATCATTTTTCCAGAACAAACGTCATTCTCTTTAAGTCGTGCGTGGGATTACAAGTCAGTTCATGCTGATAATAAACCAATCATTTTGGGGGATAAAGTGCTTAGTATTGTTCCTATGGCGATGATAGATAAAAAATCTGGGCAGAGAAAATGGTTCAGCCCGCATTATCCTGATAACGTCATTATTGAAAATGAGAGAATTATTTTTTGCGAAGGCGACAGTGTATTTGCGGTAGACATTAATACTGGTAAAGATGAATGGTTTTTTAAAATGAAGCATGACAACATGAACATTCCTGCAGTTCATAGGGGGAAGTAAGGAAAGAGTATCAAGTAATGATATCGTTGATATTGCCAGTAAAAAATCAAAATTTATTCTGGTTAAGCAGGGATGGCATACTCTCGATAATGAATGTTAAATCAAAACAAATAAATGTGAACGCTGTGCTGGATATTGAAACAGGTGATTATATTACCAAGAGGTTTTATGAAAGAAATGGAGTAGTGTATTTGTTCAGCCTTGATTTAAACGGTGATGATTTGAAGAACTATCCCGACGAATTATTAAGTGGCGATCGGCAAAACAGTAGCTTTGAGTTTTCTGAAAATGAGATTTTTGTTTCAACATCGGATAGTCATTTATCCAAATATGTAATCTCCAACTAAGAGTTAGAATGAATAGCAAAGGTTAGCTAGGAGCTCCGTAAACTTAAGGGGCTTCTAGTTAAAAGATCAAGTTTAGTGTTTTGCTATAAGAAAAAAGATAATCCAAGCGGATTAGGTGCTACGTATTTATTGTGCTATTGGTTTAAACTCTAAATATCTAAGACTGTCCCGTAAATTTACATGGAGCTTATGTTTGTCGTCATTTTCTATGGATAAATAGTCTTGGTTCTTTCTTTCAATGGAAAATCCCAACCTATAATCCATGTCTTGAACATAACACACGATCTTTCTATTTTTAACGAATATTATTTGTTGCATGGCTTCAGAATCAGACATACGAACTCTGCTACTTTCAAATCCAATGACCTTCTCAATGTGCGATTCATCAGTATACTCAGGGAATACATAGATTTGATCCCATTTAAAAGGAATAATATCTGATAAACGATATTCTTTTCCGTCCTCTAATGAATTAATCGAGTTTATAAATGCGTTGGAATTTTCATTTTGAAGTTTGCGTTGTGGATCAAGACGGTCGGACATAATAATAAAAACAATGGCTATAATCGGTAGAAGGATTAGCAAAAACACAAACATTGGTCTTTGTTTCTTGTTTTTCATTAATTCAACTCCCGCTTCTGATAGTGAAATGATTATAATTTTTAACCGATTAATTTGAAGGAAGACCGCTTATTAAAAAGCGGTCTTCTTAATGCGAAATTTAATAACTTACCTAATGATTAATTGTATTTTAGAATTAACATTTCACCAGCTCTAAATTTTGCTATTACTCGATCTTTCAAATCCTGATCAGATGTCCATAAAATTGAGTCTTTGAGCACACTCCAACAATCTCTACCTTTCTGATTGTTGTGGTAATCCATTCTCGTATGTTCACTGTTCTTAATACCGTCAGTGTATCGATCGTAATACCCGGGGTCATCTTGCTCTTCATGGGCATTTGCCCATAATTCTGCAGCTTGTTTGCTGATATATTTACTCATTAATGCATTCCAAATGGCATGCCGATATGCATCCTTTGCAGTACCATTTCCTTTCTGATCTTTGTAAATGCTTTCAGCAGCATATGTGTTTGCTTTGTTTCTGCAGGTGTTTACTACGAGCGCTTGAGCAGGACTGGCAATTGCTAATCCTTTTTCAAAACTTGTTAACTGAGCCCATTGTTCAGCATATCCATCGCCTATGGCTAGTAGAAAAAAAGTATTAGATTCTTTATCAAGTTTATTATCAAATTCAGCAACAATAGATAGGTCAGATAAGGTAGGATTAGCTTTTTTAAAATCTTCTATTTCCTTAAAGAGCATAACGTCATTATAGTCGAAATCAAGCGTACTATATAGAGGGTTAGATAGAACTTCATTAATGGTTAGCTGTGTTAGATCTACGATCTCTTTTGATGAAGGAGCAGTGGCATCTGTAAAAGATTGTGTATTGCTTTCGGAACTTGCCGAAATAACAGAACTGCCCATTGTAGAGACAATGGCTGTTGCTAAAGTCATCACTAAAAACTTCTTCGTTTTTCTCATGTGATAAGTCCTCTTCTCAAAATAGAATTTTTAAAATACTTAAGTAAATTTCGGAATAAATACCATATATTTCAGTAGCTTCCATAGAATAATATACATTATGTTATTTTGCAATAAAAATATGGAAAAAATAATTTATTAATATTTTATTAGTTTATTTTGTGAAATATTAAATGGGATATTTAAAAGCTAAAGAATTTTGATTTGATTTTACAATTTCAGAATGGTGATAGTGATGAAAAAACTTCATGTTCTGTTTTTTCGATGCTTGGATGGCCCCCGGCGACTTTACGCTGCTGCTGGGGTTCAAGATCGGACTGGCGGTTTTGTGTGCAGCGGGCGCGGTATGGGACTATACCTGTATGGGAAGTTACGTCAGAAAGAGAAAAAATAATGATGTGAAAGAAAAAACCTTGTTGGCCGCTCATCCGGTAACAAGGTTTTTTGCTGTGTTAGAAGGGAGTATGGTCCCCTAGATATTTTCGAATATAGTTAATTAACCCTGCTCCTTAATGATTTGTTTCCGGTAATCCTGCGGAACTAAACCCATTTGTTTCCGGAAAATAAATGTGAAATAACTTGCGCTTTGAAAACCACATGCGATGGAAATCTCGCAAATCGATCGTTTCGTTTCCTTTAACATTTCACAGCCTTTTTGAATGCGGTATCTTGTCAGGTACACGGTTGGAGTTTGGCCTACATATTTATTAAATAATGTACAGCAGCGGCTTCTACATACAGCTCCTGCGGCTGCTATATCATCAAGAGTGATTTTATACTCATAATTTTGATGGATGAAGCTCGTCATCTGCTGGACATTTGTCCATAATTGAACGTCCTCAGAATGCCCCGATTTTTGCTGCACCTGATCTCCAATGCAAGCGCACAGTGCTAAAGCCCGTGATATTAAGCGAAGGGGATTGGGCGCGGAATCCGTATGCATCTCATCATATATTTCTTGCAGGGAAGTGAGAACTTCCCGGTGCCAGCCTATTTGATTTGTAAGCAATATAAAGTCTTCCATCATGGCGCTGAACTTGTCTTCCCAGTACGTTTTTGCCAGAGATGAACCTTCGCCAAGAAGCGAGGGATGAATCACGACGACGATAAATGAGCAATCGGTATGATCGTGGGAAAATCCAAAATGCAAACGACTGCTATTCACGAAAATTCCCTCTCCTTGATCAATACGTATTGTACATCCATTAACAAAATAGTCCATAGATCCTTCAAGAACGTAAATGAACTCCAAGTCGACATGCCAATGGGCTGTAGCTGCATAATTGTGAAACTGATCCAAGCTTCCTTTTCGAATATATAAGGGTAAATCAGGGAAATTATAATTCAAACGTTCAGATAAATCAGAAAAAATCTCCAATGGATTTTTCAAAATGAAGTACTCCTTTAAACTAAATACGATTTTTATAGGATTATATTCGATATTGGTGGAAAAGAACAATGAATTTATTCTATCTTGATAGTGTGAATCATTAAATGAGGGGGAAGGGTTGTGGAGTGAACGAAAACAAACAAATCACAACAACTGTGAATCGTTCTTTCAATCGTGAGTTGATGACTTTGGTCATTCCCATTGCATTGCAGAATCTAATTTCAGCAACGGTTGTATCAGCGGATATCGTCATGCTGGGTATGATTAGTCAATCTGCGATGTCGGCTGTATCGCTTGCAGGACAGATCACTTTTGTATTGACCTTGTTTTATATGGGGCTCTCTACAGGGGCTGGTATCCTGACTGCACAGTATTGGGGGAAGAAGGACCAACAAACCATACAGCGTATCCTAAGCATTGCATGCCTGTTCTCGTTCATTATTTCTGTGTTGTTTTTTTCGTCTTCCTTTTTATATCCGGAGACATTAATGCGAATTTTTACAGATGATGGCGATTTGATTATGTATGGTGCGAGGTTTTTGCAATTAAATGCGTTCTCTTATCTTGCAATGGGCATCTCGCAGATGTATCTCAGCGTGATCAGAAGTATGGAAAATGCCAAACTTAGTGCCTGGATTAGTGCCGTATGCCTGATCTTAAACATCATCTTCAACGCTCTTTGCATATTTGTATTCTTTCCGGGTAAGCCGGAACTGGCTATCACGGCGGTTGCTCTCGCTACAGTTACCGCGCGTTCCATTGAACTGGGTTGTTGCCTTGTTCACTCCTTTACGCGGGGCCCCATCCATTTCCGCTTGCCTGTACGCGATAGTATTCAACGAAAACTATTAAGGGATTTCTTTAAGTATACCCTGCCTGTGCTGGGCAATTATATCGTTTGGGGTGGAGCTTTGACTGCGACGGCAGCGATTATCGGTCATGTTAGTGCTGATATGGTGGCAGCAAATTCAGTTGCGTCGGTGGTTAAGAATCTGGCCATTGTGTTATGTGGAGGTATTGCCAGCGGTGGAGCTGTACTTATTGGAAAATACCTGGGGAATGGACAGATTGAGAAAGCAAAGCAAGCGGGCAAGAGGATGAATCTCTATGCTCTAATATTTGGTGTGCTGGCAGGATGTACTATTTTGATGATAAAACCGCTGGTATTCTACATGGTGAATTTAAATGAAGTTGCGCAAAATCAATTGAATGGAATGCTTTATATCTGTGCTTATTATTGTATTGCAAAGTCCTTTAATTCTAATACCATTGCAGGTATCTTCACCGCTGGAGGAGATTCCAAATTTGGTTTTTGGTGCGATACTGTCGTGATGTGGGGCATTATATTGCCACTTGCTTATCTCTGTGCTTTTGTCTGGCAAGTGTCTCCCCTTGTGTTGTACGTCGTTATTAGCCTGGATGAAATCATTAAGCTGCCTGTGGCGTATATTCGATTTCGCCAATACAAATGGCTAAACAATATTACTAGGGATTTTGCGGAAGTCGGATAAGAATTGGATCCATGGCTTCTAAAAGAAAAATATGAATTATAAAGGGAGAATAACCTATGAATATTCAAGAACGAATGGCAAGCTGCCAGCTATTTACTGACCATGATCATAATTATCCCGAGGAAGCTGAAGCTCTGGCACGTGCACGTCAGCGCGGCAAAGCAATCTGTTATGAAATCAACCGCTTGCATCCGGATGATTTGGAAGGACGCAAGTCTTTAATGAAACAACTCTTTGGGAGCATGGGCGATAATGTATGGATGGAACCTCCAATTCGCATGTCGTATGGTTCAAATACTACCGTAGGTAACAATGTGTATATCAACTTTAACTTAACCGTTGTAGACGATTATAAAGTTACCATTGGAAACGATGTGATGTTTGGTCCAAATGTAACGATCGCTGTGACCAGTCATCCCGTACATCCTGAAAAGCGCAAAGAAGGAGCGATGTTTGCTCTGCCCGTAGTTATCGAGGATGGGGCTTGGATTGGTAGCGGTGCAATTATTGTTCCAGGAGTCACAATTGGAGCGGGCAGCGTGATTGGAGCCGGGAGTGTCGTAACTAAGGATATTCCCGCCAATGTAATAGCCGTCGGTAATCCCTGCAAGGTACTCCGTGAAATCACGGATAACGATAGAATATATTATCACAAAAACATGCGCTTCGATCAGGTTGAGTGGTGACTCATCATTCCTAAAATCAGTATGTAAAAGGAGTTCGACAAATGAACATTAAAGATAAACTTCACAATGGTAGTTTATACTTGCCTGGCGATGAGCAACTCAGTAAAGAGCAGACGATTTGCCTAGAACGACTTTATGATTTTAATATGACCCGACCATTAGAATTTGAGAAAAGAGTAGCTCTGCTTCAAGATATGTTTGCAGAAATAGGTGAAGGCTGCTATATTGAACCGCCATTCCACTCGAATTGGGGTGGTAAGCATGTACATTTTGGCAGTAATATTTATGCAAATTTTAATTTGACTTTAGTAGACGACACCCATATACATGTTGGTGATTACACGATGTTTGGACCAAATGTAACTGTAGCAACAGCAGGGCATCCAATTCTACCTGAACTTCGAGAACAAATATATCAATTCAATGCCCCTGTCTACATTGGGAGAAACTGCTGGATAGGAGCTGGCGCGGTTATACTTCCAGGTACTTCTATTGGGGATAATACGGTAATTGGCGCAGGGAGTGTTGTTACCAAGGATATTCCTGCAAATGTTGTAGCCGTGGGTAATCCATGCAGAGTTCTTCGTGAAATTAATGAACGCGATAAAATGTATTATTTCAAGGATCGCAGAATAAATGAAGACTATTTATAACCAAAACGCCCGAATTGTTCGTAACTTCTTATTTCTCTTATTTGCTCTACCGGGGGTAATCTTTGCTTCGTGGGTGTCTAGGACTCCTGATGTTCGAGATTTACTGCAAGTATCAACTGCAGGTATGGGTATCCTTATATTTGCACTAGCAGCAGGTTCGCTTGCTGCTTTGCTTTTGGCCGGTTCGATTATTGCCCGTAAAGGTGCACGGTTTGTTATATTAATTAGTTCTTTCATGATTGCCACAGGTTTTATAACGATTGGAATCGGTGCGGCTACGGCAATAGCAGCTGTTGTTACAGGCGGACTGCTGTTATTTGGTTTCGGTTATGGAACTGCGGAGGTGGCATTAAATGTTGAGGGTGCTGCAATCGAAAAGAAAATGGATCGAACACTCTTACCGGCGTTTCATGGTTTTTTTAGTGTCGGGACACTTATTGGAGCTCTGCTGGGAGTAGTAGCGCTTGCCATTCAACTGCCGATTCTGCTCCACTTTTCAATCCTCGCCTTGCTGATGGCGGTTATAGTTGTGTATTCCATTCGTTACTTACCAGAAGGAACTGGGAGAGAACAGAAGGAAACTACAGATCAAAAAAGATTCAATATAAAGTCACAGTTTGAGGTGTGGAAAGAAAAACGGACCTTGCTCATTGGTATTATGGTTTTAGGTATGGCGTTTGCTGAAGGTTCTGCTAATGACTGGTTGCCACTTATCATGGTAGATGGTTATAGTGTCAGTTCATTGGAAGGCTCCTTTATTTATGGCTTGTTTGTTACAGCTATGACCATAGGACGCTTTGTAGGGGGATCGCTATTAGATCGTTATGGAAGAGTTCGTGTTCTGTCGGGATGTGCAATTTCGGCCATTTTGGGATTGGTTTTTGTAATCTGGGGACAGCATTATTGGGTTGCTTCGGCTGGTGTACTCTTATGGGGATTCGGCGTTTCACTTGGCTTTCCAGTAGGTTTGTCTGCTGCAGGAGATGAATCCCGAGGTGCTGCTGCAAGAGTGAGCGCTGTGGCTACAATGGGTTATCTTGCATCTTTGGTAGGTCCACCAGTACTAGGTTTTCTCGGAGAGCATTTTGGGTTATTACGTGCAATGATTGTAGTTCTACTGGGGATTGTTGTCTCAGGATTTCTGACCCGCTCCGCAAAGCCGGTACGAAATTCAGAAAATTCACTTTACGATATTAGGGGATAGGAAATATATGAAAACAGAAAAACAAAAGATGCTGGATGGAGAACTATATGAAGCTTGGGATCCTGAACTGGTGCGTGAGCGGGCCTATGCCAGAAGGATGACACGGATATACAATCAGACAACTGAAGCAGATGATGAAATGAGAGTTCAGATGCTTAAAGAACTGCTTGGGTCGACTGGGAAAAACATAGGTATGGAGGCGAATATCCGATTTGACTATGGCTATAACATTCATGTAGGTGAAAACTTCTTTTCAAACTTTGATTGTACGATTCTCGATGTCTGTGAAGTGCGCATAGGAGACAACTGCATGTTTGGCCCGGGTGTTCATGTGTATACAGCCACACACCCTGTGGATCCTTACGAACGGATTAAGGGACCCGAATACGCCAAACCTGTGAGGATCGGCAATAATGTATGGGTTGGCGGACGAGCTGTTATTAATCCGGGAGTGAAAATTGGAAATAATGTCGTTGTTGCCTCAGGAGCAGTAGTAACTAAGGATGTTCCAGACAATGTGGTAGTTGGCGGTAATCCTGCAAGAGTCATTAAAAATATCGACATTGGATAATAAATGATATCGTTGTCCACCCATTCACTGTAAAATTCCATGAGAAACAAGAGTAGCTCAATCAAGCTTAAGGGGCTTAACTTTTAAAATATCAGAACTGATTTAAAACGATAATAAAATAATAATTCTCATAAATAGTTTATAAGTGTAATTAACGGCATTTTTGTACCTTAAATCGTCTGCAGCGACCGTTTCGTCGAGATTAAGTGCAATATTGTACCTTAAATCTTTCAGAATACCCCGTTCAGCGCGCTTCTTAGGAAAATAAGATACGATAATGCCCTTATTTCCCTCTTTCGCCTATATTAAAGGGAAATAAGGTACAAAAATGCTTTTAGTTGAGGAGGCGACCCCTCTTTTCCACTGTTAAGGCGGCTGGCTGATGGTGGATTTACCGCTTCTAGTGGTTGAAATCTGTCGACAGTCTATGTTCCGGTGCTAGCTGTCCTATGGGAAGTCTTCAGGCGAACGCTTTGCGCCAGCAGTTCCAAACATCCCCATTCTGAAGAGGGAGCAGTTTGTTAAATGCAATGAATAGCATGAACCGGAGCCTACAATGTGGCTCCGGTTTTTTATTTACCTCAAAACCATCACTATACTGCTCACCCCCTTTATTGGCGTATACTCCCTTGCCGCACGGGTCACAATAAGTACAACCTAATTTTGCTAAATGAGAGGTGGCTTCCATGCAACTGGTATCGGATTCCGGAAAATTGCTGGACGCTGATCTACACAATAATATTCGGTCGATACGGGAAGCATTGGGGGGCAGTCCGGATCTAATTGTGCGAGAGATGGTGCTGGCCGATCAGTGGGGAGTGGCCTTGCTGTTCATGAACGGTCTGGCTGATCGCACCATGATCCAGACATCTGTACTGAAATCACTGACTAACCTGGGGGCGCTAAAGCCTGAGCAGGAGTCATCCTTCAGGGAGGCCCCGCTGGCCTATCTGAAGGAAAAAGCCCTTACCGTGGGAGACATCGGCTATGTCGATGGGATAGACGCTCTGTTCACACATCTCCTGTCAGGAGATGCCATTCTTCTGCTCGACGGATATGCGGAGGGGCTCCGAATCGGGGTGACCGGACGCGAAGACCGGACCGTGGGCGAGCCGACCTCCCAGCCGAGCATTCGCGGGCCGATGGATGCTTTTACAGAGAATATTCAGACTAATATCTCGCTCATCCGCCGCAGGATCAAGGACCCGCAGCTATGGCTTGAAATCCACCCCATTGGCACAATAACGAAGACTAGTGTCGCTATTATGTACCAGAAAAATATTGTGAGCGGGCAGATCCTTCAAGAAGTGCGCACCCGGCTGGATGCTATCGATATTGATAGCATTCTGGAGAGCGGCTATATCGAGGAGTTCATTCAGGACAAGACGTCGACTCCATTTCCTACCGTATACAACAGTGAACGTCCAGATACCATCGTGGCGGGAATCCTCGAGGGGAAAGTGGCGATCATCATAGATGGTACGCCGTTTGTCCTGCTCGTTCCAGCGCTCTTTGTACATTTCTTGCAGACTCCAGAAGACTACTACCAGCGCTCAGACATTAGCACCCTGATTCGGATGATCCGCTTTATGTCCTTTTTGATTGTTCTACTTGCCCCGTCATTCTACATCGCTATTACAACCTTTCATCAGGAGATGCTGCCCACGAATTTGCTGCTAAATCTGGCCGCGCAGCGGGAAGGCGTCCCTTTTCCGGCTTTTATTGAGGCGTTGATGATGGAGATTGTTTATGAAATTTTGCGGGAAGCCGGCATACGGATGCCAAGAACGGTAGGCCAGGCCGTGTCCATTGTAGGCACACTAGTCATCGGGCAGTCTGCGGTAGAAGCGGGCATTATCTCCGCGGCGATGGTCATCATCGTGTCTATTACGGCGATTTCAAGTTACGTCATTCCGGCGAATACAATGTCTATTTCTGTGCGAATGATCCGGTTTGTATTGATGGGGCTGGCCGCTTCATTTGGCCTGTTCGGTATTCTGGTGGGGGTTATCATCCTGGTGCTGCACCTGAATACGCTCCGCTCCTTCGGCGTTCCTTATCTGAGCCCGCTCGCTCCGTTTAATCTGGACGCTCAGAAGGATTCACTGTTCCGCTTGCCTTGGCCAGCTATGCGCAATCGGCCGAAGATGTACAACCGCAAGAACCCGGTGCGGCAATCACGCAAATAAATAGCTATCGTTGAGGTGCATCCATGAAACGTATTACAGGGGGGATTTTAGCGGCAGTAGTGATCCTTGTGCTGTTGACAGGGTGCTGGAGCCGCCGGGAATTGAATGAGCTGGGCATTGTGTCGGGCATCGCAATCGATAAATCCGGGGATCAATACCATTTGACCGTACAGGTGGTTATACCGGATCAGGTGAATAGCCGGACGGGCAAGCAAGATATTCCGGTGGCGGTTTATAAGACGGTGGCACCGACCCTCTTTGAAGCTTTCCGCAAGCTGACAGAGACAAGCCCCCGAAAGATCTATACTGCCCACATCCGTACACTGGTTCTAAGTGAAGAGGTGGCTCGGGACGGCATTGCCAAAGTGATAGATATTCTGGTACGGAATCCGGAGACAAGACCGGATTATTACGTATTGATCGCTAGGGATGCTTCAGCAGAGGATATTCTGAAAGTCCTGACACCGCTGGAGAAAATCCCTGCGGAGGCGTTATTCTATTCGCTGGATACTTCAACCAAGGTCTGGGCACCAGTGGCTGCAGTGACCGTTGACACGTTGATGGACCAGCTCATGACTACGGGAATGAGTCCTGTGCTGCCGGGGATCTCCATTTTGGAGAATGATAGTTCGGATACTAAAACTGAGGATATGAGACTTATCGATCATCCGGTAAAACTGGGGTATTCAGGCATGGCAGTCTTCCGTAATGACAAGCTGATTGGATGGATGACCAAGGACGAAGGTAAAGGCTATAACTATATCAGAAACACGGTTAGCAGCACGGCAGGGCATTTGAAATGTCCGGATGGCAAGTATATTAGTCTGGAAATTATCCGCTCAAACACGGAAATGAAAAGTCGCCTGGAGGCGGGTAGACCTATCATTGAGATCAGCGCCAAAATGGAGGGCAACATCGGGGAATTGGAGTGCAGTCTGAACATTAATGATCCAATGGTGCTGGAACAGCTACAAGCTGCTGGAGAACAGGACCTGGAAGATTTGATGAGGAAATCGGTTGAGGTGGTCCAGCGCCGTTATAAAGTCGATGTTTTCGGGTTTGGACAGGCGATTAATAACGCATACCCCAGGCTGTGGAAGAAGATGGAACCGCGATGGAATGATGAATTTCCCCATCTGAAAGTGGTGTATAAGGTGGATGCTCATATTCGTAACACAGGCATGATCAGCAATTCGATTGAGCGTCGGATGAAGGAGAAATAGACATGACACTTACGATCATTGTCGTCAGTTGTTGGTCCCTCGCCATCGCTGCCTTCGAGCTCCCTCCCTTGATCAGGAAAGGCTGGGCGCGAGAAACGCTAATTTTCACAGTTATGCTGGTTGCCGGGGCAATCTTCAGTATTGTGGCTTTACAAGGAATCCAGACACCCAGTCCAATGAGGGTTCCTGAGCTGATCTACAAACCACTGTATCAATGGATGCAGCACATTCTACAGGTAAAGGATGATTAAGGCATGGAAAATGGGAGAATCAGCTCCAGACAACTTGCTGTGCTGGTCATCTACTTTATTATTGGGGATATGCTGTTGATTCTGCCCTCGCTCACGATATCGGCGGCCAAGCAAGATGGATGGATCTCCGGAGGAATGGGCCTTTTGATCGGATGGCCCATCGCCTGGTTTCTGTACCGGTTCAGCCGCTTGTTTCCCAAGCTGACGATTATTCAATATAATCGGCGTCTATTGGGGAGATGGATCGGTGGGCTGATTTCTTTATTTTACCTGTACTATTATTTGGTTACTACAGCGATGCTGCTCCGGGAAGCCGGTGATTTTCTCACTACGCAGATTTTTACGGAGACGCCGATCAACGCGATTCACTTCATGATGATCATTACGTTGGTGTGGGGGACGAAGAGTGGATTGGAAGCTATAGCCCGGTCGGGAGAGACTTTTTTTCCTCTATATATCTTCCTGTTTCTGGCCCTGTTCGTTCTGTTGCTGCCTCAAGCCGAATTGTCCAGACTTCAGCCTGTAATGGGTGAGGGACTTCGGGCGATTACACATGGTTCATTATACAGCAGCACCTTTACGTTCTGTGAGCTCAATGCTGTGCTTATGTTCCTACCCTATGTGGTTACCAGCAAGACTACGGAAAGGGATTATTTAATCGGGGTTTTCCTTGGAGGGATGGCTATCTGTTCTATTATCTTGCTTACCCTTCTCGTGATTGGACCTAACCTGGCCTCTAGTTATCTCTACGCTACCTATGCCGCCGCACAAAAAATCAACGTGGGGAACTTTCTGCAGCGGGTGGAGGCCATACTGGCTATCAATTGGATTTTATCTACATTTTTCAAAACAATCCTGGACTTCTATGCTTTCCTGCTCGGGACCGCGCAACTCTTCAAGCTACGTGATTATCGTCCGTTGTCTATTCCTGGGGGCATGCTTGTCTTTGGGTTGGCGTTCGCGATCACGACCAATACCGTTTATTTCGATTATATCGTTGATTATTATATCTTCTGGGATTTCACCTGTGCGTTTGTCCTTCCGCTGATGCTATATATGGTGTACAAGTTCAGGAGCCAGACGATGTTAAGCAAGTAGTGAGGAAGAATCGTGGGCCGTGCGCATGTCTTCGCGCAGGGCTCTTAGCTGTATCTTCAGCTCCGGGACGGGGAGATGCAGAATGGTGCTGATATCTGCCAAGGGAAGGCCCAAGCCGTAGCGCAGTGCGGAGAGGACGAGCCGGTTGCCCGCCGGCTGTCCAGGCTCGCCCGCCAGGCGTGCGGCGGGCGTAAGTGAGCATTGCGACAGGCAGGTCTGGTAGACCTGGATGGAGCCGGGCAGGGAAGAACCAGGCGTTAGCCGGGAGGACCTGCCCAGCGCTGTGAAGGTGTGGACCGCAGCCTGCTCAGCGAGCTGCGGGTCCTTCAGCAGCAGGATACACAGAGTGTAGACGCTGTCTGCGTATTGCTCCACCAGCCCGCGGAAGGCGGGCAGGGAGCGGCGGGCTGATTTTGCGGGTAAAGGGGCGGACATCGTGCGCACCTTCCTTTCGAAGTGGAAGAATGTTGACATTACAGAATGGAATAATAGGCGACGGAGTGTTCCACCAGCCAGTCTGTGTCCATGCTGATCCATGCTGGCGGCGATGAGGAAGCTCCAGGAAGTTGTTCCACGGATAGATGGAGCAGCTTAGACTTTCGATTCTCCTGCCGGAACATTCCGGCAAGGACAGGCGGGTACAGAGTTGCCTGCAAATCCTGCAAGGCGGTCTGTACCATTGCAAACTGGCTCGGTTGCCAGCTCTGGCTGGTAACCTGCGTAACCCCGACAGCTTCACTCAGGCTACATTGCCGGATACACCGCAGAAAGTTACCCCATCTTACCAGGTCGACCCCTTTTCCCTCGGCTAGGATGCTGCACAACCCCCAGCCGCAGTCTCTCTGACAGGATAACTTCAGGATGATGTACAATGGTTTTTCACAATCGGCTGTGGAGCCATGGATAGCCGCGGAAGCAGGGACAGCAAAGAGTTCTATTCGTGTCAGCTTATGATGTTGTTCTATGTCCACTTTGAATCCTCCCCGAAGCGGTAGCCCATTTAATAACTATGGCCGCCGTCATCGCAACACAATACGCCAAAGTACACCCGCGTCAGGCTCTTCGGATCCAGAAGTTCTGGATGTGTACCAAAATAATAGTTGTTCATTTCCTTTTAGCTAATGATGTGATCGTAATCCGAATCATACGCCGCACCGCTTTCTTTTGTAAAAAGAGAAAATCTTTCATAGTAACGTCTATCCGCGGAATTTCAGCAACCAAGGGAGAGAAAGGGGACTAAAAGCATGTTTATTGCCCGTTATGAGGCCTCTATCTTCCTCAAGCACCGCTTTTCATATTTACACGGAAAACGGGCGAAAACCTTGAAATCCCATCCTTTGGAGAAAAAGATTTCTGATCTGCCTAAAATTTTCGATAATCGTGACAAAAACGTGAAAATAGGAGAAATAGAGAGATTGAACATCAAGAAAGCGCTACCTGATATGAAAAGGGTTTTCTTTATGCATTATTTTGGCATCCTTGACGTTTTACAAGAATTCCTGCGCGAGAGTATGATTACATCTGTTTCAACCACAACCGAATAGTTGATCCGCTTAATTTCCGTCAAGGAAAGCGGGGGAACCAACAATCGGCAGCCGATGTGAGAGTCGGAGCCGGTTATGGGGTGAATCCTGTATGGATGCGTCAAATGTGCATCTGTGCGGGTAGGGCGACTCTCACCGCCCGAATCCGACAGCTAACCTCGTAAGCGTATGTAGAGAGGATGAGTGCAATGTGACCGTTAGCGAGCCACAGAGGTAATCCTTTGTGGTTTTTTGCTGTGCTTTTATAAGCAAAACGCTTGTAAGGCAGCGTCTGGTGACGTGACACAGCCACAGATGGCTGTGCCCGAAAATGACGATAGGTCATGATCCTTTCGGAGATTTTCGTTGCCTCCTTGTTGTTGTACTAGAGCAGGAGGAGATAAGAGATATGGCGGATCAGATAGAATATGTGCTGGTATGCGCACCGACAAAAGCCGGAGAGCATTTTATCAAGATTTTAAAATTTAGAGGCATCCCTGTAGCAGGGTTGACGAACAATCAGGAGGAGAAGGAGCGTTTAGAGGAACTGGGAGTTGAGAACACTATTCTTGTAGATACCCGTCACCAGAAAACGTGGTTTCGTCCATCTTTTCCAGTAAGCCGTGTCTATCTGTTCGAGAGCAGCTTTACGCTGTGCTGCCGTTACATCCAGATGTGCCGGGCCTGGACCACACAGCCCATCTTTGTCATCACATCCTCCTTGAATCCCAGATTGGTCTATAAAAGACTGGGTGCAAGTTATGTCATCTATTCCCATAGCGGGGATGCCGTTTTTTTGGCGGATAAATCATCCCGTGATCAGGGATAAACAAAGGGGCTGGAAACAATGCTGGACCTGTATATGATTGCTGCGCTGGCCGTTACGTACGGCTTATTCTATGGATTTGTACAATGGTGTTCGAATGTAGCCCGGGATGCAGGGGGGCATGAGCGGTGATTGTGATTATTGCTGTGACTTTGCTGCTGTTCATCTATCTGGTATATGCGCTGATTCACCCGGAGAAATTTTAGCTACATCTAACGCTAGGAATGGGAACAGAAATAGAAGTCTTGCTAAGGAGGGACATTCATGGGCACTCTGCAAATGGTCGTAGTTATCTTAATCCTGCTGCTTCTGGTGAAGCCAGTGGGCACCTATGTGTATCATGTATTTTCGGGTGAGCCGAATCGCACAGACCGATGGTTTGGTCGTACAGAGAATGGCATCTACCGCCTGATAGGGCTGAAGCAGCGCGAAGGGATGTCCTGGAAGAAATACGCGCTAAGCTTCATTTTAACGAATATCGTGCTGGTAGCCTTTAGTTATATCATTCTGCGAGTGCAGCGGGGACTGCCGCTTAATCCAAATGGGATAGGAGATATGGAGCAGACGCTCACGTTCAACACGGTAATCAGTTTTATGACAAATACGAATCTTCAGCATTACAGCGGAGAGACTGGTTTGTCCTATTTCTCGCAAATGGCTGTGATTACGATGATGATGTTCACCTCTGCTGCCAGCGGCTTCTCCGTGGCGATAGCGTTTGTCAGAGGAATCACCGGGCGGGAATCGTTGGGGAATTTTTTTGAAGACTTTGTAAAAGCACATGTGCGGATCTTTCTGCCGCTGGCATTATTGGTAACGCTGATTCTGGTGGGCTTGCATGTGCCGCAGACACTGAAGCCTACGCTTGACGTCACAACACTTGAGGGCCAGACGCAACACATTGCGATAGGGCCTGTGGCTTCACTGGAATCGATCAAACATCTCGGAACAAACGGTGGCGGGTTCTTCGGGGCCAACTCGGCGCATCCGTTCGAGAATCCAAGTCCGCTTACGAATGTGCTGGAGATTCTTTCGATGTGGATGCTGCCCGCAGCGCTTCCGTACACGTACGGCATGTTTGCCAAAAACAAACGCCAGGGCTGGGTGATTTTCACCGCGATGATGACGCTCTTCGTGCTGCTGCTGGGGCTGAACTATTATGCGGAAACCCGTGGGAATCCGGCGATCAACGCCTTGGGCATCGAATCCTCACAGGGCAGCATGGAAGGCAAAGAAGTTCGCTTCGGGATTCCACAGTCCTCCCTGTTCACAACGGTAACAACCGCGGCGACCACAGGCAGTGTGAACAATATGCATGACACGCTGACACCGCTTGGTGAGATTACGCCGCTGGCGCTTATGATGCTGAACAATGTGTTTGGCGGTAAGGGTGTAGGGCTGATTAATATGCTGATGTATGCGATTATGGGTGTTTTCCTGTGCGGACTCATGGTCGGCAGAACCCCGGAATTCCTTGGAAGGAAGATCGAAGCCAGGGAGATGAAGCTGATCGCCATTGCGATCCTGATTCACCCGCTCATTATCCTGGTACCGACCGCGGGGGCCTTCCTGACAGAGCTCGGCAAAGGTTCAATTACCAATCCGGGCTTTCACGGGATGACTCAAGTGTTATATGAATATGTCTCCTCGGCCGCCAATAACGGCTCCGGCTTTGAGGGACTGGCGGATAATACCTCCTTCTGGAATATAACGACCGGGATCGTCATGCTGCTGGGCCGATACGTCTCCGTTATCGCTATGCTGGCGGTTGCCGGGTCCTTGCTCCGCAAGAACACCGTGCCGGAGACTACCGGAACCTTCCGTACAGACAACGGCTTATTCACCGGTATTCTGATCGGTACTGTTCTGATCATCGGTGCGCTGACCTTTTTGCCAGTCATTGTGCTGGGGCCGGTTGCCGAGTACTTGACTTTGCGGTAAGCAGTGGCTGTTCATGGCAAGCTTTGCTTAAGCAAAGCTTAGAAAGAGAGGGCGAACAAGATGAGTACTGCGAAAAGAAAAAAGCTGCTGACCGGACCGATACTCCTCAGCGCTGTGAAAGATAGTTTTGTGAAGCTGAACCCGGTGACTCTGCTGAAAAATCCGGTAATGTTCGTAGTCGAGATTGGTACCATCATCGTTCTGCTTATGGTGCTGGCACCCGGATACTTTCATGCTGAGCAGTCGATAGGTTTTAACATTACGGTATTCTGTATTTTGCTCTTTACCGTTCTGTTCGCTAATTTTGCCGAAGCGCTTGCCGAGGGTCGCGGGAAGGCCCAGGCCGATTCGCTGAAGAAGACCAAACAGGATATTACAGCTAATAAACTGGTCGGAACGGCAATAAAGACCGTTTCTTCCTCTGAGCTGCGTAAAGGCGATATCGTGGTCGTCAGCCAAGGGGAACTGATCCCGGGTGACGGTGAGGTGATTGAGGGATTGGCTTCAGTGGATGAATCGGCCATTACCGGCGAGTCGGCACCGGTTATCAAGGAAGCAGGCGGCGATTTTGGCTCCGTTACCGGGGGCACCCGGGTCGTCAGTGATGAGATCAAGGTACGGATTACGAGTGATCCCGGCGAATCATTCCTGGACCGTATGATCTCCCTTGTAGAAGGGGCCAAACGTCAGAAAACGCCGAACGAGATTGCGCTGAACACTCTCTTAATCAGTCTGACGATTATCTTTCTAATCGTTGTTGTTACCCTGCGGCCGATTGCCGGATACTTGGGCATTGCGCTCGATATTCCGGTCATGATTGCCCTGCTGGTCTGTCTGATCCCGACAACCATCGGCGGGCTGCTCTCGGCGATCGGTATTGCGGGTATGGACCGGGTCACCCAGTTCAACGTGCTGGCTATGTCAGGGAAAGCAGTTGAGGCTGCCGGGGATATCAATACGATGATTCTGGATAAAACCGGAACCATTACCTTCGGGAACCGGATGGCAAGTGAATTTGTGCCGGTGGGTCAAGAAACCGAATCGGATCTAACGGCGTGGGCTGCGATCAGTTCCCTGAAGGATGAGACACCTGAGGGGCGGTCCGTGATTGAACTCGCCAAGAAGCTGGAACGCAGCTATGACAGCAGCCTCGGGGACGGCGGTGAATTTGTGGAATTCAAGGCAGAGACCCGGATGAGTGGTATCGACCTTCGTGACGGACGCAGTGTGCGCAAGGGAGCCGTTGATTCCGTGAAAAAATGGGTATTGTCGAAGGGTGGGCAGATTCCGGGTGATCTGGACAGCCGCTCCGATGATATAGCCCGCCTGGGGGGCACTCCCCTTGCGGTTGCCGTAGACAACCGCATCTATGGACTCATCTACCTGAAGGACACTGTTAAGCCTGGCATGAAGGAACGGTTCGAAGAGCTACGGCAGATGGGGATTAAGACAATTATGTGTACTGGCGATAATCCGCTGACCGCTGCCACCATTGCCCGTGAAGCCGGCGTGGATGATTTTATTGCCGAGAGCACACCGGAGGACAAAATTGAGGTGATTCGCCGTGAACAGGCACAAGGAAAACTGGTGGCTATGACTGGTGATGGAACAAATGATGCGCCCGCACTGGCTCAGGCAGACGTCGGGCTGGCGATGAACAGCGGTACCACAGCAGCCAAGGAAGCGGCCAATATGGTTGATCTGGACTCCGATCCTTCCAAAATCATTGAGGTGGTCGCGATTGGGAAGCAATTGCTGATGACACGCGGGGCGTTGACGACGTTCAGTATCGCGAACGATATCGCCAAGTATTTTGCCATTATTCCGGCGATGTTCACCCTGGCAATCCCGGAGATGGAGGTCCTTAATGTTATGGGACTTGGCTCGCCAAGCTCGGCCATTATCTCTGCACTGATCTTCAATGCGATCATCATTCCGCTGTTGATTCCTCTTGCTATGCGGGGGGTGTCGTACAAACCAATGAGCTCGTCCCGACTACTCGGCCGCAACCTGTTTATCTACGGCTTCGGTGGCGTGGTTGTACCGTTCGTAGGTATTAAGCTGATTGATATGGTTGTAAGTATATGGATCTGACGGCTGATTAAATCAGGAAAAGGGTGAGGATGTCATGAAAAACTCTAATTTCTTTATCATTGTACGGCTTGCTCTGGTATTCATTGTTCTATGCGGGGTAGTTTATCCGCTGGCTACGACAGCTATTGCCCAGGTGCTCATGCCTTCTCAAGCTAACGGCAGTCTGATTAAAAATGAAGCTGGAGCTGTTGTTGGCTCGGAGCTGATCGGTCAGAACTTTACAGACCCGCGTCTGTTCCACAGCCGGGTGTCGAGCATCGAGTATAAAGCGGAGGCTTCCGGCTCGAACAACTACGGACCCTCCAACCCGGATATGCTAAAGCGTACGAAGGATTTCATCGCACAGTGGCAGAAAGACAACCCCGATGTCGCCCTGAACAAGCTGCCCGTGGATTTGGTCACCAACTCGGGATCAGGGCTTGATCCCCACATCTCCCCGGCTGCGGCGGCTGTACAGATTCCGCGAATTAGCAAGCTGACGGGAATTCCGGCGGCGGAGCTGGAGCAGCTCGTATCTGCGCATACACAAGGGCGTGATTTGGGGTTGTTCGGCGAAGAACGTGTGAATGTGCTCGAGCTGAATTTGGATGTGCAGAAAGTGATGAAGCCATAGAGTGAAGTCAGAAGTCAGCATCCCTGCCCGAGGTCTGTAATTGGGCAGGGATGCCTGTGCTATGCAAGGGAGAGGATCTGCATGGGAACATTCCGGAGAAAAACACCGGAGGAGCTGCTGTTGTCCTTATATGAGCTGCATCGCGGCCGTCTGAAGATTTATATCGGCCCGGCAAGCGGGTCGGGCAAGACGTATCAGATGCTGCGCGAAGGGCAGATGCTTAAAGCGCAGGGGATTGATGTGGTGACCTGCGCGGTCTCCACCCATCAAAGCCCGGAGACGCTGGATCAGCTCCGCGATCTGGAGCGGATTCCCAGCATCCATTGGCACAAGAAGGGGATAGAGAAGAAAGATCTGGACATGGAAGCCATCTTGCAGCGTAACCCGGAGGTTGTGCTCACGGACGGCGCGGCACACCGGAATCGGGAGGGAGCCGAGCGGGCAGGGCGGCTGGAGGATATCCAGTTCCTGCTGAGCCATGGCATCAGTGTCATCACTACAGTGAATGTCTATGAAGTGGAGGGAGCTGCAGAGCTGGCCCGGCAATGGACGGGGATGAAGGTGGAACATTTTGTTCCGGTGAATGTACTTGCTCTGGCCGATGAGCTGGTACTTGTGGATGTGACCCCAGAGAAGATTCTCCAGCGCTTGTCCGAGGGCCATCTGGGCGGAGAAGCCAGCACTCGCCTGTTTAATAAGGGCAATCTGGGCAAGCTGCGGGAGCTGGCCCTCCGTCTTGTAGCTGAGGATGTGAATCACTCCTTGGAGAAGCATAGGGAGGAGCAGGGCCTTCAGGGCGGAGCCGGCATCGCTGAAAAAGTATTGGTTTCCGCACAGTACTACTGGAATGGCTCGATTCATATCCGCCGCGGGCAGCAGATTGCCAAGCGTCTGAATGCAGAACTGGAAGTGGTGTCGTTCTGGAAGGAGGGGCTTACTATGCCCTCCAACGCAGCCACCTTTAAGCGTTCGTTATGGAAGCTGACCGATAAAATTGGTGCTTCCATCAAGGAGATTCCCTTCCGCTCGAGGAGAGAGATTCCTCTTCTTCTAGTGCAGTATGCGACAAAGAACAAGGTTACCCGAATCGTCATGGGCCACTCCAAACAAACAGCGTGGCAGGATTTTTGGAAAGGCTCGATCGCGAGCACGCTGTTGAAGCAGATCCGCAATGTGGATGTGTTCTTTGTGGCAGATCGTGCGGAAGTGGAGGGGCAGCGGGTGCTTCCGACCCGGCAGATCCGCAGCGGAGAACAGGAGGCGCATGCTTACCACAGATTGAGCAATCAGGAAGTGATGGAGAAAATCGAGGATTTTCGGCGCGGTACCTTCAAGGTGTACATTGGCGCGGCCCCGGGTGTAGGGAAGACCTACAAAATGCTGCGCGAGGGAAATGACCTTTTAAAGAGAGGAATCGATGTTGTTATCGGGCTGCTGGAAACCCATGGCCGTAAGGAAACACTGGCACAAGTCGCCGATCTGGATACTATCCCCCGTCTGCAGATGGATTACCGGGGAACGGTGCTGGAGGAAATGGACACGGAGGCGATCATCCGGCGTAACCCTGAGGTGGTGCTGGTTGATGAACTGGCACATACCAATGTGCCGGGCAGCAAGCATAGAAAGCGTTATATGGATGTTCTGGAATTGCTGAATGCAGGGATTTCGGTCATTTCGACCGTAAATGTACAGCATCTGGAGAGCCTGAATGATTCTATTGAGCAAATCACGGGTGTCCGGGTAAGGGAGACAGTGCCCGATAGCATTCTTCAACAGGCCAGTGAAGTAGAGCTGATTGATGTGACGCCCGGAACGCTGCAAGAGCGGATGAAGGAGGGCAAGATTTATGATATGGCCAAGGTGGATCAGGCGCTGGGGAATTTCTTCAAAATTGGCAACCTGATCGCCCTTCGTGAACTGGCCCTGCGGGAGATTGCCGACGATGTTGATGAACGTCTGGAGGCTTGGGAGCGTGACGGATCGCTGCGGGGGCCTTGGCGGCGCAAGGAAGCTATTTATGTCTGCATTACCCTGGGACATCAGGCCGAGCGGCTCATCCGCCGTGGCTTCCGAATTGCTTATAGGCTTAAGGCTTGCTGGTACGTTACGTATGTTCAGGAATTCAAGCAGGGGAGTGAGGCTCAGGAGGAGCGCATCCGTAAACTCAAGGAATTGACGGAAAGTCTCGGGGGTATTTTCAAAATAATACCGGGTACGGCGCGTGGCCGCGTGGCGGCTCTGCTGCTAGAGAGGTCGCAGGCTCTTCAAAGCACACAGATCATCATCGGGCAATCAAGCCGTTCATGGTTTCGCAAATGGATGCGGGGTGATGTGACCAAGCAAATCCTGCGTTCCGCCCGGCATGTCGATGTTCTGGTTGCGGCCGATTACAGGCCCGAAACTTCGCCTCCGGTAAAATAAAAAGGGGATCTCTGCAGCCTGATGGCTTGAGAGATCCCCTTTTGTATAAAGTACATAATGCTTAATGTATTAAATTATTTAGCAGCTGATTCAATCAGCGATTTAAGTTCCTCGTGGTTGAACCCTTTGACTGCGTGTGTACCGGATACGGTCACTGGAATGCCCATGAAGCCCAATTTCTCAACTTCTTCTTGATAAGTAGCGCTGGTCATGATGTCTCTTACTTCAAAGGGAACGCCTTGTTCAGTAAGGAATTGCTTGACCAGGTTGCAGTCGCTGCAGCCCGATGTGGAATAGACAATCACTTGTTCGCTCATTGGTTTACAGCCTCTTTGATAGCGTCTTTAGTGATCTTCCAATGGGAGGTATTCCAGCGGACCTCGCTGTCTTCAAGAAGGAAGAGCTGTGGCGATTCATGTTTAATGCCAAAATCTTCAGCAATTTGATTGGAGACCGGGCGATCTTCAATGACATGAACGATGGCTGCTGTAGTGTCCGAGTCTTTAAGGAAGGCTTGGAACTCTTCATGCGCTTTGGCGCTGATCGGGCAGGTTGTGCTGTGTTTGAAGAGCAGCTTCTTGCCTGGCTGCCCAACATATTGTTGTAGATCATCCAGTGTATGCAGTTGTTGAATAGACAAATGGATCACCTTCCTGTACGTTTTTTTATTTAAATTTAAGGCATTATCAGGGCGATTGGCAACCTGTAATCATGATTGTAACATAGTTAAAAATTAAAGCAAAAAAATTATTATCCGTGTTTATAATGGCTGCTCCGGCGGATGGTCCGGCAGGTATTGAAAAATCTATTTTCGCATGCTAAGGTGAGGGGGTTAATGAAATAATTACCATTCGACGGGAGTGACCAAAGCAATGAATAAGGTTGCTTGTATTACCGGTGCGGACCGGGGACTTGGACTGTTTCTTACCCGCTGGCTGCTGGAGAATCAGTATCAGGTATTTGCCGGTCAATACTTGGAAGATTCTAATTTTTTGAAAGCGCTTAAGGATCAATACCCCAATCAATTGAATCTGGTTCCGCTTGATATTGGGGACACTGACAGCGTCAAGAGAGCGGCAAGAATGATCGCCAGCAGAACTAGACATGTTGATATCATCATTAATAATGCAGGGATTATTCAATCCTCCGATTATGCTTCGATACTGGTGGATATGGACATTGAAGCGATGCAGCGTATCTATAATGTCAATACACTTGGATCGCTAAGAGTCAGTAACGCACTGATGGGGCTTCTGCTCCAGAGCGAGCAGAAGTTAATTGTCAACATCTCGTCGGAGGCTGGCAGTGTTAGCCGCAATAAGCGCACTAACATGTATGGTTACTGTATGTCCAAGTCGGCGCTCAATATGCAGTCCTCGCTGCTGCACAATCATCTGAAGGAGCTGGGCGGACAGGTGATGATCTTCCATCCAGGCTGGCTCCAGACCTACATGGGTGGGAAGATCGATGAGAATGCGACTACAACGCCAGAAGAGTCGGCCTACAAAATTATGGCGCTGGTACAGAATCATAAGCAGTATTTGAGCGAAGAGCCTGCGTATCTGGATCTGGATGGCCAACCTTGGCCTTGGTAGGCTGTAGTGAAGAGGTAAATATTCTAACTTAAGGATGTGTACAAATGACTACAATAAAAGCACTAGCCCTGGGCAGCTACTCCAATGTAAAGTATCACCCGTTCAAGGATGTAGATCGTGAATTTGAAGATATCTTCAGAGGTGAGGTGGAGGTGCATTGCACCGAGGACCTAGATTCTCTGAATCCCGAGACGCTGGCTGGCTATGAACTTATCATTTCCTATACCGAATTCTCGGATCAGCCGCTTTCTCCACAGCAAACTGCGGCTCTGATTTCTTTTGTCGCCGGAGGAGGCGGACTCCTTGTTGTACATAACGGAATCTCCATGCAGCGTACGCAGGAGCTTGGCACGGTGCTGGGCGGATATTTCACCCACCATCCAGAATATACGACGCTCCAAATCGAATTCCCGCAGCCGGATCATCCGATTGTGCAGGGCATCGAGGCATTCGCTATTGACGATGAGCCGTATTATTTTGAAATGCAGCCGCATTTCAAGACAACGGTGCTGGCGCAGTATCTCCATGAAGGAGCTACGAGAGAAGCGGCTTGGTGTCATGGATTCGGTCAAGGGCGCGTGGTCTATCTCATGCCTGGACATCATCTGCCATCCTTCTCGGTAGAGCCGTTCCGCCAATTGATCCTGCGGAGCGGATTATGGGCTGCGGCCCGGCTATAGTTATCCTACGGTTATAAGATAGTATGACCCTGGAAAGAGTCCAGCTGTGGAATCCCCGCAGACTGGACTCTTTTTGTATGTGTGCATGAATAATCCTGCTTTGGTGAAAATATGGCTACAGCTCTTAAGCAGGAGGCGGTAATGATGTGGAGCGTGATCACGGGGTGGTTCCCCGGCTGGAGCGTCATGTTCCAGGGACTTATTCTTCTGATTGTCCCCATAGTTATCACACTGACAGTGGATTGGATCAGAACATTTGAGGGGAAAGTCAGCAAACGGGGCCAGAAAGCTAAAGCCGCCTTAAACAAGGATGGTGGAGCAACTTCTTTAAAAGGCACAAAAGGTGCAGAAGGTACGAAGTCGAACAAAACTACATTCATTGCAGGAAAAGATGACAGTGGTGGATCTGGAAATAATGATGAACAAGAGAATCCAGACCAATCCTATACAGGCAATGTTGACAAGGACCTTCGGTTATTCAAGGAGATCAGCAGCGATATGGCGGATGTAAATATCAGAGAGCTACGTATCGGAGCTCTACAGATCAAGGCTGTGCTGCTGTTCGTGGATGGCTTGACGGACAAGGACAGCATGGACCGCAACATCCTGAGGCCATTGATGAATGCGGTTCTACCCTTTGAAGGGATGACCGAGGCACCAGAAGCGGAGGAACTGAAACGGATTATTGTTGAGCGAATCATTCATGTCTCGGAGATTGAGTACACTATTGATCCGGTAAAATCACTGAAAAAGGTACTGTTTGGTTCTGCTGTGCTGATGGTGGACGGCATGAAGGAATTGTTCGTGCTGGGCACGCCCAAAGGCAGAACAAGAGGCGGGGAAGAGCCGGTATCTGAAGCGCTACTGCGCGGTTCGCGTATTGGCTTTAATGAGACGCTCAGTGATAATACGGCCATGCTGAGAAGGCATGGGCAGAACACGGAACTGGCAATGATTTCTTTTACCGTAGGCAAAAGAGTGGAGAAGGAGCTTGTTCTCACCTATATCCGGGATATAGCCAATGAGGCACTGGTGGAGGAGATCAAACGCAGGCTGCTCACGATAGATATTGATGATGTACAAGAGTCCGGTTTTGTAGAGCAACTGATCGAGGATGACTTTCTTAGTCCCTTTCAACAGATTCAGAATACCGAACGACCTGACCGTGTAATGGCTGCCATGCTGGAGGGAAGAGCTGCGATCTTGCTGGATGGGACCCCATTTGCCTTGATTATGCCGGTGACGTTCGGGATGCTGCTGCAATCGCCCGAAGATTATTTTGACCGCTGGATGGCAGGGTCTCTGCTACGGACATTGCGGTTCTTCGCGGCATTAGTCTCTTTGTTTGCCCCGGCTTTGTATATATCCTTTCTTTCTTTTCATCCCGGTCTAATTCCGACCAAGCTGGTGATATCTATCATCAGTTCCCGTCAGGGCGTCCCCTTTCCCTCGTTAATTGAGGCGCTGATTATGGAGGTATCCATTGAAATCCTAAGGGAGGCGGGTCTGCGGCTGCCCAAGCCGATTGGCCCGGCAATGGGGATCGTCGGCGGTCTGATCATCGGTCAGGCTGCGGTAGAGGCGGGAATTGTCAGCCCTATTCTCGTAATCGTCGTTGCAGTTACAGCCATCTCTTCCTTCGCCATGCCGATGTACAGTGCGGGTATCACTCTGCGGTTGCTGCGCTTCGTGGCGATGTTCTTCGCAGCGGTGTTCGGGATGTACGGTGTTATCATGTTCTTTCTGCTACTGAGCAGTCATTTAATCAGGCTGAAGAGCTTTGGGGTACCTTATTTGGGGTTGATGGTGCCGTCTCATCTAAGGGACTGGAAGGATTTTATTATCAGGCTGCCTCTGCATCTGCTTAAGCGCCGCCCTGCACTATTGAAGCCGAAAGACCCGATCCGGAAAGGCTAAGCAAGCTTAATCAAAGCAACGGAGGTGAAAGGCTTAAATATGGAAACGAGGGACCGGATAACAACGACCGAGTTAATCATTATTGTGGTGAACTATGTACTTGCAGCAGGTGTGTTTACCCTTCCTCGGACCACTGTTGAGCGGGCAGGAACCCCTGATGTCTGGATTTCTGTAATCCTTGGAGGGCTACTCTCCATGATTACAGGACTGATCATTGCCAGACTCAGCCAGCGCTTCCCTGGGCAGACCATTTATCAATACAGTGGGAAGATTATCGGTCGTCCGCTGGCAATCCTGCTGGGAGTGGTGCTCATTGGTTACTTTGTATGTATTGGCAGCTATGAGATGCGTAATGTGCAGGAAGTGACTGTCTTTATTCTGCTGGAAGGAACACCTGGTTGGGCTATTGCCGGTATCTTCATGTGGGTCGCCCTTTATCTATGCAGGGGAGGGATCAATGCGATCTCTCGCATGTGCCGATTGATGATTCCCATTACCTGGACCGTGTTTTTTGGCGTGAGTCTGCTCAGTCTGCAGGTCTTCGATATCAACAATTTGCGCCCTGTACTGGGGCAGGGCATGAGTCCGGTTTGGCGGTCTATTAAGCCAACGGCCCTGACCTTTACCTCTGGGGAAGCCCTACTCTTTCTGGTTGCTTTTATGGATAAGCCGAAAAAGACGATGAAGGTAGTTGTTTCTGCTACACTAATCGCTATGGTTTTTTACATTGTGGCAGTTGTACTTTGTATCGGAGCCTTTTCTGTAGATGGTGTGGTTACCCGGACATGGCCTTTCATTGACCTTATCCGCAGCTTTGAAGTGAACTATCTGGTGTTCGAGCGTTTCGAATCCTTATGGCTGACCATCTGGATTATGCAGATTTTTTGCACCTTCTGCATTGCCTTCTATGGAGCAGCACTCGGGTTGTCACAATTGACGAAGATCCCTCTGAACCACTGTTTATTTGCCCTGCTTCCCGTTATATATATCGTGACAGAAATTCCTCGTAGTCTGAATGGGCTATTTGCCTTTGGTGCAGGGATTGGCAACTGGTCATTCTTTCTGTTCGGGGTGCTGCCGCTGCCGCTATTAATCATTGCACGTCTTAGGGGGGCACGCTCATGAAGCATTTGTTGAAGCAAGGCAGTAGTCTGAGTCTGCTGATCGTTGCTTGTCTGCTGCTCTCTTCCTGTTGGAGTAGCTCGCCGATTGAGGATGTTAACCTGGAAGCTGGAGTCGCTCTGGATGTCGCGGAAGAAACGGAGACTGAGCAGGATCTTGCGCAGAAAGGCGGAGAATACCCGAAGCGAAATAAAGTTTCCTGTACCTATCAATTTCTCATTCCTCAAGGTGCTATCGGTTCCAAGAAGGAGGGAGCCCAGTCCAAAAACTACTATAATGCTACGCAGACTGGCGATTCTATCTTTGAGGCAGTACGTGAGCTCTCTCTGCGATCCAATCGCCTTCCCATCGGCCATCATTTGAAGACCATTGTCATTGGAGAAGAGCTTGCACGGACAACGAAGCTCTCCGAACTCATTGAATTCTTCAGCAGAGATAACGATATTCGGCCAAGTGTGCTGCTGTTCATCAGTAAAGGCAAGGCGCGAGAGGTCTTTCGCGATTCGCTCCCGGGTCAGACCCCTGCTTTTGTGCTGAATGGAACCTTCAATAACCGGAGGAGGATCACAAGGATATGGGAGCCTGTATCGATGGCGAAGGTGGTAGGTCCGCTGCACGGTCATACCAGCTTTGCCCTGCAAAATGTGGTTGTATCGGGCAAGGAAACCAAGTTTTCGGGAGTAGCGGTTATCAAGGGATCTACCGGAAAGCTCGGCGGTTTCCTGGACGAAGCGGAACTGGATGGATTGGTCTGGCTAACAGGAAAAGGGGAGGGCGGTTCCGTCAAAACCTACAGTTCTGACAATAACAAGCTCGTCACGTATGAGATTACAGGGATGGACAGCAAGATCAAGGCCAGCGTAAATGGAGACAAGATCGCCTTCCACGTCCTCATAGAATCGAAAGGCAGAATTGCCGAGGCTTACTTTGCCGGCGGAGAGAGGCTGGTGGGTGGAACCATACGGAAGGCGAGAGAGACACTGGAGAAGAAGGTGCAGGATATGGTCAAGACCACTGTGCGCAAAATGCAGCATGAACTCCAGGCAGATGTTGCCGGATTCGGTAAGAGTCTGCAGATTCAGCATCCGTCCGTATGGAACAAAGTGAAGACGAACTGGGATACGGTCTTCAGTAGTGTGCCGATTACTTATGAGGTAAAGCTGAATATTGAAGATTATGGGGCCTCAAGCACAACATCGGATTAGGAGGTCTCTTTTCAAAAAAATAGATTGACCCTCACACTGATGTGAGGGTTTATACTATGTGTAGACCATTTCTCATGAACCCGGGGAGAATGCCATGAAAATAGGTGAGCTTGCACGCCAGACGGGCGTTAGTGTCCGTTCATTACGTTATTATGAAAGTCAGGGCTTAATTGCACCGGTCCGTCAGGCCAACGGTTACCGGGAATATTCGCCGCTTGCTATAGAGACTGTGGAGAGCATCAAGTTGTATTTGAATCTTGGATTGTCCACGGAGGAGATCGCCGGTTTCCTGAATTGTGTACTGAAGAACAAAGAGTCCTTCTGTGTGGAAGTGATGCCGGTGTACCAAAGTAAACTGGAAGAGATTGAAAAGCAGATCCTGCAATTGAACCAGATCAAGCTGAATCTGGAACAGCGGATATCTTCGATTTTAGAAGAACAGCAAGATCAGGATATCCTTATAGATAAGGAATATGGGAGGGATTAAATATGGCTATTCTCGATGTAGAGCAAGCTGATAGTCTGCGGTCAAAACTGAGCGGTGAGGGCATAGTTCTAGTAGATTATGGAGCGCCCTGGTGCCCACCTTGCAAGGTTTTGCTACCATTGCTGGAGGAACTGGACGGAGAGTATGGGGAAGAGGTAACCATCGCCAAGGTCAATTGTGATCATCTGCCGGAGCTGGCTTCGGAAGCTAGCGTGATGGGGCTGCCGACGGTAATTGTCTACAAGGACGGTCAGCCGATGGAAAAGCTGGTCGGCCTTCAGCCGAAAGCTGTCTACCAAGGCGTGTTGAATAAATATAGCGGTGCGAAAGCAAATCATTAAACTAAGTTAGAGGCGTGAAGGACAGGATGATAGTCTGTCTTTCACGCCTTTTTTGAAATCCAGGTAATACGTTTATTTGCTGCTATCCCCGACAGGAAGCACACGATTATGCTGCAATGCCTCCAGCACCTCTGCCTGCAGTTCAGCCGTGAAAGCCTCCCAAGTTTTTTTACCAACATCAAGTTTTTTTCGGCCAATCGTATTCAAGGTCTGTAACCAGATCCGCTTATCGTTGATCTCCCCCAGCTGTGCCTGAACGTCTTTATAGATGCCCTCATCGGCCTGAAACTTCGGGTCCAGTGTAAAAGCTGCCGCTCCGGCTGTATACCGCAGTTCCTTAGCAGCAATCCGCAGCTTGTGGAGTGTCTCGAAAGCCTCTTCTGATGGAGAAGACAGGTCTTTGAAAAGGCCTTTACAGGCTTGTTTCCTCTGCTCAAAAGCTACCTCCAGCTCACGCATCACCACATTGGCATCTCTTCTTGCGACCATGCTCTCTAATTGCGTGCTCAGGAAAACCGCCCATCGCTCGTCCAGGGCAGAATTGGCCAGCTTCGGCAGATCCTGGGTCAGTTGTTCACGGTACTTTTTCCGCATGTGTTTTTGATGCTTGATGACAGCTGTTAGCAGTTTGACCGTCTTGGGCTTGCCATCGGCCTCGGCCTGCTGTCTTCTTTCCTTGAACGACTGGATTAGCACATCGGCATCCCGGACCTTACCTAGCCGTTTCTGGGCTTTTTTGAATATAGGGTACAGGCCAGAAGAATGCTCCGGATCAAGTATGGCTAACAGAGTCAGCAGCTTGCGACAGTTCACTCTGGCCTGATGGATATCCTCGTCATCAAATTTGCGGAGCGCTTCCTTGCTATAATCTTGAAAGTTGAAATACAGCAGATTCAGCGCGTGCTCCCATTGCTCTGTTTGGCTTGCCGGCCTGCCCTTACGAGCCTGTTCGGCTGTCATGCGGCACCACTCCTGAAGGTTATTAGTTGTTTGATATAGTATTACCCAAAAGTCAACATAATTAGATTCCTAAGGTTGAGTCAGATTCAGGGATTTGTGATTTAAACTTGATGGTTAAGGATAGCGTGATTGAAGGCTCTTTTCAAGCTTCGCGAGGGCAGGCAAATGGGTTACAATGAGATTATGATTACGGCAGGATATAGCAGCATATAACTGCGCTCGGGGGTTATTCATGAACAGGATACCATTGGATGAGAAAAATGAAGGGGAAGGAAGCCCGCTTCCACCGGTTATGGGTCTGTTTGAGCATTTGCTCGAAGAAGAAAATAACGGAGGAGGCGGGTATCCGGTCTCCGCGCTAAGTGGCGATTTGTTGCTCCCGTTCGCCTTTGAAGAGATGTTATGCCGGGATGTGGGCGCGGGTCTGGTTCTTCCCTCTCTGCATCTCTGGAGCCATACCGGCGGGGTAGCTCTGGGGCTACGGGACAGCAAGCTGCCTGGGGCTGTTAGGACAATGGACAAGCTGGAGAGCCGTGGCATCCGCACGGCTGTCCGGCATTCTGGCGGCGCGGCTGTACCATTGGACGCCGGAATTGTGAACGTGTCCCTGATCCTGCCCAAAAGCCACGGCAAGCAGGACTTTCATGACGATTTCCGGCTACTGGCGGCAATAATTACGGAAGCCGTAGCCGTAAGTCATCCTGAGGCAGCGACACAGATTGTGGCGAAGGAGGTCGTAGGCTCCTATTGTCCGGGGGATTTCGACCTCTCCATTGGCGGCCGCAAATTCTGCGGGATTGCCCAGCGCAGACAGAGTCAGGCCTACTTCGTGCATGCCTTTGTCGTAGTCTCCGGCTCGGGACAGGAGCGAGGCGAACTAATTCGCAGCTTCTATGAGGACGCAGCCGCAGGGGAGCACGGATTATCTTATCCGCAGGTGCGCCCGGAGACCATCGCCGGGCTGGGTGAGCTGGGCGGACCAACGACCACCGCGGCTTTCTGTAGCGGGATCAGAGAGGCCTTGGCTCGCAGGGCGACAGAGCTAATCCCTTCCGGCAGGCTAGAGCGGGAGACGGGATATAAGCTGGAATACAGCGACCAGCGTGTTAAAGATACCGCACAAATGCTGCGGGAACGTTATTCTCAGTTGTAGATATGATAAATTACAGAGTACACAGGAAGGGCGTTACGGAGGATTGGTTAGAAACCAGTGCTCGTAACGCCCTTCCTGTATGTATGCAACATGGGTTGCTTTAGAATTTAGACGTATAGATCAGGCCGTCTGTCCGAGAACACCGGGATCTGCGCCCGTACCTCACGCACCTTCTGCCAGTCAATCACACCGCTGACGATCTCCTCACCTTCAGCAGCTTCGCAGACGACCTCACCCCAAGGATCAATGATCATGGAATGTCCTGCAAAGGTATTCGCCGGATCACTTCCGGCCCGGTTGCAGGCAACGACGTAACATTGGTTCTCGATTGCGCGGCTGATCAGCAGCGCTCGCCAGTGGGACAGGCGCGGCAACGGCCATTCGGCGCTGATGAAGAGTATCTCGGCGCCTTGCACGGTGTGGGCGCGAATCCATTCGGGGAAGCGAATATCGTAGCAGATCAGTCCGGCACAGGATGCTCCGTCCAAGGTGAACAAGCCCTTGGCTTCCCCCGGCTGAAGATAGAGATGCTCATCCATCAGCCGGAACAGATGGAGTTTGCTGTATTCCCCCGCCAGCTCTCCCTGACGGTTAAAAATGAACATACTATTGGTTACACCGCCGCCGGGATGTCTGTTAGCCACAGAACCCGCCACAATATTAATGCTGTATTGCTTGGCAAGTGCGGATATGAATGCCTTGGTAATGCGTCCCTCCGGATCGGCGATTTCTCCAAGCCGGGTCAGGTCATATCCTGTCGTCCATAGCTCGGGGAGAATCAGGCAGTCAGGCCTGTCCGCCGCAGCCTCCCGGATTTTACGTTCTGCCGCAGCATAATTAGCCTCTGGATTACCAAATGCTATATCGAGTTGAATAAGGGCTATCTTCATTCACAGATCCTCCTCCTTAGTTCAAGACTATAGAATTCCCTGTCGATAAAAGCAACCCTATTTTTGGTGTGTGATCTTATTAGTTGACAGGTCAATGAATTATGAGTAATATAATTATCGTCTGATTGATTGTGCACAATTCAATGGAATGGGGAGGTATATTTTGCCTGAACAATACCCCGAGGAAGAGCAGATTTTCGAGCTGCTGCAAAGCCTCAGCAAAGCTATTAGTCCAAAGTTTGAGCGGTTGGTGAACATTAGTCCGACCCGGCTTCGCCTTCTTCATGAGTTGTACGATGGCGATGAGATTAGCCAGTCTTTCCTGCAAAAGGAAGTGGATATAGATGGGGCCGCTGTTACCCGCCACCTGAAAGGGCTGGAGGAGTGCGGCATGATTACTAGGCGCAACAATCCTGAAGATAACAGGGTTACCCTGGTGTCCCTCACAGAGGCAGGACGGGGGAGAATTGCCTCGTTATGCGAAGAAAAGAAGAATTTTATCAGTAACTTATTCAGCAGCATCACACCGGAGGAGCGAACCGCACTTATCGATATGCTGACCCGGATGCAGCAGAATATTAAGCAACTGTAGATCACATCCTATATCAATCAAAGGAGATTCATCACATGAACAATACACAACTTAACGATTTTAAAGCCATTATCACTGGCCGCCGCTCTATTCGCAAGTATGATCCTTCGGTCAAAATCAGCAAGGAAGAGATGACGCAAATTTTGACCGAAGCGACGCTTGCACCATCCTCAGTCAATTTGCAGCCTTGGCGTTTTCTTGTCATTGAGAGTGAAGAAGGCAAAGCCACTCTGGCACCTCTGGCTAAATTCAACCAATCCCAGGTAGAGACTTCGGCAGCTGTGATTGCCGTCTTTGGGGATTTGAATAACTTTGATTACGCGGAGGAGATTTTCAGCGCTGCCGTGGAGCGTGGCTTCATGCCAGCAGAAGTAAAAGAAAGACAAATGGGTGTCCTGAGTAACTATTTCCCAACGCTGCCCCGTGAAGTTAAAAAAGATACCGTGCTGATTGATGGCGGACTCGTGTCCATGCAATTGATGCTGGTGGCACATGCACATGGCTATGACACCAATCCTATCGGTGGTTATGAGAAAGACAAAATTGCTGAAGCTTTCGGACTTGATAAAGAACGTTATGTTCCAGTTATGCTGATCTCTATCGGTAAAGCTGCGGATGCAGGTTATGCTTCGGTTCGTCTGCCTATTGAAAAAGTTGCCCAGTGGAAATAAGAAGGAGCTGACAGAAGATGATTATTATTCATGCTGTTTTTCATGTGAAGCCTGAGCGCCGCGAGCAGTTCCTGACAGAGGTTAAGCCTCTGATTGCCTCTTCACAGACAGAAGAAGGCAACCTCGCCTACGAGTTGTACGAGCAGTCCGGACAGGATAATGTATTCATCATGGTGGAAACCTGGCGCGATGCCGAGGCCGTAGCAGCCCATAATGCCAGCAGTCATTTCACAGGATTTGCCGGTCAGGCTGGCGAATTCCTGTCCGCACCGCTGGATGTTAAGGTCTACAACGCGGAGCAGGTCAGATAAAAGATTACGAATCAAGGGGTGTCCCATGCTGCCATTGCGGGGACATCCCTTTTCTATACCAAGAATCCCCTTCGTTCCAAGGCTCATGTATAATAATGTTGAATACTTATACGGATGGAGATTATGAAATGAGAATAACAGTGGCCCGGAACGGGCTCAGGAAGAATGAAATTTTCTTCACTTCAGCATACGGAGAAGGCCGGGGGATTTGGCATGGTGCACATGCATCACCGCTGGAAGAGATCGACGTGGAGTTCGAGCTGACCCAGCTTTTCATGCGATGGGTGGATATCGTTCCTGCCGACAAGGGGGAGTCTGGGATTGCCATGGATGGGGACAGGGTTGTCTTTACCGGTGTTCTGGAGGATATCGACGAGGACGGAACGGGCTATCTGCGGCTTGGTGAGAGTGTACTCATGTTCGAGAGTCTGGGCGAACCGATGGCCTTGGGGATCTTTGTTAGTATTTCAGTGAAAGAACCGGGCATTTATCCGATTGTTGTTTAGCTGAAAGAGGGAGATAGAATAAACCACATTTCGGGGCCGGTAGTTTATGACACGATAAGGCTATGCTATGATAGCATTAGATTTCAGAAGTAATGCTATTCGAGGAGAAAATGTCTATGAACTACGAAATTCAGCAATTTAAGACGGAGTTTTTCAAGGCGCTGGCCCATCCGATGCGTATCCGCATTCTGGAGCTTCTGAGTGAAGGCGAGAAGAATGTGAACGAATTGCAAGCCATTCTGGGTTCGGAAGGTTCTGCTGTATCCCAGCAGCTAGCCGTTCTGCGTGCGAAGAATGTAGTCGTCAGTGTGAAGGAAGGCACCTCCGTGATTTACTCTCTTCGTGACCCTCTGATTAAGGATCTTTTGGCTGTAGCGAGGCAAATTTTCGATAACCATCTGGTCAATGCGATCTCCCTTCTGGAAGGCATGCGCGGTGAATAGCAGTGTAATAAATGAACATGATATCTGCGGTGACGATCATAACAAAAGGACTGTTTCAAGCCACTGTGGCCTCGGGAGCAGTCCTTTTTGGCATAGACTACCCCGTGCCAAATCTGTACAATGTAGGGTAATTGAACATTCGATCTAGAAGATAAGGAGATTGTGCCTTATGAAGGAACTGAATTATTCAAAAGTATTCTTGCTGTTGGCAGGCCTGTCAGTGGCTACACTTGGGGTATACCGTGTGGTATCGCTTCAGACCGACTCGTTCTATGCTTTTCTGATCTGGAATCTGTTCCTGGCCTGGATTCCCTTTCTGTTCTCAATGGCTGCCCATGAGCTGGATAAGCGGAGGATCGGGGGAATATTGCTGCTTCCGCTGGGAGTGGCCTGGCTGCTGTTTTTCCCGAATGCGCCTTATTTGATGACTGATCTTGTACACTTGACGGCCCAGAAGGGAAGATATATTGTCCACGGAGTGATTCAGAACCGGTATTGGTATGATATGGTCATGCTGCTGCTGTTCACCTGGAGTGGCTGGCTGACAGGCTTCTTCTCACTATATCAATTCCAGGCGGTAATCTACCGCAAAAGCAATTTGCTGATGTCCTGGATATTCGTTCTCGCGGCCTGTGTGCTGGGCGGATACGGAGTTCTGCTTGGCAGGGTGTACCGGCTCAACAGCTGGGATGTGCTTACCGACAGGCACCAGCTTTATCAACTCGTGCTCGATAGCCTGAACCGACAATCGGTCTTTTTCAGTCTGTTCATAGCGCTGGTGCTACTGGTGATTTATGCGACAATGTATTGTTTGCTGAATGTGCTAGGGAATGGGGCAGGACAGCAGCGTTCCAGAGGCCGGGGTTAATTCTGAATCTCCACAGGCTGGTATTGAAACTGCTCAAGGTTGATGACACCTTTAATGTCGAACAGGATTCCTTCATCCTCCAGATAAAGTCGCTGCATCGTCCCAGCCTCATCTTCGGTGAGGGCAATCATGCCCTTGGCATTAACCACTCGGTGCCAGGGTAGCTTATATTTGCGGCTCATGGAATGGAGGATGCGGACGACCTGTCTCGCAGCTCTAGGGCTGCCAGCAGCGCGGGCTACCCCTCCATAGGTCATGACCTTGCCCTCAGGGATGGACTGTATAACTTCTATGACCTGTTTGGTGAATGGTGTCATTATCAAAACTCCTCCAATGAAATAATACATAATTAATATTTATTATATCTTATTAGATCATATTGCTATGGTCGAGGGGTCGCTGCGGCGGCTTTTTTTTGTGGAAATCCGGGTTTGGCTGTTCTATGAAAGTATAATTTTGGTGCATAGGATAAAGAGCCTCAGGGGATAATTTCAACAAAAGCACTGACAGGAGTGACTGGCGTGAAGAGCTCGAAATCCGATGACAACCGTAACTCAGCGTTGCCCCATTCTTCGACTACTGCTGTGTCCGAACAGGAACTAGGCCAGTCGCTCGACGAGACATTGGCTCGGCTGCGGCAGATATTCAGCAATGACGGAACCCTCCGTATCAGAGTGATGGAGAACAAGCAATTTGGAAGAGTCCGATTCGGACTTGTATATATTGACGGTATGATTGACCGTGAACTGATTCAGGATGGAATTATCAGACCCGTAACAGAAGCGCTTTTTACTGGGGCTGAGCATTATAGTCCGGAGCATCTGATGGAGAATATCCGAACACAGGTTATACAGATCAGTGATGTAGTTGTTGCATTGAAGCTGGATGAGCTAATTAGTGCAATTGTAGCAGGCAAGACGCTTTTTCTGTTGGATGGTTGTGCAGGCGCACTTAATATTAACGCTCAAGGGTGGGAGACCCGGGCGATTACCGAGCCGCTGACGGAGAAGGGGGTAAGGGGGCCGCGGGAAGGCTTTACAGAGTCGCTGCTGGTGAACCTGACACTGATTCGAAGAAGGGTGCAGAATGCGGATTTGAAATTTATATTTTGTGAGATCGGAACACGCTCCAAAACACAGACCTGTCTCTGCTATATGGAAAGTCTGGCTTCGCCAGATATTCTTAAGGAGCTTCAAGAGAGGCTTGCCCGTGTAGAGATTGACCATATCCTGGACACAGGCTATCTCGCAGAGTTAATCAGGGATGAGCCGTATTCTCCATTCGAGATGCTTGGCAGCACCGAACGCCCGGATGCCGTAGTCAGCAAAATTATGGAGGGACGGTTCGCGATAATGATAGAGGGCAGCCCGTTCGCCCTGACCCTGCCCTATGTGTTTGTAGAGAACTTTCAGGCAAGTGAGGATTATTATCTCAATTATTATTTTACCTCGTTTAACCGGATTCTGCGGATATTGGGTGCTTTTATGTCTATCAGTATCCCGGCAGTGTATGTAGCTTTGGTTACGTTCAGTCAGGAGATGCTGCCCACACAATTGCTCCTTAGTATTGCCACTGCACGATTGTCCGTTCCTTTTCCCAGCATTGTTGAGGCGCTGATTATGTTGACGATATTCGAGATTCTGCGCGAGGCAGGAGCCAGAATTCCCACATCCATTGGACAGGCAGTCAGCATTGTAGGAGCGCTGGTACTGGGTCAGGCAGCGGTAGATGCCCGAATTGTGAGTGCACCGATGGTTATTGTAGTGGGTCTGACCGGCATAACGACACTATTGAATCCCAGGCTCACCGGGCCGCTAATCGTGGTCAGAGTAGTGCTGCTGCTGATGTCCTTTTTTCTGGGGATATACGGTTATTTCTTCGGGTTACTTGGTCTTGTGATCCACCTAATGAGCATGCGTTCCTTCGGAGTGTCCTATATGCTCGGGGTAGGCTCGATCCGGGCGCAAGACATTAAAGATACCATTATTCGGGCGCCGTGGTGGGATATGTACCTGCGTCCGGCTATGATCGGGGCACGTAATATGCGCAGAAAGCCAATGGACAAAAAAGGAAAGAGGTCATGATCAGACTTGGACGTGTGCTATTTATTCTGCTGTCGCTCTTGCCTCTTCTCAGTCTCTTCGGCTGCTGGAACTACAAGGAAGTGGATGACATGTCTATCGTTGCGGGCGTGGCTCTGGACAAGGATGAGAAGAGCGGAAAACTGCTGCTTACAGTAGAGATGGTGGACACAAAGGGCGGACTTCAACAGACACAGGCAGGTTTCAAAATTCTTACGCTTGCCGGAGATACGATGTTCGACATTGTCAGGAATATGATCAGCATGACTGGTAAAAAGCTGTTCTGGAGCCATGCCAAGGTCATTATTCTCAGTGAGGAGATTGCCCGGGAAGGGATGGTCAAGGTGATTGACTGGTACAGCAGAGATACGGGAACAAGGTCTGATGTATACATATTCGTCTCGAAAGAGAAGACAGCCCGGGAAATTTTGATGATGAATAGTACCTCGGAATCGATCATGTCGTTCGAGCTTGCGCAGATGATGCTGGATGAGCGAAACAGCAGTACAGCTCCAGTAGTTGAAATTTGGGACTTCATCGACAAGTTGGAGTCCTCCGGGAAAAGTGCGATGGCACCGCTCATCTATGTTCACAGGGCGGATGGGCGGGAAAATGAGCGAGTCAGCGGAACAGCTGTGTTTTCCAAGGACAAGATGGTAGGCATGCTTAGTGGAACGGAGAGCAAATACATGCTGTTTGCCCAGGACAAGGTGAAGGGTGGTGTTCTCCCGGTAGATGCCGGTGATGGACATCCGGTTTACTCTCTTGAGATTCAGTCCAGCAGAACGAAGGTCCGCCCCTCCTGGATTCATGACAAACTGCAGATACAGGTCGATATGGAGACCCAAATGAATTTGGATGAAGTGATGACTTCAAATGGATTCACCCATTTTGACGCCAAGAAAGCTATTGAAGAACGTGCGGAGGAGATCCTGCAGGAGAACATTACGAATCTAATTCACAAAGTTCAGAAAGAATATCATGCCGATGTGTTTGGTTTCGGGGAGAAAATCCATGAGAATATGCCTTCCACCTGGAAAAAGATAAATAAGGATTGGAGCAATGAATTCAGTAAGCTTGCGGTCGTTGTCCGGTCTCAGGTTACCATCAACAGCAGCGCCAAAACTACAAGATCTATAAAGATAGGGGATTAATATGGGGGCCTTTGTTGTATTAGCGTATGCGGTTATTGTGCTACTCGATCCATATGGACTCTTGAAGCGGGGGATGAAACGTGATTTCTATGTGTGCTCTGCCTTATGTCTGGTATCCTTCTGCATTGCGTTTGCGCTGTCCATGCACTGGAAGGTTCCTAGTCCTTCCCCTGTGATTGTGAACTTGGTCAGTCATTTTTATTAATTGAATTGCCGGGAAAAAGGAGGGGGGCGATAGGTATGAATAAAGAGATTTTGCCGTCAGGACAGTCTATCAGTATCGCGGTTCTGTTTATTATCGGCAGCTCATTATTTATGGGGGTGACGGGGAGATCGGGTAACAGTGCCTGGATTTCCCTGTTGATCGCTATGAGCCTATCAGTCCCTCTAATGTTTGTGTATGCAAGGCTCCATGTTCTTTTTCCGGGTAAGAATCTGTTCGACATGCTGATTGCCATGTTTGGCGGCATTGCCGGGCGAATTATTTCCTGTACATATATATGGTATGCTCTGCATTTGGGAGCGCTGGTGCTGCGGAATTTTGGCGAATTCAGTGAGACGGTGGCCCTGACAGAAACTCCGATGATTGCACCGATGCTCTGTATCGGACTACTGTGCGTCTGGACGGTTTATTCGGGGATTGAGGTGTTGGGACGAAGTGCCAAGTTTCTGCTGCTATTTACAATTATGATCCTTTTACTTCTGCAAATTCTGGCCATACCTAAATTCGAATATCACCATCTGAAGCCTGTCCTTGATTCGGGTTGGAGTCCAATCCTGGCTGATGCTATGGGCCTGTTCACGTTTCCGTTCGGTGAGATTGTGATTTTTCTCGGTGTATTGCGGGCACTGCCGGGAAAGGGTTCGGCGAAAAAAGTGTTTTTCAGCGGACTGCTCATGGGCGGAGGAGTTATCATGGTGGTCATCTTCCGTAATCTTCTGATACTGGGTCCGGATATTTTATCCAGCCTGTATTTTCCGGCTTACGTGGCGGTCAGCCGAATTAATGTGGGTGATTTCCTGACCCGGATCGAGGGCTCCTCAGCGATTCTCTTTGTCACGGCGCTGTATATCAAAGTGAGTCTGTGCCTTTATGTAGCCAGTATAGGCGTTGCCAAAGTGTTCAAGCTGAAGAGCTATCGGTCTGTTGTGCTGCAATTGGGACTTCTTATGGTCTATCTGGCTGATTTCATCTATCAGGATATTATGCAGATGCAGAATTTTGCCTACCATACTTATAAAATATACGCGCTCCCGTTTCAGGTTTTCTTTCCCCTTCTATTATGGATTGTTGCTGAGATCGTCGCCAGTAAAGTCAAGCAGAACGAATCAGCACCATAGTAAAAGAACTCAGCATAGGAGTAGTAAGGAAGGTGAATAGCGACCACAGGATCACCGCACTTCCTTTGGTTTTGACGAATCGCAAATAGTGAACAACAGTATAGAGAGCATTAACTTTGGTCATGTTCGATTGAAAAAGAGGAGGCTTTTTTCGCATTTCCAATGTTTATGTAAAATAGCTATACTTATAGACAAGTATGATGTGAAAGATTTCTATACAGTGGAAAGGAGTCTTTATATATTGAATACATATATTCTTATCTATGACAGCTACGTGCAGTTTGAGATTGTGCTGGCTGCTTATTTTATGAGAATGCAAGGTGAGGTCTACACGTTAGGTCTTGGGTCTTCACCAGTGAATTCCTGCGAGGGCTTCTCCGTGAATCCGGCAAAGACGCTTCAAGAGGTAAACGTCCAAGATATTGATCTTCTGATTATCCCTGGTGGCGAGACAGAGGAGATTGTCAAAGAGGAAACCTTACTTAAACTGCTCCGTGATCTGGACGCGGCCGGGAAGGCCATTGGCGGCATTTGCGGTGGTGTATCGGTACTCAAGGCCGCAGGCATTTTGAACAACAGGTCATTTGTTACGAATGCTGGTGTGGAAGAGGAAAACTCTGGAGCGACTTCGGGAGCGAATGTAATGGTAGATCGGAATATAGTGACAGCCCTGCCTAATGGATATGTGGATTTTGCCCTTGAACTGGGTAAGCTCATGAACATCTACAAGGATAAGGCGGATTATCAGGAGACGATAGATTTCTTCAAATATTTCAAAACCGTGTGAGCGTATTGCTGACAGGAGGGAGCGTCATCTATGAGTGTTAACAGCGTTGTAATGCCCTCATATTGGGGCAGGGAGGTACGGCACAAGCATATTACGCGAGGGTCTAAGGTACTGGCGGTTATTTTTCCCGGCAAAAATTATTCGGCAGAACGCCCGCTGCTGGAATATGCCGCCAAGGTAGCTGCGGAGTATAACTGTGACATCCTTCAGCTCGAATATGGCTATCAGAGCGCCAGAGTAGAGATGAAGCGAGAGGATATTGGCATCATTGTTGAAGAGTGTACGAATGCCATCACCTCTGTGCCTAAGTATGAGAAGATATTGTTCATCAGCAAAAGTATTGGTACGGTCATTGCCGGCAAAACCGCCGCTACTCTGAAGGCCAGCCAACAGATTGAGCATCTGTATCTAACCCCGATCCCGGATGCACTGCCATTAATTGAACAAAGCCGGGGGAGTGTGATCTACGGCAGCGCCGATCCATTGTTCAGTGAGCCACATTCCCGTGAACTGGCCGGACTGCGTAATATTAAGGTATACCGGATTGACGATGCCAATCACTCTCTGGAAGTTGGGAACGTCAAAGAGTCATTGGCCATACTTATTGTCATTATTAATATGTATCATGAATTTTTCCAGCGTTGTCTAAAGCAGTAATCCATAGTCACGTGCTGAACCATTCGGAAATGGGGGAAACGGCATGAAGGGAAAGCTGGTTGGAGAGGGCAGAACAGCGGAGATTTGGGAGTATGGGGATCGTAAGGTGCTGAAATTGTACCGGGAAGGGATTCCGGCAGATCAGGTAACGAGGGAATATAGTATCAGCGTGTACGCACATACCCAAGGGATTCGGACTCCACAGCCCATAGAGCTGGCAGAGGTCGAGGGGCGGAGCGGCATTGTGTTTCAGCAGATTGAGGGTTCGTCAGTATTGACCTTACTTGGCAAAAGTCCATGGAAGGTTGGTCAATATGCCCGCAAGCTGGCAAAGCTGCATTATGATCTACATACGCTAGATGCAGGTGAAGACCTCGGAGTGCAAAAGGAGAGGCTGAAGTGGAGCATACACGAAGCACCCCTGCTAAATGAATCGGAGAAACAAGCCATTCTCTCCTATCTGGATACTCTTCCGGTGGGCGGCAAGCTGTGTCATGGCGATTTTCACCCGGATAATATACTGATGGATGGGCAGGTATGGATTATCGATTGGATGACCGGTCTTGCTGGAGATCCAGCCGGAGATGCTGCAAGGTCTGTTGTCATGTTCAGCATGGGGGTAGTGCCTGAGGGGACACCCGCCATTGCCAAATTAGTGATCGGCTTTATTAGAAAACGCCTGACAAAGGATTATTTACGGGAATATCTGAAGCTCTCGGGGCAAACTAGAGAAGAGATCGAGCGCTGGATTCTTCCAGTCGCCGCAGCTCGGTTAACAGAGTGGCTTCCAGCGGCTGAGAAAGAGCAATTGGTCCGGGAGATTCGTAAACGTCTGGCAACGCTCACCGCTGGTTAACTTCAAATTCAGTAAGGAAGTGTACGAGATGCCAACCTATATCGCGTTGCTTCGGGGGATTAATGTCGGGGGTAACAAAATCATTAAGATGCAGGATTTGAAGGCGATGTTCCAATCCCTAGGCTATGAGAATGTCAGGACGTATATTCAGAGCGGCAACGTTGTTTTCGAGAGCAGCGAAACGTCATATAGTGCAGTGGGCGAAGCGATTGAGCAGCAGATCGGGAAAGTATTCGGCTTTGAGGGTCCCGTCATTATACGGACACAGGAGGAATTGGAGCGGGTTATCACAGATAATCCGTTTGACCTGAGCGAGCCGGAGGACTTCAAGCGGCTGTACGTTTCTTTTTTGGCAGCGGAGCCTTCCGCGGAGGCGCTGGAGAAGCTGCTTCCTTATGAAGATGGCCCAGACAAAATCCGTTTTATCGGCAGGGAGATGTACACATTGTATGAGATCAGTGTGAGCAAGTCGGCGCTTTTTAAAGTCCCTGTGGATAAAATCCTTGGCATGCCTATCACGGAGCGCAACTGGAATACAGTCAACAAGCTGGCTGCTCTGTGTAGGGCTTGAGCTGTTTTAAATAGAATTTCAAGAAAAATTGTTCCTCTCTCTGAGTATGAATCATTAACATTGATCGTGGATCCAAATTGAATGTTAGCCAAGGAAAATACTATGTAGAGCGCATTTAAATTAACAAACATAGCCAAGAAAAAAGAAGGTTTACATAAGAAGTGTAATTAACGGCATTTTCGTACCTTAAATCCTCTTTAGCTAAGGGTTCGGGGAGATTAAGTGCAATATTGCACCTTAAATCTTCCAGAATACCCCGTCTGGCGTGCTTTTTCGGAAAATAAGATACAATAATGCCCTTATTTCCTTGTTTTACCCAAATAAAAGAAAAATAAGGTACAAAAATGCCGTTAGTTAGGGAGGTGCCCCCTCTTTTTCATTGTTAAGACGATCGAAGGTGAAGGGGATACACTGCTTCTAGTGGTTGAAATTTGTTGACAGTATATGTTCTGGTACTAGCTTACCTATGGAAAGCTTTCAGGCGGACGTTTTGGGCCTTATTGTGCTGGGATCGTTCAAACGAAGTTTGCGACAGTTCTTATGGAAAGCTTTCAGGCGAGCGCTTTGTGCCTACAGTTCCAAATTTACCTCTTCGCTAATCTTCGCTTTTTGTTAATTTCTTTTGCTTGGCTTATAGAGGAATAAAAATATTAGAAGGAAGCTCCGCTCGCCCGGAAAAGGGCAGGGGGCTTTTTGCGTTGTGCTATTGCAGCGACTGAAACGGCTGAAACGGCTGCAACCATTGTAACTATTGTAGTCATTGCAGTGTGTAGCCAATGTAGTTGTTCAGATAGTTGCCACCGTTGCAACGTCCCTGAAAATGTTATTCAGCAAACATTCAGCGGGCACTCATTGTCCATTAAGGTACGGATGCGATACTACATCTGCGGAACATGGATCATCGAAACGAAGTAGCGGCATACCGCAAAATAAGTTCAAGAGAGATGGGAGTGTGGGGGACGTATGTCAACGATCAAAAAGCAGGGACCGGATCTTATTTTACCTTTTATTCTGCTCCTTGCAGCATTTCTGTATGGCTATGGCATTTGGAATGACCACTATGTTAATACCTATTACACAACAGCTGTAGGGAGTATGCTGCAGAGCTTTCATAATTTCTTTTTTGCTTCCCTGGATTCGGCAGGTTCGGTAACGGTGGATAAGCCGCCGGTAACGTTCTGGATTCAGAGCCTCTTTGCCCTGATTTTCGGGCTACATGGCTGGAGTGTGATTTTACCGCAGGCGCTGGCTGGAGTGGGTTCAGTTTTGCTAGTATATCTGCTGGTTAAACCAACCTACGGTAGAAGCGCTGCACGCATTGCCGCACTGGTGATGGCTTCGACTCCGGTAGCTGCGGCGGTTAGCCGCACGAATAACATTGATGCGATGCTGGTATTCACGTTGCTGCTGGCAGTCTGGTTTCTTTTTAGAGGGACTAAGAGTAATCGTATAGGCAGTCTGCTTGCCGGCTTCGCACTAATTGGAGTCGGGTTCAATGAAAAGATGCTGCAGGCTTACATGGTGCTTCCGGCATTCTACCTGTTTTATCTCCTGGCAGCCAAGGTGGACTGGAAGCGAAAAACAGCTGTACTGGCAGCAAGCACAGCAGTCATGCTGGTAGTTTCATTGTCATGGGCGGTAGTTGTCGACTCTATACCGGCGGATAAGCGTCCCTTTATAGGAAGCAGTGGCACCAATTCTGTGCTCAATCTGGCTTTTGGGTATAACGGAGTCTCACGGTTAACGGGAGACCGCAGCACGGGTGCCGAGTTTGGCGGTGGTGGCATGTCTAATATGAACGGGATGCCTGCATGGAATGGCGAAGCGCCGGATGGGGGCAATGGTAACGCGTCCGGGGTGGACGGCGGTAACGGCAACGCGTCCGGGATGGGCGGAGGAAATAGCAACACGTCCGGGATAGATGGCGGCAGATCCGGGATGGGAGGAATGGCTGGAAGGGGCACAAATGGCGCCCGAGGCATGGGCGGCAGAAGCAGCGGCATGGCTGCGGGCACTGGTGCTGCGGACGGTCAGCAAGGCGTAGTCAACGACGGGCAAGGAGCGGGGCAGGGAGGACGGCAAGACGCAGTAAACGACGGGCAAGGAGCAGGACAGGGAGGACAGCCAGGCGGAGGTTCTACCGGTGGCCAGATGAACGGAGGGGTACAGGGATTTCCTCCGGGGAATGGCATGAACCCCGATGGGCGACAACGGGACTGGGGCCAGGGAGGTCAAGGGGGATTCGGCGGTGCTGGTGGAATGTTCCACACAGGTACACCCGGACCGCTGCGGCTCTTCCAGTCCGACCTGTCTGGTCAGGCTAGCTGGCTGCTGCCACTCGTAGCTTTTGCTTGCATCGGGCTGTTCGCCAGTCTGCGCAGAAGAAACTTCACGCAGAAGCATAAAGAGGCAATATTCTGGTTGGCATGGCTGGTTCCGGTAATGGGCTTTTTTAGCATCGCCGGGTTCTTCCACCAGTATTATCTAATCATGATGGCTCCACCGATTGCCGCGCTGGCTGGTGCAGGCTGGATACAGCTGTGGAGTCAGTATCGTGAGCGCTCCGGCTGGCGTTCCTGGCTGCTCCCCGCAGCCATATTGGCCACGGTGGTCTTGCAGTGGTATATTCTTCACCCTTACAACAGTACTATCGGCAGCGGATGGTCCATCGGGATTTTGGCTGCGGGCATTGCAGCGACCCTGCTGCTCGTTATTTTCAAGGGTAAAGAGCAATCATTCGTGCATGTAACGGCGGTTGCCGGGCTGCTGGTGTTATTGATCGGCCCCCTCTACTGGGCGGTAACGCCGATTGCCTATGGTTCCAACAGTATGACCCCGGCTGCGGGACCTGACAGCAACACTGGCCCGGGCGGCGGTCTGCGCATGAATACTGGTCTCAATGCCAGTGGCAACGATCCAAATGCACTAGGCGGCGGGGCTAACTTTGGTGGCAGTACGGGCAGCTTTGGTGGTGGCACTGGTAACTTCGGTGGAGGTGCAGGCAACTTTGCTGGCGGTAGGGGCGGCTTCGGCGGGCGCGGCAGCGAAGGGGTTAACGAAGCTCTACTGATTTATCTGGAGGAGCATAATTCCGGCGAACAATACTTGTTCGCAGCCATGGATTATGGGACTGCCGGACCTTATATCATCGACAACAATGCGTCCGTAGTGATTCTTAACGGATTTAATGCTTCTGACCAGGTATACACGCCTGACTCTCTGAAAGCATTGGTGGAGAGTGGAAAAGTGAAATATTTCCTCATTTCCGGCGGTGGAATGGGCGGTGGTCGCGGTGGAAACAGTGAACTGACAGCCTGGATTACCGAGAATGGAACCGAAATTCCGGCGGCGGATTGGCAGGGAGCAGGTACAACTGCCAACAGCGGCACCCTATATGAGGTTACTTTGAAATAACGGATGACTTTGACCGTAACAAGCAAGCACGCTGCGGCCCGAGAGGTGCCGGGCGTGCTTGATCATTCCCTTTAAAGGAGGTAGCGACCATGAGTACAACCATACGCTATTCCATTATCATACCGATGTTCAACGAGGAGGCAGTCATTCAGGAGACATACCGGCGGATCAAAAAAGTAATGGGCACAACAGGCGAGCCGTACGAGCTTCTTTTCGTCAATGACGGCAGCACCGACCATTGCGCAGAGATGATCGAGGAGTATAGCTACTGGGATGAGAGTGTCCGCTTGATCGACCTGTCCCGTAACTTCGGGCATCAGGTGGCGATCACGGCAGGCATGGATTATGCCCAAGGCGATGCGATTGTCATTATTGACGCCGATCTTCAAGACCCGCCTGAGCTGATTCTGGAAATGATAGAAGAGTGGAAAGTAGGCTTTGAAGTGGTATATGCCAAACGGGTGAAGCGACGCGGGGAATCGTTGTTCAAAAAATGGACGGCAAGCCTCTTTTACCGGGTACTGCGCTATTCCACGGATATATCAATCCCGGTAGATACGGGCGATTTCCGCCTTATCGACCGTAAAGTTTGTGACCAGCTAAAGCGCCTGCCTGAGAAAAACCGCTTTGTACGCGGGCTCGTCAGCTGGGTTGGTTTTCGGCAAAAAGCCATTGAATATGAACGCGACGAACGCCTTGCTGGTGAGACCAAATATCCGCTGAAGCGCATGATCAAACTTTCTCTGGACGGTATCACATCTTTCTCGTACAAGCCGCTGAAGCTAGCAGGGTATCTTGGCGGGGTACTGTCAGCTGCTGGTTTTCTCTACCTGATGTATGTGCTGTATCTGGCTATTTTCACGGATTCTGTGGTAAAAGGCTGGGCATCGATGATCGGCATCACCCTGACGTTCAACGGATTCGTGCTGGTCATGCTCGGCATTCTCGGAGAGTATGTCGGCCGCATTTACGACGAGACTAAAGGACGTCCGCTGTATATCGTGCAAGAAGTATACGGAGGCCAGCCGCAGGTGGTTCCGGAGAAGCGCAAGATTCAGCTGAACAAATAACGGTCAAGAAGGATAGCAGTAAGTAAAGAAGTGAAGAAAGAAGGAAGTGCGTGAGGAAGGGACCAAGAAAGCAAGTATGGGACTAAGGAAGGAAGCGAGTAGTGAAGCGGGTAAGGAAGTATATGTATGTAAGTATTTATGCAGAAAAGCTTCGCCCGGGGTGTTGGATTAGAAGAGCTTTGTTGCTCTTTGTTCGTTTTACTAAAATAGGAGATGCCTTTGCAGCGAATGTTTGCGCTGCGAGCATCTCCGTTTCAGTAACAGGATTTTCTCCAGTTAATCCGGAGGAAAATCCTGTTTTTTATTATTTAGCTGGAAATTCTCCCGTTAATCATCTGTAATTTAGCAGATATAACCTCTTAAGGCCATAATAACTGGAGAAATTCCGGTTATTGCAGTGAGCTTTCGGGTATGAGGTGGAATTAGCGGGAGAAAATCCAGTTATAGGCGGTGAATCAGACTAAACCTTGAGTGCAGCCAGTCACTAGTCAGTCTCAAGCAGTACTCAACCGGTCTTCAGTAGTCTCAAACGAGTCTCAAGCAGTACTCAACCGGTCTTCAGTAGTCTCAAACGAGTCTCAAGCAGTACTCAACCGGTCTTCAGTAGTCTCAAACGAGTCTCAAGCGAGTCTCAAACGAGTCTCAAACGAGTCTCAAACGAGTCTCAAACGAGTCCCTAGCCAGTCTTCGACCGGTCTCCAACTGCCCCCCAACCGTAAAAACAGTTTGTTTATAACAGTTTTTGAAACGCAACGTTGTCAAACCGATCTCCTTGCACAAGCCATTTGCCATCCACAAGCAATAAAGTCAAAATCCCTTCTAACGGAACCCGCACACTCTCCTTATTCTCTTGGTCCAATAAGACAAGGTCAGCCGTATACTTTAAATCGGTCCAATCATCCGTCTGATCTAATACTGTGAATTTAAGATTCTCTGATGTAACCGAGGCCTGATGGGTATGAGCTACACTTACGGGTAAGGTTGTATAGCGGGTAGCAATTGCTTTTTCAGAAAAGTTTTCTGTAAAAAAGGGCTTCATTTCCTCATTCCGCTTTTCAATGGATTCGATAGAGAGCAGGTTATCTGAGGCTGCTACGTTGTATTCTTTATTTTTGTAGGTTTCAGCAGCTTGAATCGCTGCATTTTCCGCTTTATTGGTATTGCATCCCGTGATTAAGATAGTTGCCAGCGCTGTTGAACATAATATCCATAGAAGCTTCTTCATACTGTGAATTCACCTCTCTTATGAATAACCTTTAGTGCTAACCCCTGCCTAATCACCCCGAACCTTCAGCGCAGTAAAACAGCTCCGAGAGCATATGCTAAGTTTGACGAAGCCTAAACGCCTTGAACCCTCAAAGCAGTAAAACTACATCGAAGCATGTGCCTATATTTACAAATCCTAGCTGTGTGTAAAATATACCGGTGGCTCCCAGCTCTTTCTATAACCTTGCCCAGGCAACAAAAATAGCAAGCTCCGGCGTATCTCCGTTACTTGCTATTATAACTTGAATAGTCACTATTTGGCTATTCCTTCCAGACAAGGGAGGGATATCTTGAAGACTGTTTCTACACCAGGAATGCTGGTGACGCTGATGTCCCCGCCGTGGGCCTCGACGATCGACTTCGAGATCGACAGGCCCAGCCCGGACCCTCCGTATTTGCGGGTCCGGGAGGAATCGCTGCGGTAGAAGCGGTCAAAGACGCGGGGCAGATGCTCTGCAGTGATGCCGGAGCCATTGTCGCTCACGGTCAGCTCCGCCCGCGGCCCCCGGGCGTGCAGCGCGATGCGGATGGCGCCCTCCTGGTCATCCGTGTGCTGCACTGCATTGTGGAACAGGTTCAGAATCACCTGTTTGATTTTGTCGGCATCATAGAGACCATGGATGCCGTAGGCAATATCGAAGCTGATCCGGCGGTTCCCGGCCAGCAGCAACAGACCTGGCGTCATCTCTTTCAGAATGCCGCCGAGCTCAAGATCGGCCAGGCGCAGCTGCGGTGCGCCGTCCATACGGGCCAACAGCAGCAGGTCCTCCACCAGCTTGTTGATCCGCTTCGATTCGCCGTGCATGCTGTTAAGGGCGCTGTATAGCTGCTCGCTGTTGTCGGCAGCACCGCGAAGCAGGACCTCCAGAAAGCCGTGGATGGAGGTCAAGGGAGTCCGCAGCTCATGAGACGCGTCAGCGGCGAAGCGCCGCATCTGCTCTTTGGCTTCCCGCTCGTTGCGGAAAGAGACCTCCAGACGCTCAAGCATCGCGTTGAACGATTGGGACAGCTTGTCGATCTCCATCTGTCCTTGAAACACCGGGAACCGCACATCCAGGTTGCCGGCATCAATACGCTGGGCGGCGTCCCCCATATTGGACAGGGGGACGAGCGTCTTTCGCAGCGCAGGCAGATACAAGAACAAGCCGGCGAGCAGGGCTGCCAGGGACAAGGCAGCGAAGATGAGCAGCTGCTGGAGGATGATATCCTTCAGCGGACCGGTTTCCACTGTCATTTGCAGCAGCAGCCTTGAATTTCCCGGCCTGCCCAGATTCATGAAGACAGCAAGCTGCTCGCTGCCGTCTTCGGCGGTGATCAGCTTATATTTACCTGTGGCCCGATCGGGTGTCCGCTTCATCAGTTCCTGATATTCTTCATTGGTTAATCTGGGAGCAGCCGTCGTAGACAGCGTATCTTGCTGAAAATCCTTGAAGGTGCCATCCGAGCTGTAAATGGCAAGGGTCGCGTGAGCGTCCAGCAATAGTGGCCGTCCTGTACCGTTGCGGAAGTTGCCGGGCACTATGCTTCCGGCCGGATTATCGAAGCGGCTACCGTTCCCGCCGCTGCCTAGATTCTCATTAGGTTTGCTTGTACCTGCATCATCCCTCAAGGAATAATTTAAGAAGTTAAAGAAGAACTCACGAGGAACAGACCGCAGTTGAGCTTCCATAGCCTCTGCTCTGTTCGTATAGGTGAAGTTGCGCATAAGGATATATTGCAATATACCAATGAGCAGCAGCAGCATGGACAGGATCAGCAGCGAGATGGACAACAACTGTTTGCGGAGGGAGCGGGGAGCAAAACGATCCCATACCGTGCGAAGTCTATTTCGTCTACTCGCCGTCACTCCAATGTTGCCCTCCTTACGCGATGGCCCGGTCATTCCAGATCCACCCGGTAGCCGGCACCGCGCAGAGTCCGGATAATACGATGTTCTTTATCGCCCAGCTTTTCGCGCAGGGAACGGATATACACCTCTACGATATTTTCCTCTCCGCCGAAATCATAGCCCCATACCTTGTCCAGAATCATGGGTTTGCTAAGAACGAGACCATGGTTCATTACAAGATACTGGAGCAGCTCATATTCGGTGGGCGACAGCTCCAGCACCTCGCCGCGGAAACGGATTTCCTTGCCTCTCCCGTCAATGCGGAAGGAACCGAGGCGTACCTCGCCCAGCAGACCGGGGAACTGGTTGCGCAGCCGGGCTTGTATTCTTGCCAGCAGCTCTTCAAAGCTGAACGGCTTAATCATATAGTCGTCTGCACCAATTGACAGACCTTTGACCCGGTCATCGACCTCGTCTTTGGCGGTCAGCATAATCACTGCGATATCGTTCTCTTCTGAACGGAGATAATGACACACTTCGAAACCGTCCATTCCTGGCATCATGACATCCAAAATGGCGACATGCGGCTTGAAATCGGCGGCCTCGGCAATAGCGGTCAGCCCGTCGGGAGCCGTTCTTACTTCAAAACCTTCATTGACCAAACCCAGTTCCAGAAACTGCAGAATATGCGGCTCATCATCAACAAGCAGCAGCCTGACGCCTTGGGTAGCTTTCATTCCGATCCCTCCAAAGTTCTGATACCCTATTATGCCACAACTTTTTGAACGTTTGCTGAAGATCGGCATGCACTGCTGTGCCCTGGAAAAACGACTTTCTTCAACATGCTGCGCAGTGGTTAATCAATAGGATAAGAGATTCATGTGCTTAATAGGCAATAGGGTTATATTTTCTTATTTTTCATTCCTGTGAGAAAGGGTTTTGACGGCGGCTAGCGAACAATTTACAATAAGAATAACTTACCCGGTATGGAGAGCCCTCTCCAGTCAAGGTAGGTCATTAGAACGACCCCGTTTCCCCGTTTGTAACCTTGTCTAAGTTTCCTATCTCAACTCATTTCTTTGCGTTTCACTTCTTTCTGGAATTTTGATTTCAGGCGTCATTCTATCCATTCCACTTCTTAATCACTCAACCTTATTTACTGCAGAAGCTTTGATACCCATAAGTCAAGGGAGGCTCTTCCATGAAGAAAAAAGAAATGGTAGCCATGCTATTGGCAGGAGGCCAAGGGAAAAGGTTGAAGGGATTGACCAAATCACTTGCCAAGCCAGCTGTTTATTTTGGGGGGACCTATCGCATTATTGATTTTCCTTTGAGTAACTGCTCCAATTCGGGGATTGACACGGTGGGGGTACTCACGCAATATGAACCGCTTGTACTGCACTCATACATTGGCGTAGGCAGTGACTGGGATTTGAACCGCAAGAACGGTGGGGTATTCGTGCTGCCGCCGCATGAGCGGGAGAACGGAAGCAGTTGGTACAGGGGAACGGCGGATGCGATTTACCGCAATCTCAAATTTGTGGATCAATTTGACCCGGAACACGTGCTGATTCTCTCGGGTGACCATATTTATAAAATGGACTACAACGCTATGCTTCAATATCACAAGGAGCGGGGGGCCGATTGCACGATCTCGGTGATCGACGTTCCGCTGGAGGAAGCCAGCCGTTTTGGCATACTTAACACGGAGGATGACTTTAAGATTTACGAGTTTGAGGAAAAGCCTGCGAAGCCCAAAAGCACACTTGCTTCAATGGGCGTATATATTTTCAAATGGGAAGTGCTTCGGCGGCATCTGCTGGAGGATGGGGAGAACGCTGATTCCTCTCATGATTTCGGCAAGGATATCATCCCACTGATGCTGGCGGACGGCCAGTCGCTCTACGCGTATCCGTTTGAAGGCTACTGGCGGGATGTGGGCACAGTGACCAGTCTCTGGGAAGCAAACATGGACCTGCTCAGCGACGAGCCGCCGCTCAATCTCAATGATCCCGGCTGGCGCATCTTTACCCGTAATCCGAACCAACCTGCCCAATATGTAGCTCCCGGAGCTAACGTCTCCGGCAGCATTATTAACGAGGGCTGCATCGTCTCCGGTGAGGTTAAGCACTCGGTGCTCTTTTACGGCGTGGAGATCGGTGAGGGCAGTCTAATCACGGATTCGGTGATCATGCCCAAGGTCAAAATCGGCAAGAATGTACGGATACACAAGGCAATCATCAGCGAGAACACGGTGATTGAGGATTATATGGAGATTGGCACCCAGCGGGAGAATGAGGAAGAAATTCTGCTGGTCGACGATAGAAGCAAAAAGCGTATTTCCGTTGCAGCCAAAACCATATAACCATGTAGAGGACGGTGGAATCCGATGAAGCAACTGATGGGTGTAATCAATTTGGATCATGAACTCGACAAGCTGAATGAGCTAACCTATTTCCGCTGCGGCGCAGCCGTGCCTTTTGCCAGCCGTTACCGCCTGATTGACTTTGTGCTCTCCAATATGATGCGTGCAGATCTGGAGAGTGTGGGGCTATTCGTCCGCCGTAAATACCGGTCGCTGATGGACCATCTGGGAGACGGGAAGTCATGGGATATGAACCGCAAGCATGGCGGACTGTTTATTTTGCCTCCGGACTGGAACGACCCGACCGACACCTCACAAGGAGACCTCCAGCACTACCACAACAATCTCGATTTCTTCAAGCGGGCTTCCGCCAAATACATCGTGTTCTCGGGCAGCCAGCACGTCAATACGATCGACCTTCAGGATCTCTATCGCTATCACCTCGACAAGGGCGCCGATGTTACGCTCGTCTATAAGAAAATCGAGCATCTCCAGCCGGAGCATGATCTGTGCCGGCGCATCGAATGCGATGAAGATCAACAGGTCACCGAAATTCACCACGAGAAGGACCACCCCAACCTCTATCTTGATATTTTTATTATGGAAAAAGAACTGTTTCTGGAGAAGGTCGAATACTGCATCGCCCATGGGGAGAGTTATTTCTTCCGGGATGTCATCCAGAAGCAGCGCCACAAGCTCAAAATTGCCGCCTATGAATACCATGGTTATCATGCTGTTATCAATTCTTTGGAGAGCTATTATAAGAACAGCCTGGAATTGCTCCGGCAGGACAATTACTTCAGCCTGTTTCGGGAGAATCCGGTGCAGACGAAGATCAAATATGAAGCGCCAACCCGTTATCTGGAGAGCGCGAATGTCAGCAACTCGCTGGTGGCCAACGGCTGCATTATCGGCGGCACGGTGGAGAATAGCATTATTTTCCGCGGAGTACAGGTCCGAAAGGGTGCAAGGATTATCAACTCGGTCATTATGCAGAAATGTGTGATTGAAGAGGATGCTGTCATCGAGAATGTCATTATGGATAAGGACGTCCATCTCAGCAGGGAACGCATCCTTGTCGGAGATCATAAACGTCCATTCGTCATCGCCAAGAGCAGCAAGATTTAGCAGGAGGAACCCGGGTAATCCGGTTGTTGTCTGTCGGTTGTTTTACTAAAAAAGCATTGTTAGGAGGAACCATCTGTTGTTTAACGATAAAGAAACCTTCAAACAAGTGTTCCGCGAGAGACTCATCGGAAATTTGGGTAAACCGCTCGCAGAAGCTTCGAACGCCGATGTCTACAATATTTTGGGAAGCATGATCCGCGAACGCGCTGGAAGTAACTGGGCAGATACGAACCAGAAGTACAAGGCTGATAAGGATAAGCAGGTATACTATTTTTCAATGGAGTTTCTGATCGGCAGGCTTCTCGGCAATAACCTGTTGAATATGGGTGTGCTGGAGCTTGTGCGTGAGGGACTGACTGATCTTGGCTTTACCCTTCAGGATGTTGAAGAGGAGGAAGCGGATGCGGGACTCGGCAATGGCGGTCTCGGGCGTCTGGCGGCTTGCTTCCTGGACTCGCTGGCTTCCTTGCAATATGCGGGACATGGGTGCGGGATACGATACAAATACGGTCTGTTCGAGCAGAAGATTGTTGACGGGTATCAGGTGGAGCTGCCTGATTACTGGCTGCAGAAGGATAACGTATGGGAAGTACGCCGTGAAGACAAGGCCGTGGAGGTGCGTTTCTGGGGACGGGTGGAGACGGATGCCAAGGATGGAGAATTGGTCTTTACGCATAAAGATTACGAGGCTGTGCGGGCGGTGCCTTACGACATTCCCATTATTGGGGCTGATCACAGGCATGTGAACACGCTGCGTAACTGGAGCGCGGAGTCGATTACGCAGCCGTCCCGGACGCTTGGCGTGTTGGGCGGTACAGATTATCACAAATATTTGGAATACAAACGATCCGTTGAATCCATCTCGGAGTTCCTCTACCCGGATGATACAGAGTATGAAGGCAAGCTGCTGCGGCTGAAGCAGCAATACTTCCTGTGCAGCGCAGGGCTGCAAAGTATTTTGCGAACCTTCGGGAAGCTGGGTCTGTCCTATGAGGAGCTGCCGAATAAAGTAGCCCTGCATATAAACGATACACATCCTACGCTGGTAATCCCTGAGCTGATGCGGATTCTGATGGATGAGAAGGGATTTGGCTGGGATCAGGCGTGGGATATCACGACCCGGATGGTTTCTTATACGAACCATACCATTCTGAGCGAGGCATTGGAGAAGTGGCCGCTGCAGATGGTAAAAGAATTGCTGCCGCGTATCTTCCTCATTATTGAGGAGATCAATGCCCGCTTCTGTGGTGAGCTGATGAGCCGTTATCCTGGCGATCAGGACCGCATCGCGCAGATGGCGATTATTCATGACGATCAAGTGCGGATGGCGCATCTGGCGATTGTCGCCAGCCACAGTGTGAACGGAGTGGCGGCGCTGCACACGGATATTTTGAAAAAGCGTGAGATGCGGCTGTTCAACGAGATGTACCCGCATCGTTTTAACAATAAGACGAACGGAATTACTCACCGGCGTTGGCTGCTGCACGCTAATCCTGAATTGGCTGGCTTGATCAATGACTCCATCGGCACCCGTTGGAAGCATCATCCGCAAGAGATGATCGGGCTGATCAAATACTGTGAGGATGCGTCTTTTCAGGAGCAAATCGCTGGTATCAAACGCCGCAACAAGCTCCGGCTGGCTGAATATATCAATAGCAAGCATGGGGTATGGGTAGATCCAGATTCCATCTTTGACGTTCAGGTCAAGCGGCTGCATGCCTATAAACGTCAACTGCTGAATATCTTGCATATCATCCATCTCTACAATCAGATCAAAGATAATCCGTCGATGGATATGGTGCCGCGTACCTTCATCTTCGGGGCCAAGGCTGCGCCTAGCTATCATCTGGCGAAGCGGATCATCAAGCTCATTAATACCGTGGCCGATGTCGTCAACAATGATCCTGATATCAAAGGCAAGGTGAAGATTTTCTTCCTGGAAAATTACTCGGTTTCCCTGGCTGAGAAGATCATTCCCGCTGCGGATGTCAGCGAGCAGATTTCTACAGCAAGTAAAGAAGCGTCCGGCACCGGCAACATGAAATTCATGATGAATGGTGCGTTAACGATCGGTACGATGGACGGGGCCAACGTGGAGATGCATGAAATGGTGGGCGACAACAACATGTTCCTGTTCGGCCTGCGGGCGGAGCAGGTGCTCGATTATTACCAGCATGGCGGTTATAACGCCCGGGATGTCTATAACGGTGACGGCAGGGTCAAAGAGGTGCTGGACCAGTTGATTACACCAGGGCCAATCTGTAGTCACACTCAGGAATTTGAGACTATCTATCACTCGCTGCTGGATAACAATGATGAGTTCTTCGTGCTCAAGGATTTTGCCAGTTATGTCGAGACCCAGGTCGAGATTGATCTCGCTTACCGCAATCGTAAGGAGTGGATCAAGAAATCGATTATCAACATCGGTCATTCCGGCAAATTCTCCAGTGATAATACCATTAGCCGTTATGCGTCCGAGATTTGGAACATCCACCCTGTGCTGCTCTAGTGGCAATAGATAAATACACAAAAGAACGGCTGCGCCTCTCACTATAGAGAGGGCAGCCGTTCTTGTTGTGTTTTTAATGAGACGATAGAACTTAGATAGCTTCCACGATAATCGCTGCGAAGCGTTCCAGAAAACGGCGCTCTTCGTCGTCAAAACGATCCTTGAGCGGACTGTCGATATCCAGAACGCCGAGCAGTTCCCCACCTCTGATCAGTGGAACCACAATCTCGCTGTTAGAAGCGGCGTCACAGGCGATATGCCCTGGGAAGGTATGGACATCGTCCACGACCAGTGTGCGGCGCTCTGTTGCAGCTGTACCGCATACCCCGCGGCCCAGTGGAATACGGATGCAGGCGGGCAAGCCCTGGAAGGGTCCCAATACCAGCTCGTTGCCATCGAATAAGTAGAAACCGGCCCAATTCGTGTCCGGCAGAGCGTGTTTAAGCAGTGCTGAGGCATTGGCCAGATTGGCCATTGCGCTCGGTTCGTCCTTGATGAGTGCCACGAGCTGAGTCAGAACCGTCTCGAATCGCTCGTTGCGTGTTCCATCATAAGGCATAGCCTGAAACATAAAGTATCACCTTCCTGTACCTTTGAGTCAGTATAATTCCTTAACTGTATCTACCAACATAGTACAGCCCGGAAGGTACGTCAAGCCTTAAGCGGATGAAGCATGAAAACTTGATCAATCCGGTATCCATGGACTGGAAAGTGGCAGGTCAATGTTTCCGCTGGCAGACCTAAGGGTAATGCATTAATAAATACCGAAGGCTCATGGCCGGAAGGAGTGGAATATGCGCGCCGATGTACAGAACTTGTTCATAGGAATTCACATGCTCTATTTTGCACATGAGAAGGATCTAACGATTGCGGGGATGCAGCCTGAACTGGAGAAACTAGGGTACCGGGTGGCTGAACGCGAAGTGAAGCAGGAACTGGAAAGGCTGACCCAGGAGAATTTCCTGACCGCCCATGATGATGCCTACAGCCTCACGGGCACAGGCATTGAAGAATTCAAGGCTATACAGGACAAGCTGGGGGTTCTCTGCACGGAAGTGCTTAAGCCGGTCAAGGCGGCAGGGACTACAGGGTAATCTGTAAAGATAAATAAACATAAGCGTCTATAGTCGGGCATTAGTTGCAGCCCGATTACAGACGCTGTTTTTGTGTGCAGAACAGCATTTTCATGGATATGCCCTCTCTTCTGCAAGAGAAGTCTGCAAATTGATGTATAATAAGTAAAGTTGAGGAGGCGAGAGCGTGGAGTCACACAATGAGGATATGCCTGAGCTTGTGGGAACCCGAGTGAGGCTGCGGGCGTTATCGATGGATGACGCGGCTGCACTGCATATCATCTGGAGTGATCACAGTGTTGCCCGCTGGCTGGGGGCTCCACCGCTGGTCTCCGTGGAGGAGACTCAGGAACTGGTGGCGCTCCTTCTGCAAATGGCGCTGGAGGAAGAGAGCAAGCGCTGGAGCATCGTGTTGCCCGGCGGACAGCTTATCGGTAGCTGCGGCTTCAATTACTGGCAATTTGACGGTGCGTACCGCGGTGAGATCGGCTGTGAACTGGCGCCTGCCTTTTGGGGACAAGGTTATATGACAGAAGCGCTAAAGCTGCTGCTGGATTACGGGTTCGGGCAGATGGGGCTGAACCGGATTGAGGCACTGTGTCATCCGGTCAACACAAGAGCTGCACGTCTGATGTCTTCGCTTGGCTTCGAACGCGAGGGCCTGCTGCGGCAGTACCGTCATACCCCCTCAGGTTATGAAGATTCCGTTCTGTACGCCTTGCTCCGTCAAGACTTTCGGAGAGATTACTTAGAGAGAGAAGGTTCGGATTAAATTGAGCAACATGGGAGAGAAAGAACGCCGGCTTATTTTGATTGGTGTCCTGCTGGCTACCTTTTTGGCTGCGATTGAGGGTACTGTAACTGGCCCGGCCGGTCCGGCGATCGTCGGTGATTTTCAGGGCATTCAATGGCTGAGCTGGATATTCACTGCTTATCTGCTGGCTATGGCCGTCAGCACGCCAATCTTCGGCAAAATCAGCGACCTGTTCGGCCGCAAGCCTGTCTTTATCGGCGGTACCGCGGTCTTTTTGCTGGGCTCGTTGTTATGCGGGATTTCGCAAAGTATGGAACAACTGATTGTGTTCAGGGCCATTCAGGGGATTGGCGCTGGGGCGCTGATTCCGATGACCTTTACGATTATGGGCGATATCTACAACCTTGAAGAGCGAGCCAAGAAACAAGGACTACTAAGTTCTGTCTGGGGGATATCCTCGTTGATTGGCCCGCTCCTTGGCGGGTATGTCGTCGATTATTTAAGCTGGCGCTGGGTATTTGTATTCAATCTGCCCTTTGGCCTGCTATCTATTGTATTCATCGCGCGTTATCTGAAGGAAGGAAAAGTGCGCCGGAAAGCACATATTGATGTCGCAGGCGTGCTGCTGTTTGCCGCCGGGATGAGTGCGCTGCTCTTTGGGCTTACTGTCGGCGGTCAAAATCTGCCTTGGTCTTCGCCGCTGCTGCTCTCCATCTTAGGGGCATCTATAATCCTGCTATTTGTGTTCGTCATGGTAGAACGACGTGTGGCTGAGCCGATGCTTCCGCTGGAGCTATTCCGGATTCGGAACATTTCCGTATCCACAGTGGCTAATGTACTGGTCAGTATGCTTATTATCGGGCTCTCTACGTATATCCCGCTTTGGGTACAGGGTGTGAAGGGCCAAAGTGCAACGATTTCCGGGGTAGTGCTGGCACCTTTGTCCGTGGCCTGGGTATTTGGTTCTTTCGCAGGCGGTCGAATGATTCTCCGCGCGGGTGCCCGCCGGGCAGGTCTCATCGGCACCTTTTTCATAGCTGCAGGCGTAGTTGGGTTAATCTTCCTTGCGGGGCATTCATCGCAGGCACTGCTATTAATTCTGATGACGGTAGCCGGGGTTGGTTTCGGCTTTGCTTCGATCGTGTTCACTATCATTGCCCAGTCCTCAGTAGGGCATGAACAGCGCGGAGCTTCTACAGCCTTGAACACCTTTACCCGTTCGTTGGGTCAGACGGTCGGTGTGGCGATTTTTGGTTCATGGCTTAATTTGAAGATTAACGGCCTGCTGTCGAAACAGCCGGGTGGGGAGAACGCCGGGGGCGATATTAACCAATTACTGAACCCTCATGGCGGGAGCTCCCTATCAGGAGAAGCCTGGACTACTCTCCGTGGCGCACTTGAAGGTGGTCTTCACTCACTGTTTATCGTGATGGCCGTGATTTCCGTCTTATCCTTGATCTTCAGCTTTGGGCTCCGCAGCGGGGTGCCTTCTGCTTCAGAGGAAGGTCTGTCTTTGAAGAAGGCGTAAGGTGTAAAACGTGAAGTTTGTCTAGGTAACTTGTTTGAGATAGACCGTACTAAGCGTGAAGTTGCCGAGGAGGAAGGTTTCAACGTCATTACGGTGATGTTAAACTCTATGTAGAACGCATTCCCACAGTGTAATTAAGGGCATTTTTGTACCCTAAATCTTACCCAACAAAGGGTTAATGAAAGATAAGTGCAATATTGCACCTTAAATCTGCCACAATGGGCCTTTCAGCGTACTTTTTTCGAAATTAAGCTACAATAATGCTCTTATTTTCTCTTTTTACCTATATTTCAAAAAAATAAGGTACAAAAATGCACTTAGTTAGGGAGTTGGACCATTTTTTCGTTGTTAAGAAGAGTGGTTAAGTGGATGGCCATTAGCGCCCTAAAGCCCTAACTTCACCACGATCACACTTGGTCTTCTGTACTTTAAAAATAGCTTCATTTCGATACCTTCAAAAACTAACTTCGTTCTGTACCCTTAAAAACTAACTTTAGAGCTTGGCAAAAGGCTCTCATCCTTCGCAAACGGTGGAAGGATGAGAGCCTTTTGTTCTGTACTCGGAGGTACATTTTATTTAGTACACTTTGACGAGAATCCCATCGTGGCCGAGTGCAGCTATACTGCTCAATTCCCTTACTTGCGAGGGAGTGGAGACAGTTTCTCAGCCTGTAGGCCCATCTTCTTGAGCAGCACAATCATCTGCTCCTTCTCTTCGTCGCTCAGCCCGCTGAACGCAAGATGCAGTCTCTCCGAATACTTCGGATACATCTCGTTCATCAGGCGTTCGCCTTCCGCCGTTAACTCGGCAAAGATCACCCGCCGGTCACTTGGGCAAGGCTTGCGCTGCAGATAGCCACGCTCCTCTAGCTTGTCGATGACGTAGGTGACGTTGCCGCTTTGCAGCAGAAGCTTGGCCCCGATCTGCTGGATTGGCTGCGGCCCTTTATAGTACAGAACTTCCATAACAGCGAAGGCTGTCGGATTGAAGCCTTCGATCTTGCTACCAGTAACGGCGTGCTCGTTGATGCTCTTGAAAGACTTGGCGAATACCCGGTACAAATGCAGTGTTAATTGAGTATCACGTTCATAAGATTGTATCATGTCTCTCCACCCTCTATAAGTTAATCGTGTGAACGCGTCGCACGGTTCGATGTCAATGCCTGTATTGCTAGGGTCACCTGTGCAGCGATCCTGAGATAACTTTACAATACGTTAAAGAAACGCAGAAGAACATGTGATTTGTCACAATGAGCACACTTTTAATTATTAAAAATCAAACAATTTTTTGAACCGGTCCATTTTCGCTTCTTTTTCCGCAATGAAGCAAAGATTTTTTGGTTGTTCTGCAGGCATCGGACGGTATAATGGAGGGGATATACGGAAGTTTCACTTGTGACACACTTGAGTCATCAGCTTGGCTTGCGGGCAGAAAAAGGGAGTGTTGTCTTGCTTCGTTCAAACCGAACCTATTTCAATTTCCGGTCGCTGCGGGGACGGCTGGCCTTCGTGCTGGTACTGGCGGCCATCTTTCCGATTGTCGTCATTGGTTTTATTTCTTACCGCTGGATTTACACCGTACAGACGCAGAAGATCGATCAGGATTTGCAGAATAGCGTGATATGGCAAAAAGAAGAGCTGGAACGGAAAATCGAGGAAATGGAACGGGTATCCCAGCTCCTCGACATAGAGGGCGGTATTGGCCGTGATGTCGTACGCTTTTTGGATAGCACGGCCCCTTATGAACGTTCTACGCTATATAGGAATATCTCATCGTCCATGGCCAATGTAAACTTCTCTAATCCCAATCTGGGTGCCATGTTCTTCTATTCTCCGGATTCCAGTCAGAAAGTGATGTTTCCGAATTCACCTGATCTTGCCGGATTTGAACCAGAGCGCTTAAAGTTGTTGTTTCAGCAGCGTAATTTCTCCTATTATGGGCCTGACCGCACGCTTACCCGAACGGATAACAATCTTGTATTTTCATTGATGCGAAAGCTGGAGAATTCTCCGAGGCCGCCGCTCTATGTATACATTGAGATTAAGGTGGTCGGCTTCAGCGATCAATTTGCCGATACCTCTGGCCGTTCTCCGGGGGATCATCTCTATTACACACTGATGAATGACAGCGGCGAATTGTTATTCAGCAACTTGCCGGAAGCCTCATCAGCGGCCATTAACGGGGCGCATCCGCTGCCCGCTGGCTATAAAGCTTTTGAAGCGAAGGGACAACATGGGTGGAAGCTGTATCAGTTCGTGCCTATGAAGGATTACAAGCATGAAATCAACAAATGGATTTCGCAGTTTATTCTGTTCTCGCTTTTGTCGCTTTTGTTTGGGGTGTCTCTGGCTTGGGGCGTCTGGCGCATGGTCTATCGGCCGCTACGTATGGTAAATCATGAGATTTTGAATTTCAGGCAGCAGCGCGTTGCTGAGCCTCCTACCGATACCGGGCTGGTTGAATTTAACCATATTCTTTACAATATTACAGAGATGCGAAACCGCATACATGAGCTGATTACAGACGTAGAGGAAAAAGAGAAACGGCGCGGCAAGCTCGAGGTGGAGAAATTGCTGGTGCAGATCAACCCGCATTTTTTGCATAACACCTTGAATACGATTCAATGGCTAGCCCGTATGCAGGGTCAGACCAACATAGCGCAGCTAGTGACGATTTTTACAAGAGTGCTGCATTATAATCTCGGCAAACAGAATATTATAGTCGAATTAAGGGCGGAAATTGCCGCCTTGAAAGATTATATTGAATTGCAAAATATACGCTATGACCATATATTTAACGTGGACATTCAAGTTCCGGATGAGCTTCTGGACATACAGGTGCCGAGATTTATTCTGCAACCCCTTGTTGAAAACGCTCTATATCATGCTTTTAATCAAGATGAGGGTGAGATTACCGTGCTTGCTGTGCTGGAAAATTCGGATACGCTTATGATTGAGGTGTGCGATAACGGCTCCGGGATACCGGCGGCGAAGCTGACGGAGATGTTAAGTGAAGAACGAATTGATCAAGGGTCCGGCTTAGGGATCGGTCTGCGATATGTACGTAAAATGCTTGAGGTTTACTACGGTGATTCTGCAGAATGGATTGTGGAAAGTCATCCTGATGCGGGGACCTCTATTGTAATGAAGCTGCCTACTGTGATCAGGGAGGAGAGGGTACAGAATGATTGAAGCTCTCATAGTCGATGATGAAGGTCTGGTCCGTAAAGGCTTGCGGGTTATGCTTCCCTGGGAGCAGCATGGCATTCGAATTGTCGGGGAAGCAGCCAGTGCCGAGAAGGCTTTGGAGTTCATGCACACCCATTCTATTCGCCTGCTGGTAACGGATATTACGATGCCGGGGATGTCGGGACTTGAACTCATCGAACATCTGAATGAGATCCATTCGCCAGTCAAGGCGGTTATTCTAACCTGCCACCAGGATTTTAATTATATTCAGCAAGCACTCCGCCTCGGCGCTATCGATTATATTGTCAAAACACAGCTGGAGGATCAAGACCTGAATGCTCTGCTAGGCCGGATTGCTGCTGCTGTCAATCAGGCAGAGGTGGAACCAGCGGCTTCAGGAGCAGCGCCTGAGATGACGACGGCGATGTTGGATCAAGAAATGCACAAACTTGCATGGGTGTTTCCAGATGAGGAATTTGAGCGTCTAATGGATTTCATGCAAGCGAAGAATAATGGACTTGACCTGCAGACGGTGATCGGGAATTGGTATGATTTTGTCCATCAGGCATTCCCCCGATTTGAAAAGAACGATCTTTTACCGGAGAGTGGTTCAGGTAACCGCAACGTATCCCGGTTAGTGATCCAGCGCCAACGCTTGCAAAAGTGGCTGCGGGCTTCCGGCTACAATGAGGAGGTTCTGGTATCGATTATCCGTGCCATCAGTCTGATCCTGGAAGACCGGGAGGAACCGCTGAAGCAGTCCGGTCTGGCCAGAGAAGTGAACTTAAGCCAGAGCTATTTTAGTATATCCTTTAAAGAAGTCATGCGGATGTCATTCACGTCCTATATGCAATGGGTCAGTATTGAGCGAGCCAAGCAACTGCTCCGTTACACGAACCAGCCTATTTACTGGATTGCTGAACAATGCGGGTTTACGGATCAGCGGTACTTCAGCCGGATTTTTAAAGACGCGACAGGGATGCTGCCCAGTGAGTTCAAACAAACATCTACTTCGTAAACTTATTATTTCAGCCTATATTTTGCACATCCCATCAAAACCATGGTCTCTTACGTGGTTTTTTTCTTTTTTTAGGTGGATGATTTTTAGGAGGAATGTGTAGCGTTTATTGCACAAAAAATTCATACAAGTCGAGAATGATAACCTGTCACTCATTTTTGTAAACGCTTGCTATAATCACAGTGTACTTATCATAAACAAAAAGGGGATGTCCGTGTGGGGAAAGCAAAACTGCTTGTAACCGGAATTACAGTGATGGCATTAATGTTCGGGGCTACGGCATGTGCGGGCAATAATAACGAAGCCAAAAGCATTAACAATGCGCCCGAAGAGTCAAAGCCGCAAGCCGGGAATATGGATCCAATGGGTAAATATGATCCTGCTATTACCGTTACAGCTGTCCGCGCAATCTCGGATGGCATGACCTTTAGTGAAGGGGAGTCGCTTCAGAACAACGTTTGGAGCCGTGCCTATGAAAAGGAACTGGGGATCAAAATCAACTATGACTGGACAACGCCGACAGCCCAATATGATCAAAAGCTGAATATCGCCATCGCATCAGACCAGCTGCCCGATATTATGAAAGTGAATGCGGCCCAGCTAAAGCGCCTGGTAGAAGATGAACAAATAGAAGAATTGACTTCATTCTATTCCAGTACCGCTTCTGAATTTACCCAGAAGATTCTCTCGGAGGACGGAGGCAATGCGCTGAAATCAGCTACCTTCCAAGATAAGCTGTATGCCCTTCCGATGATGGGTTCAGGTCTTGGTCAAGCTGATGTGCTGTGGATTCGGGCCGATTGGCTGAAGAATCTTGGACTCGATGTACCGAAGACGATGGACGATCTGATGTCTGTGGCGAAAGCCTTCACATTTAACGATCCTGATCAGAACGGTAAGCAGGATACGTACGGGCTTGGACTTAACAAGGATATCGCTGATAAGGATGCCGGGGCTTATTATGCCGCAGCAGAAGGATTCTTTAACGGGTACGGTGCTTATCCGAATATTTGGGTCGACAAGGATGGAGAGCTTGCTTACGGCAGCATTCAGCCGGAGATCAAGACCGCACTGGCAGCCCTTCAGAGCATGTACAAGGATGGCTTGCTCGATAAGGAGTTCGGCACCAAGGATCCTAGCAAAGTGAATCAGGATGCCGTGGCAGGCAAGGTCGGCATGCTGTACGGTTACTTCTGGAATACAGGAGCCGGTTGGCTTCAGGATAGCAAAATCGCCGATCCGAAAGCGGATTGGATTGCTGTACCGCTTCCGTCTGTGACGGGGGAGCCGGCGAAAGCACAGGTGCCTTTTGCGATTAATTCGTACTACGTCGTGAAGAAGGGTGCGGAGCATCCGGAAGTTGCGGTCAAACTGTTGAATCTGGCACTGGAGAAACTATGGGGTGAAACTGCAGAGCCGGATGTCTACAACACGGATGCCGAGAAAGGGACTGCATTGTTCAACTATGCCCTGTTATACGGAGAAGCCCCGCGCAAGAATCTGGATGCCTATCTAAATGTCACTGACGCCTTGAAGACCAAGGATCCTTCCAAGCTGAATCCGGAGGAGAAGGGATATTACGATAGCTCGGTTAAGGCGCTTGACGGTGACAACAATTACTTTGGTGTTCTGAATATGTATGGTGAGAAGGGCTCGCTCTCTGTACTCGAAGGTTATTCGAAGAATAACACGCTGCAAAACGATCTGTTCTTCGGCGCACCTACGGACGGAATGACTGAGCATAACGCTACCCTGCAAAAGCAGCAGCTCGAAACCTTCACGCAAATTGTCATGGGTGGAGACCTCAATCAATTTGACCGCTTTGCGGAGAACTGGAAGGCTCTTGGCGGCAGCGCCATTACAAAAGAGGTGAATGAATGGAACAAGTCGCGGTAGGAAAAACCGGGAAACCGCAAGTACCGAGCTCTAAATTACGTAGGTCCAACTGGCGAGAGCTACCCTATCATCTGATGATTCTCCCAGGATTTCTGCTGGTGTTCATTTACAGCTATATTCCGATGGCCGGGATTATGATGGCTTTTCAACGCTATCGTCCGGCCAAAGGGATTCTTCATTCGCCTTGGGTGGGCTGGAGCAACTTTGAATACATGCTGAATATTCCTGGCATTTATCAGGTGCTATGGAACACGGTATTTATCGCGTTAATGAAGATTATTGCGGGAATCTTGGTACCGGTAGTGGTAACGCTACTGCTGAACGAGGTGAGGGTCCGCTGGTTTCAGCGGGGCATTCAGACGATCATCTATTTCCCTCACTTTCTGAGCTGGATCATTCTGAGCGGTATTCTGATTGATATTTTGTCGCCTTCAACAGGAGTAATCAACAGCCTGCTTAGCTTCTTTCACATCAAGCCTGTGTTCTTTCTGGGCGATGTAAAATGGTTCCCGTACACCATGGTGCTGACGGATACCTGGAAGGAATTCGGTTATGGAACGATCGTATTCCTTGCGGCACTGACGGGGATTAATCCGGCTTTATACGAAGCCGCCTCGATAGATGGGGCTGGCCGCTGGAAGCAGACGCTTTATGTGACGCTACCTGGTATGCTCCCGATCATTATTCTGATGACTGTGCTGAGCCTTGGCAACGTGCTGAATGCGGGGTTTGACCAAATCTTCAATCTGTACAGCGCCCAAGTGTACCCTAGCGGAGACATCATTGATACGCTGGTGTTCAGAATCGGGATGCAGGATGCCAATTATGGTGTCGCTACTGCAGTGGGACTGTTCAAATCCGTTGTGTCACTGATCATGATAGGAGCCTCCTATCTGCTGGCCTATCGCTTTGCCGGGTACAAGATTTTTTAAAGAAGGAGGAGACCTGTGAATAGACATAATAGCCCTGGACGGCGCGTCTTTCTCATTCTGAATTACACTTTTCTGATTCTGCTTGGGCTGGCTTGTCTGCTGCCGCTAATTAATGTGCTGGCGATTTCGTTCAGTTCAAGCACGGCGGTAAATGCCGGAAAGGTCAGTCTGTGGCCGGTGGAGTTCAATCTAGATTCGTATCGGTTTGTGGTCGGGAAGCCGGAATTCGTAGAGTCCTTTCTGGTTTCGGTGAAAAGAGTGCTGGTCGGCGTCCCGGTCAATATGGTGCTGACCATACTCGTCGCCTACCCGTTGTCCAAGGAGCGCGGCACATTCCGCTTCCGCAATTATTACGTATGGTATTTCATTATTACGATGCTGTTCAGCGGGGGATTGATTCCCTGGTATATGACGATTCGGGCGACAGGTATCCTGGATACGTTCTGGGCACTTATATTGCCTGCGGCAGTGCCAATTTTCAACGTCATACTACTGCTCAACTTTTTCAAGAACATCCCGCCGGAGATTGAAGAAGCCGCGCGGATTGACGGTAGTGGAGTGTGGCAGTCGCTTTGGAGAATAGCTGTGCCATTATCAGCTCCGGCGATTGCAACATTAACCCTATTTTGCATCGTAACACATTGGAACTCCTGGTTCGACGGTCTGATCCTCATGAACAATCCTGCACATTATCCGCTGCAGACGTATCTGCAGACCATTATCGTCAATCGGGATATGAGCCTGATTAATGTGGCTGATTTGACCCAATGGGCAGCCATTTCAGACCGGACCTCGCGGGCGGCCCAAGTATTTGTAGCGATGTTGCCTGTCATGCTCGTCTATCCTTTCCTGCAGAAATATTTCAGCCAGGGCATTGTGATGGGAAGCGTGAAGGGGTAACGAAGCAGTGAACTAAGTTTTCCCTTATAAAAATCAGATTTTACTCAAATTTATAAACAGAAAGTAGAGGAAGACCTCATGACCAAAATTGCCTTCATTGGTGCAGGAAGCACTATTTTTAGCAAAAATGTACTGGGTGACTGTATGACTACGCCGGCTCTAGCTGATGCGGAAATTGCCTTGCATGATATTGACCATGAGAAGCTGTTCAATTCCGAGAAAATGCTGAAGAACCTCAGCCGCAATCTGGGCGGACGCGCTCAAGTGACTGCTTATACAGACCGTAGAGAAGCGCTGCGGGGGGCCGACTATGTCATTAATGCAATTTCTGTCGGGCAGTATGAGCCTACGATTAAGAGTGATTTTGAGATTCCGCATAAATATGGACTGAAGCAGACCGTTGCGGATACGCTTGGGGTGGGTGGAATTCTTCGCGGTCTGCGGGCTGCATACGCTATGCTGGAATTCACACGGGATATGGAGGAGCTGTGTCCGAACGCCTGGTTCCTTAACTATACGAACCCAATGGCTATCGTAACGGGAGCGGTACTGCGTGGTTCGAAGATCAAGAGTGTAGGATTGTGCCACAGTGTACAGGTGTGTGCCAAAGAACTGCTGGAAGGACTGGACCTGCCTACGGACAATGTCCGCTACCGGATTGCAGGGATCAACCACCAAGCCTGGCTGCTGGAAATCACGCGTAATGGTGAGGATATGTATCCCGAGATTCGCCGCCGTGCCGCAGAACGTCCAGCCCCGCATGATGATATGGTACGTTATGAGATCATGAAATCCTTCGGTTTCTATGTGACAGAATCCAGCATGCACAGTGCGGAATACATGCCATACTTTATCAAGAGCGGCCAGCCGGAGCTGCTTGAGCAGTACAACATCACGACAGACTGGTACCTGACTTGGGGCGACAGCAAGGCTGAATATTGGCAGGAGGTCATGGACTCCCTCGTCAATAACCCGGATGTATCGCATTCACGGACTCATGAGTACGCTTCTTATATTATCGAGGCTATGGAGACCGATGTGTCGTTTAAAATCGCCGGTAATGTACTCAACACTGGAGGCCTGATCGGCAATCTTCCTCAGGATGCGGTTGTAGAGGTGCCTTGCCTGGTGGATAGCCAAGGCGTCACTCCTTGCAAAGTAGAGGATTTGCCGCCGCAATGCGCTGGCCTCAACCGGACCAATGTCAATATGCAATTGCTGGCCGTTGAAGCGATCTTGACCCGCAAACGCGAACATATTTACCACGCGGCGATGCTTGACCCGCATACTGCCGCCGAGCTCTCGCTGGATCAGATTCGGTCGCTGATCGATGAAATGCTGGAAGCGAGCGCAGAATTCCTTCCGGAATTCATATAGAAAGCAATCCTGCGTCAAGCTGGGATTAATTATTGAAGTGAAGGGCCTTCTTCTGCAGATGTTCTGCGGGGGAAGGCTTTTTTACTTATTCATGAAACGTTAAATGGAAATTTCCGTAAGTCTAAGATGATGGGAATAAAAGTTAAGGAATGGCAGGGGAACTATGAACCTAAAACTAGAATTGAAAACAATAATGGAGAATTACCGGGTGTCAGAGCATTACAACTATATGCTAATTTCGGAACTGATGCTGGAGAACATAGGCTCGGCAGACAGTGAATTAAGGGATACGTTGATTTACTCTACCTTCTAACGATGGATATTGCAGAATACCTTTACGCCAGTTCAGCTTCGTACTCTGCTTTACAGTGCCTGGGATGAACAGCATATGTTTTACAAGATTGGTGAGACAGGAACAGATTCTGTGTTTACACGTTCTTTTTCTGTATTATTACTTCCTTTAATTTTGACGGCCAACCGGACCTCATCCTTCCTGACTACAACTGAAATCAAAACGATCCAAGAGAAGCTGGTCCAATTTCTAAATGATGAAAAAGATTACCGGGGTTATGTAGCAGGCAAGGGCTGGGCTCATGCGGTAGCTCATGCTGCTGATGCCATAGAAGAAATCTCTCAGCAAGTCTTATCTACCGATGATATGATTGCATTACTAGTTTCTATCCGAAATGTGGTATGTACCAAGGCTACAGTCTTCACGAATATGGAGGAGGAGCGTCTGACTTCTGCGGTTGTGACTCTTGTGGAACATCAAGAGCTGGAAGGGGCTGTGTTCGAGGAGTGGTTGACCGGTTTCCTGCAATGGGATAGAACGAAAGAACTGCAGGAAGAGTATAAGATCATCTTTAATGTTAAAAATTTTTTCGCCGCGCTTTATTTCCGTTTGGAAGGGTGTTCCTCTCCAATCTTTGCTGAAGCGGTCAGACGGGTCAGACAAGAGCTTATGAAGCCATATGTTTAAGAAATGAACTTTAGTTGCAGAGGGATTTAGGATTTCAATAACCTAAATGTAGGAGATGGGCAGGATGGAAGAGATCGGGGCTGCACAGGTAAGGGAAACGAAGGACATTACAGAGACAGACGACATTGTATTGGACGTTGACATCGTAAAGGCAGGTTATGAGGCAGGCGATCCCCGGATCTTCGATATTTCCTTTCAGGTCCGGCGTGGGCAGCTACTGGGTCTGATTGGGCCGAACGGGGCGGGTAAAAGTACAACTATCAAGACACTGCTCGGCCTGTTGAAGCATGCCAAGTCCAAGGTTGAGATCGGCGGAGCGAACAAATCGTATGCCTACGTGCCGGAGCAGCCGGTTTTCTATGAGGATCTGACACTGTGGGAGCATCTGGATTTGGCTGCTGCTGCCTACGGACTGGAATACGGGCAGTTTCAGGAGACGGCGGAAAGACTGCTAAAGCAGTTCGGCATGGAGCCTGTGCGCAATGACTTGCCGGCGGGATTCTCTAAGGGGATGAAGCAGAAAATGATGCTAATGCTCGGATTCCTGGTGCAGCCGGACATTTATATCGTGGACGAGCCGTTCATCGGGCTGGACCCAAGGGCTACGAAAGACTTTCTGCGGCTACTGGAAGCGGAGCGGGTACGCGGGGCGGGAGTATTAATGTCTACGCATGTCCTGGATACTGCGGAGAAAATCTGCGATGATTTCGTGCTGATCTCCGGCGGTAAAATAGCAGCAACCGGAACACTGGAGGATATCCGCGCTCAGGCCGGATTACCGGAGGCGTCGTTGTTTGATTGCTTCGACGAATTGGCATGAGTGGGCAAAGTCGTTCCGCCTACGCTTTCCCGACGGCACAGCGGATCTTCCGCAGAAGGCTGCTCTCGCATTGGCGGGAGCAATGGACGATTATTCGTACCGCTGCTGATTGGACGGTACTGCTCTATATCATTATTCCCGGCCTCTTACTTGGAGGGCGGATCTATTACGGGTATTGGGTCGAGCCTCTTCCCGCTTGGAGTACAGCAATGCCCTATCTATTCGTTCCTGCGCTACTGGCGATATTGATTAGCAAGGGAGGCTTGCTGCTGTTTCTGCAGGAGGGCGATCTGCTATTTCTTCGTCAGCGTCAGCGTTGGGTCAACGCCATAATGTGGCGCGGCCTGTTGTATAGTCTAGGTGTGACCACACTGAAGATAGGGGCAGTTTATCTGGGCATGCTGCCCTTTATCATACGCAGTTATCATGTGCCTGTATCAGCAGCTGTTGTACTACTGATCCTGACGGTAGTCACGAGTTGGTGCGTCAAGCTGCTGGGACATCTGGTCAGTGTACAGCGACAAGGGTGGCGGAAATGGCTGTGGCAGATTCCGGCTATTGTCATTCCCTGCGGATTCTACCTTCGGATGGCTATTCTGTGGTACGACAGTCCAGGTCTCCTGCTGACGGTTGCCGGAGTTTTTGCGGCTGCCACGACTACAGCCATCCAGCGGCGCTTCCTGTTGCGTGGCACGTTCATGAACGATGTGCGCGAGGATTACAAGCAGCGTATGAATATAGCGAGCTTGCTGCTGCGCGGTGTGGTGGATAAGCCGCGCCCGACCCGGCACAAGCCGTGGATCTTCCGCAGGTCTCAGCCGCTGCTGCGATCAAAGCAGGCTGAGAGCCGCTTCGCAGCCGCTGCGGTTAAAGCACTGGTACGGAATCCGGCGCATATGAAGCTGTACCTGTCGTTCGCCGGGGTAACAGGAGTGGCCATATTTATCGTCCCCTCTATTCTGAAGTGGCTGGTATTTATCGTGCTGAATTCGCTGATGGCCTATTGGCTGCATTCCTTCTGGTCTTTATTTTCGGGTGATGATTTTGTAGGGATATTACCCTTTACCAAGGAGCAGAAGAATGGAGCCGGTGCAAAGGCAGTTCCTATTCTGCTCATTCCATTTTCCGTATTCTGTGCGGGTGTGATCTGCTTGCAGCTCTATGCGTGGTGGGGGCTGCTGCTATTCATCCCTGTTGGCTGCCTGGGCGGTATCATGATTGCAAGAATATTCAGCACCTTTCGACTCAGTTCGTGAGAAGGAATGGACGCTAGAACATAACTGAGATGCTAAAGCATTAGTAAGAGCAGAAGCATTAGCAAAAAGCAGAAACAGAGTGAAAGTAGAGCAACTGCAAATCAAAAAGCTCGTAAAATAAAACCAGCGTAACGGATATTGCTCCGTTACGCTGGTTTTGTGGTAGCAGCCCTATAATTTAGGTTCTACAGTTTAAGCTTGATAGTTTAGGCTCTCTAGTCCATGTCCTTATTATCACCATAGAGGTGCTGCTTGTAGCTCTACTTGTGGTCGGCCAGCTTTAGTTATTGCGGGCCTCAGCGGCATGCTTCCCGGCTGTATAGCCCGTTGAGAACGCAGCAGTAATATTATAGCCGCCTGTATAACCGTGGATATCCAGTACTTCGCCGCAGAAGAACAAGCCCGGCATTACCCGGGATTCCATCGTTTTGGGTTCAATCTCCTTCAGATTGACGCCGCCTCCGGTCACGAAGGCTTCCTCTATGGAACGGGTGCCATGTACCAAGATTGGCATCCTTTTCAGGAGGGAGGCCAATGACAGCAGGCCATTCTTAGGCAGGCTGTGGCCGGTAATATCCCCATCCAGTCCCGCTTTGGACAGCAGCAGCGGAATCATGCGCTCAGGCAGTAATCCCTTAAGGGAATTGCGGATCGCTTTTTTCGGCTCTTGTTCCAGCTTGTCCTGAATCTGAGATTCCAGTTCCTGCGGGTGAAGATCCGGGAACAGATCGATGGACAATTCCACCGCATCCACCCCGAATTTGTTCTTCACCTGGCGCAGAAACTGGCTGCAGCGCAGGGCAATGGGTCCGGACAGACCAAAATGGGTGAAGATCATATCCCCGCGATGGGCGATAACCTTCTTCCCTTTGGGATTCCAGACCGTCAGGTTTACATCACGCAGGGACAAGCCCTGTAGGTCACCGGATTTGATCCATTCCTCCCGTGAGAGGATCGGCACCTCTGTCGGGAACAGCTCCGTAATGGTGTGTCCGGCTGCTATAGCCCAGGGATATCCGTCCCCGGTGGAACCTGTCTGGGGTACGGACTTACCGCCGGTAGCGACGATCACAGCTGAAGAATGATGTACTGCGCCGGACATCAGTCGGACGCCTTTAACCGTCCCGTTCTCATATAGCACCTCACGAACCGGGCTGTCGGTCAGGATCTGTACACCGAGGCTCTTGACCTTGCTGATTAGTGCCGAGACAACGCTTGAAGCTTTATCGGAAACGGGGAACATTCGCCCGTTGTCTTCTTCTTTTAAAGGGATGCCAAGGCCTTCAAAGAAAGCGATGATATCCCGGTTGTTAAAATGGTCGAAGGCGCTGTACAGAAAACGTCCGTTACCCGGAATATGGGCGATCAGATCAGCGTTCTCCTTAATATTGGTCACGTTGCAGCGTCCACCGCCTGAAATACCAAGCTTTCGGCCCAGTTTGGAGCCTTTATCAACCAGCAGGACGGATGCTCCGTGCTCGGCTGCAGCCACGCTGGCCATCAGCCCGGAAGAGCCGCCACCAATCACTATTACATCGTAGTTAAGCATGAATTTACTCCTTTACATGTCAAAGCAGAGGTTGTGTCTACCGTTCTTCTATCGGCATCATACCATTTTCGACTCTGATGTCACAGTCCTGACATCATTTGTCGATTTACAATTGTCAGAAAAGCGCGGGTATGCTTTAATCTAAGGGTGAAGGATTATTTGTCCAACTTGGGGAGTGATTTCAATTACTGGTGCGGTTAAGGATATTTTATTGCAAATATCGGCTGCGAGCTCCTTTTTGTTTCTCTTTCAATGGTGGCTGGATCAGAACCATTGCAAACGCAGGAACAGCAAATTGGATAACCAGTCCTTTTTGATGATAGCATGTGCGCTGAGTGTTACGCTATGCTCGTTAATGTCCACGTCCTTATTCGGAATTACCTATCTCAATCTAGGAATTTTACCAGCCTTTATTGGCATATTATACGGCAGCTTCCGTTCAGGATTTTGTCTGTCCCTCTTATTTCTCTTCTGCAACATTCTCTTCTCCAAGACGGAAGGTCTGAGTACGCTATTGCTGAATTCGTCTGTATTGCTCTACCCGTTGCTGTTTGGTATGTCCAACCGTTTTAAGAAGGGGACGGCCGTAGAGAAAATCGGCCTGCTCTGGATGGTGCTGCTCCCAAGCATGCTATTCGTGGCACTAGTACCGATTTTGGGCGGACAAGACAAATATGAGCGGCACTTTGGCAATTCAGGAGATGCTATGGAAGCGCTTATTCTTACCCTATATGTGTTTATTGCCATCGTTCTGGGGGCGGTATTCATTTATTTTGTAGAAGTGACTTGGGGGAGGGTTCATCTCAAAGAACGAATGAAGGATTTCACCGAAAAGTTTCAGTGGGAGTCGGAGAAGCTTCAGCAGATTACCGACATCATGCCGCTCAGCATTATGTCGCTGGATGAGAATGGAGCGATCACGGGGATCAACGATTATATGCTGGAACTGATCCGCAGCCATTATCCTAATGTCACTAAAGTCGATATTATGTCGCAACCTGTCTGTCGTTTGTTCAGGGAGGATGTAGACGAAGAGATTTTCACACGCATGCGTGCCAGCATCAGGACCAAAGAGCGTTCCAGTGAGAAAGTCATTCATAAAGCAAAGGTGTATCACATATTCATAGCCCCACTCCCTCCCCGGATGCCGGGACTGTCCGGCGGATCCCTGCTGATCGTCCAGGATTTGACCGAGGAAGAGAAAATGCGGAGTGAACTGGACAATGTAGAACGGCTTACCCTGGTAGGTCAAATGGCAGCGGGCATCACCCATGAAATCCGCAATCCCATGGCAGTGGTGCGTGGTTTTCTCCAGCTTATGAGGGAGAAGAGCGGACCAGATCTAGAATCCTATTATCATATCGTGATGGAGGAGTTGGACCGTGCTAACAGTATCATCAATGACTTTCTGTCGCTTGCCCAGAGTCGTATTTCGCACAAGGAGAATGTCCTCTTGCATGAAATTATTGATGATCTCAGTCCCTTGCTATGGGCAGATGCCAATCTGCGTGGGCAAAGCGTTGAAGTGAAGCTGAGTTCCTCACTGCCTTCGCTGGATCTGAATGTCCGGGAGATCAAGCAATTGATCCTCAACCTTGGCCGTAACGGGATGGAGGCCATGGGTCCCAAGGGGGTATTGACACTGGAAACGCGAACCGTGAAGGATCATGTGGAACTGATCATACGAGATACAGGGAGTGGGATTTCGGAAAGCCAGCGGGAGCAGCTGTTTGTTCCGTTTTTTACGACAAAAAGTCAGGGGACAGGTCTTGGGCTGTCGCTGTGCCTTAGCATTGTCGAGCGGCATAACGGCACGATTGCCGTCGATTCGGAGGAAGGCAAGGGAACAGTGTTTACGATATCCTTTCCTGCTGTGCACGCAGAGATGTCGGAGTATGTGATTGCAGAGACCAAGGAAGTATCTGCAAGATGAAGAGTGCCGAAGGGCCTTGTTCATCCCTTGCTTTCACAGAGTATGGATGTATAATAAAGTTAGTAAGTGCTGTTGTGATATTGTCTGACAAGCAGCTAAAGTGCAAAGGAGAGTGCTGAGAAATGTCCATGTCTTTTAGCCAATATATGAGAGATTCAATCCAGCCTATGCGTGACGATCTGACAGGCATCGGATTCGAGGAGCTGTTGACCCCAGAAGCGGTAGAAGCTGCGCTTCCAAATGCCAAGGGTACAGCGCTTGTAGTTGTTAATTCCGTATGCGGATGCGCTGCTGGCCAATGCCGTCCGGGCGTAGCCCAAGCGTTGCAAAATGAGATTGTGCCGGATCACCTGTTCACAGTATTCGCCGGTCAGGAGAAGGAAGCTACAGCCAAAGCGCGTGAGTATTTCGCTCCATATGCGCCGTCTTCGCCTTCCATCGCACTGATGAAGGATGGAGAACTGGTTCACTTCATCGAGCGTCACTCTGTTGAAGACCGTTCCGCAGCTGAAATTGCTGCTGAATTGAAGGAAGTATTCAACCGTCTCTGCCAATAAAATCATAGCTATTCCATATAATCTCGCTGCGCCGGATATTCCGGCTGCATGCGGGATTTTTCAAAATAGAAATACATACTTTCGGGCTTGATGTTCCCTCCATGTTTGGGACAGAATAGGTTTGGAAGTGTTCAGATCCCATTATTATGGTGATATGATGATGATGGAATCATTTCAGACTGATGAAACGGGGTGTAGTTTGTGAGTTTGCAGGAAGAGATTATCGCCGACCTCGGTGTCAAACCAACAATTGATGCAGAGGCAGAGGTTCAGAAGCGAGTCGATTTTCTAAAAAAATACGTACTTCAAGCAGGCGCCAAAGGGCTGCTAATCGCCATTAGTGGCGGAGTAGACAGCGCGGTGGCCGCGGGTCTGTGCAAACGGGCAACGGACGAGCTGTCGGAGCAGGAAGGCAAAGAGTATGTGACTCTTGGTGTATTCCAGCCTTACGGGGAACAGGAAGATATTGACCACAGTTATGCTGTAGCCAAGGCTTTTGACTTGAAGCATACAGTAGAGACTAATATCGAGGAAGCCGTGAACGAAATCGCTCTTGAAGTGGAGCATGGCATGAAGGCACTTGGTGATCACCGTCATATGACCCATCAGGGTAAGGGGAACGTGAAGGCCAGAACACGGATGGTGATGCAATACGCACTTTCTTTTGAGAAGAATCTGCTTGTAGTTGGCACGGATCATGCTTCCGAGGCGATTACCGGGTTCTATACCAAATGGGGTGACGGGGCTGTCGATATTACACCTCTCTCTACCCTGAACAAACGTCAGGTGCGGCAAGTGGCCAGCTATATCGGTGTGCCAGAAGAAGTAGTCACTAAAGCGCCTACGGCCGGACTTTGGCCTGGACAGACGGACGAGACGGAGCTTGGCATTAGCTATGATGATAACAGCGATTATCTGGAAGGCAAGCAGGTTCGTCCTGAAGTCGCAGAGAAGCTGGAGAGCTACTACCGTAGAACAGCGCACAAGCGTAATGTCATTCCGGGTATTTAATAAAGCAAAAGCATACCTGATCTCGGGAACCGCCGCGGGCATCTCTGTGAAACAGTGCAGAGTCCGCGGCGGTTCTTGGCGTTTTGTGGTTGGAGCTGGGAGCGTACAGCATAAAGGGGCAACTGCGATCCATCCGGCAGAGCAAGGGGAAGCGATAGTTATTTTCCAGGCAGGTTAGCAAGTGTACGGTCGATAAAAGCTTCAGAGACCGCAATAGCCTGCTCCAGTTGTGGGGTGGTTCCTGCAAAAGGATGTACGGTTCCAAAGGTATGATTTCCTTCCGGAATTTGTACCCAGTCGATATCCGGACGGATCTCGGTCAACTCTGCTGAACCGCGCCGCAAATGCTCGCCATCACGTGTGCCCTGAATCAAGACAGTGGGAAAAGTAGCTTCCTTCATCCGCTTCAGGATATGATACCGCTCTTCGTGCTGCTTGAGATCTTCCAGAAGCACTGCATCCAGTGGCATTTGCTGGCCTGTGCGGCCATTAAGGATATAAGCCCGGCCTTGCTGTAGCATATCTCGTTTCTGATCCGGCGAGTACAAATGCTCAGGATGGGTCACACCATTCCAGGAGATGACACCTGTGATTCCTTCCGGATGATCCAACGCGTATAACAGTGCGTCTGCCCCGCCCCGGCTATGTCCCAGGAGAAAGACGGGAAGGCTGCCCAAATCAGGGTGCTGGTTCAGATAAGAGAGTAGAATCTCCATGTCTTTGAGCTCGCGGCTGAAGGTGTTGCGCGCAAATTTATCGAGCTCGGTAAAATTGTGCAAATCTTCTCCAATCCCTGAATGTGAGAAGTTGAAGGTGACGACTTCATGCTCGCGGCTGAGTGCATTGGCGAGATAGGGGAACATTCCCCAATCCTTGAACCCTTTGTAACCGTGAATAATGATAACGAGGCTCTTCGGTGTGTCGTGGGCAGGAAAGCGAGAGCAACGGAGCAGGGCATCATTTCCGGCTGGAATTTCGAAGCTGCGATTCATAGGGCGGTCCCTCTTTTCTATACAGAGTGGCGTTTATCGTAAGGCGGTTATAGTCAATGGACAGGTGCAGAATAGACTTCCGCCCGATTTTCTTTTAAGATACAGAAGGGTTTAGTATAGGCAGTAAAATTAGGTTCACTTCTATTATATCGGTATATGTTCAACAAAGGTTCTACAAGAAGTTCTTACCATTAATAATACCATTAAATGAAGCAATCGGGGATACACGTCTACAAGGAGCGTGAAATATTGATATACGGTATCGGACATGATCTTCTGGAGATTGAGCGAATCACGGCAATGATGCAAAAGGGTATAGGTGCGAAGTTGTTACAGCGGATCTTGACGGAGAAGGAGCGGCTTCTGGCGAAGGGGCGGGGCGGCAAGGCTGGGGAATTTGCAGCCGGTCGCTTCGCAGCCAAGGAAGCTGTCGTTAAGGCTCTGGGTTGCGGAATCGGCAGTCAGGTGGGTTTTCAGGATATCGAGATCCTGCCGGACGGGCTGGGCAAGCCGGTGGTTACACTATCTGCGGAGGCCTGGGCAAGACTAGCCTTGCCGGAAGGCACGGGCTACACTATACATCTGACGATCACCCATACCCGTGAATTAGCCTCGGCTTTTGCGGTAGTGGAGTCTCCATAAGAGGACTATGAATACACAAGAATAAGGGGAATAGAAGATGATACAGCAAGAGCAACAACAGCAGGAGGCTAAGGTGTTTTTCAGCCGCCATTTGCTGGAGTGGTATCAGAGGGAAAAACGGGATCTGCCGTGGCGTCGTCACCGCAATCCGTATTATATCTGGATTTCTGAGATCATGCTGCAGCAGACGCGGGTCGATACGGTGATTCCTTATTTCCACCGTTTTATTGAACGGTTTCCGACGGTGGAATCGCTAGCCGATGCGCCCGAAGAAGATGTGCTGAAATGCTGGGAAGGGCTCGGTTATTATTCCCGTGCCCGCAATATCCAGCATGCGGCCAAGCAGGTGAAAGAGCTTTATGGTGGACAGGTGCCAGACGACCGCGATGCGGTGTTCGGACTGAAGGGTGTGGGCCCTTATACAGCAGGGGCTATTCTCAGTATTGCCTTTAACCGGCCGGAGCCGGCTGTCGACGGCAATGTTATGCGTGTATTGTCCCGTTATTTCCTGATTCGGGATGATATTGCCAAAGGACCCACTCGGGTGAAAATGGAGGGACTGGTCAGAGAGCTGATTCCGGAAGGAGAAGCCTCTAGCTTCAACCAGGCGCTCATGGAGCTGGGCGCACTGGTCTGCACCCCGAAATCCCCGCGCTGCCTTACCTGCCCGGTGATGGAACATTGCGCCGGGCGTCTCGCGGGCTGCGAGACCGAGCTGCCCGTGAAGACCAAGGCCAAGCCGCCGCGCCCGGAAGAGCGGCTGGCGGCTCTGGTGGAGGGCCGCGGTGCCCACGCGGGCCGGGTGCTCATCCGGCAGCGGCCATCCAGCGGGCTTCTCGCCCGCATGTGGGAGCTGCCGCACTGGCCTGCGCCGCCTGCGGAGGGCGGCGCACCCCGCACGCCGCTGCCGGAGGCCGCGGCGCAGGACCGGCTGCGCCGGTCCCTGCAGTCGGCCGGGATCTCTGCCCGGCCGGAAGGGCACTGGATGGCTGCGGAACATGTGTTCAGCCATATCGTCTGGACCCTGCAGGTGTACCGCTGCAGGGAGGAAGAGGCCCTGCCGCTCGCCGCAGAGGGCAGGGCGGTGTACGGCGCCGCAGCTGCAGCAGCCGCTGCGGGTGGTGCGCTGCTGCCGGAGGGCAGCGCACCTGTGGAGCCGTTTGACGACGGCGGCGATCCCGCCGACCGGGGGGCAGTCCGCTGGATCAACCGTGCGGACATGGCCAATTATGCTTTTCCGAATGTGTTCCTGAAGCTGCTGAACAGCTATTTTGATGAGCAGGAGCAGGCTGGGCAAGAGTAGTATTAGGCAGGACATAAAGATGCTCGACTTTGCTTGACCGAGTAGGGTCGAGCAGTTTAGTCCTTCAGTTGCGGACAGCCCGCTCCGTCCCAACTTGGCCGTCTATTTACTCAACACTCAAGGCAACAGACCTGCCATTCGCAGCCTGTTGCCATGAACGTGTTCGCGGATAGCAGAGTACTAATTACCGAATATCAACACAAAGAAGGTATCTCCCTGGCCCTGAAGCCGTAGGAGATACCTTCTTTGTTGTTTTTATAGTAGAAAGCGGATGCTGCCGTTCAAAAGGCAGCGAAGTCAAAGCGTCTTACTTAGCGCTTTCGTAGCGTTTGCCGACTTCTTCCCAGTTTACTACGTTCCAGAACGCTTTGATGTAATCTGGGCGTTTGTTTTGGTAGTTCAGGTAGTAAGCATGCTCCCATACATCCAGACCAAGGATTGGAGTTGCACCTTCGCTGATCGGGTTGTCTTGGTTAGGCGTACTTGTAACTGCCAGCTTGCCGTCTTTTACAACAAGCCAAGCCCAGCCGCTGCCGAAGCGGGTAGTTGCTGCTGCTGCGAAATCTTCTTTGAACTTGTCGAAACCGCCAAGCTCGCTGTCGATTGCGGAAGCTAGTGCGCCAGTTGGTGCGCCGCCGCCGTTTGGTCCGATAACTTCCCAGAACAAAGTATGGTTAGCATGTCCGCCGCCATTGTTGCGAACAGCAGTACGGATGCCTTCAGGAATAGCGTTCAGGTCGGTCAGAAGCTCTTCGATGCTTTTGCCTTCCAGTTCAGGTGCCTTTTCCAGTGCGGCGTTCAGGTTCGTCACATAAGTGTTATGGTGCCGGTCGTGGTGAATCTCCATCGTCAAAGCGTCGATGTGTGGTTCGAGTGCGTTGTTCGCGTAAGGAAGTGCCGGTAATTGAAATGCCATGGAAAAATCCCTCCTGATATTAGTTGTTTTTTTATAGGTTATCCCAATATAACCTATGGGGATATGTACCCGTCTAACTACTATCATTAAACAGCATCTGGAACAATAATGCAATACTAAATAAACAAAAATGTTTACAAAGTATCCGCGTTTGAACATCCCATTTTTCAATTGTAAACGCTGTGTCAAAGGAATAGGATTCCGCAGTGATGCGCTCTTTATTCATGATTTATTTCCTTAATAAAGAAGTAATGTAAACTAATACTTTGTAAACGCTTCAAATCAAGCGCTTTCAAAAGAAAAGTGATGATATAGCGAGAAATATGTGCTTTAATAGATTTAAAAGCAGGTATTCCTCGGTTTTTGTTGCTTTTTTCGTCTCCACACTGTTATGGGAACTCCTTCTTTTTGTAAAATCATAAGCCATAGAAAAGGGAGATTTTAAAGAATGCACGTTCGTTCCTTTCAATTAAGCGACGTAAGCCCAGTAACTGAACTGCTGCAGACCGCGCTATCGGATGAGTGTTTTGAGAACACCATTGAGCCTTTCTCCAGACAGCTTTCATGGGATTCCGATCTCATTGTAGTTGCTGAAGACGAAGGAGAGATTGTGGGCGCTCTTATTGGCACGATCGAGAAGAATCACGGCTGTTATTTCCGTATAGCTGTACATCCCGATTATCGCCGTAGAGGAGTCGGCAGAAGTTTGGTAACGGCTATGGAGCACCGGTTTCAGGCACGCAAAGTCAGCGGTATTTTTGTAGCTGTAGACGAGCATAATTCGTTTGCGTTGCCATTGTATGAAGCTATGGGCTATGGTGAGAATCAAATCTTCAAATCCGTACGGAAGCTGAGTATTGTCGGTTAATCGGCTTGATTTCGGCTACTACGTAAGCGGAAACATTTTCCTAGAATAGAGAACGATAGTTGTTTCATTATACTGAAGCATATCTTCGAGGGTCCTTTGCAAAGGACTGGGAGATATGCTTTTCTATTGTTATAATGGTCTGAAGGCGCGAATGATTACGAATGTTGCCGGACCCTGGTACCAAGGACTTTGTCGATAATTGGGGACAGCAGCTCCCTTTTTAAAAATAGATCAAAGGAGGATGCGGATATGCACAAAATGCCGGAAACCTCATATGCCCCACCGCCCTCCAAGTGGGAAGAGCTTAAGGCAGAGATCAAGGAGGCCGCGTCATCACTTGGAATTGACGATGTGGGGTTCACCACCGCAGAGCCTTTTCTCTACTTGAAAAATATACTTCAGCAGCACCGGGAGAAGGGTTTCGAGTCCGGGTTCGAAGAGCCTGATCTCGATAAAAGAACGATTCCGGCCCTGCAATCCGGCGATAAGCCGGAATCGATTATTTCCATTTCAGTTGCGTATCCTTCTAAAATGGAGAATCCGCCAAAGTCGGAGCCAGGTGCCCGCCGGGGCATTCTGGCCCGCGCCTCTTGGGGACAAGATTACCACCATGTGCTGCGAGAAGCGCTGGCGAATCTCGAAGAGTTCATCCGCGAGCGGGTACCGGATGCTGTGATGGACAGCATGGTCGATACCGGTGTGCTGGTGGATCGCGCGGTGGCGGAGCGCGCCGGAATCGGCTTCAGCGGGAAAAACTGCTCGATTATCTCGCCGAAGTGGGGATCGTGGATTTTTCTTGGAGAGATGGTCACGAATATTCCATTCCCTCCAGATGAACCGGTACAGGAAGGGTGCGGGGAATGCACAAAATGTATTGATGCTTGTCCTACTGGAGCGCTTGTTGGCCCTGGTCAGCTCAACGCACAGGCCTGCATTTCTTTTCTGACACAAACCAAGGGCTTCCTGAGCGATGACTACATGACCAAGATTGGAAACCGGCTGTACGGCTGTGATACGTGCCAGATCGTCTGTCCGAAAAACCGCGGCAAGAACTGGAACCACCGTCCGCAGCTCCAGCCCGATCCTGAGGTCGTTAAACCGCTGCTCATGCCGATTCTGGATCTCAGCAACAGAGAGTTCAAGGAGAAATTCGGCAGTAGCTCAGCGGCGTGGCGGGGCAAGAAGCCGATGCAGCGCAACGCGATCATCGCGCTCGGGAACTTCAAGGAGACCGCAGCTGTTCCTAAGCTGTGTGAGATTCTGCTGCGGGAGCCGCGGCCGGAGATGCGCGGAACCGCCGCCTGGGCGCTGTCGCGCATTGGCGGGGAAGAGGCGCTGGCGGCTGTGAATCAGGCGCTGGAGACTGAGCAGCATGAGACGGTGCTTGAGATGCTGGGCCGGGCCCGGGAGAAGTTGCAGAGCGGGCAGGAGCAGCGCGAATAATGAGACGGAAATATGAATTTTTCCAATTGCTGTCCACTTGTTGAAATGCTATGATATACTCGCGTGCCTAGTGGCGTAGACAAAAGCAATAGAGGTGGACTTGGGATGAGTGTTGCATTACCAATTATTACGTTAGTCGTAGGTCTGATCGGTGGATTCTTCATCGGTGTATACTATCTGCGCAGACAAATGACAACGATGCAGAATGATCCGGAAATGTTGCAAAAGGTAGCCAAACAAATGGGGTACAATCTGAACAGCAAGCAAATGCAGCGGGCTCAGCAGATGATGAAGGGCAATAACCCGCAGGCGGGACGTCCTGCTCCTGGCAGAGGCGGAAATCGCAAGGGCAGATAACCGTAGTCCGGTATAGATAGATTTTCGCGCGGGTGCGGAAGGGAGAGGTTGTGCATGGGGGGCATCAAGGACTACGTAAACAGCAATGTATCGAAACACCGTGAGCAAATAGAGTATCACGTTGAAAAAATATTGGAATTAATCGGGGAAGATACGGCCCGTGAGGGTTTGCTGGAAACCCCGGCGCGTGTTACACGGATGTATGAGGAGATCTTCGGCGGATACTCAGTGGATCCCCGTGAGGCGCTCGGCGTTAGCTTTGACGAGTCACATGAAGAGCTCGTCATCGTCAAAGATATCGTCTACTACAGCCAGTGTGAGCATCACATGGCCCCTTTCTTCGGTAAAGTGCATATCGGATATGTGCCGAGCGGGAGAATAGCAGGACTTAGCAAGCTGGCCCGGCTCGTTGAAGCCGTCAGCCGCCGCTTGCAGGTGCAGGAACGCATTACAGCACAGATCGCGGACATTATGACCGAGGTGCTAAATCCCCACGGCGTGATGGTCGTGGTGGAGGGTGAACACTTGTGCATGTGTGCCCGCGGCGTGAAGAAGCCGGGAAGCAAGACGGTAACGATGGCAACACGGGGAACCTTCCGTGAGGATGCCGCAGCCCGTGCTGAGTTTCTGGCTTTGATCAAGGAATAATACAGCAAAAAAGGACCTACCAGCCATTTTGATGGCAGGCAGGTCCTTTTTTGATCGCTGGCGTGCCTAGAGGTACGTACTATCTAGGTGGTGAAGGTGGTGTCAGTGGATGCCAAGGTAGCAGTAGGGGGCTTAAAGGCACGCATTTTCTTGCTATATACTATGAACTTGAAAATCTAACGTGTTGCTGGGGCGGTTTGGGCTTTTGGGGCTGCTGAGCTATCTTGCGTAATCCTCCGTAGCCGATCATTTATAATTCAGTGATAGAGATGCATTAACTTCTAAGAAATTGAGGAGTAACAGCAACCGCAGTCCAATAGTGATTCCGTCAGTAGCGGCGAGCGAACGCGGAGCAGCCTAAACCAGGGGGCTTGCCTCCCCGAGCCGTCATTCAAGGTTATGCGGGGTATGAATAGCGGGAAAATATACCGTTAATTATTTGATTTCGCCTTTTTTCCCATTCATAACTGGAATTTCTCCCGTTAAAAACCTCTTTTTATTCATAACACCCTAATTATGAGGGGATTAACAGGAGTTTTTCCAGTTATCTTTAGAAAAGAAGGGGATTGAATCAAAATAACAGGAGCTATCCCTGTTATTCCTATACCCTGTAGTAGGCTCCAAATCTTGGTGCATAACTTATTTTACGCCATCGGTGAGAGTGAAGCTTCATGTTAAGAAATCTAGCAGATTTGAATTGAACATGGATATCTCGCTCTCCAAAACAGTTTAGGACGCAACCACCTTTATTTCTTAATAAGGCTTCCAAGCCAGCTTGCTAGCGGCATTGTAGCGCTCGGATACGTAAGGCCAGTTCACCACGTTCCACCAATCCTTGATATAGTCGTCACGCTTATTTTGGTGCTTCAGATAGTATGCATGCTCCCATACGTCCAGAGCGAGCAGCGGAATGACATCCCATTGGGACAGGTTTTGGTGCTTCTCAGCGGTTAAAATCTCCAGTCTGTGGCTACGCGGACTCCATACCAGAATCGCCCATCCACCACCTTCTACCTTGTTCGCTGCTTCACTGAACTGCTGCTTGAAGCTGTCGTAGCTACCAAAGCTTTGTTCAATGGCATCCAGTAATGGTCCGGTTGGACGCCCGCCGCCCTGTGGAGACATTTCGTTCCAAAAGATGGTGTGCAGGTAGTGTCCGGCCCCGTTAAAGGCAAGCTCCCGTTCCCAATGCTTCACCAAGTCGAAATTACCGCTTTTGCGGGCTTCAGCTAGCTTGATTTCGGCATTGTTCAGGCCATCCACGTAGCTTTGATGGTGCTTGTCGTGGTGAATGCGCATCGTTTTCTCATCAATATAGGGCTCCAGTGCGTTGTATGCATAAGGGAGGGGAGGCAGACGGTGGCCGCCAATCGGAACAGCAGATAGTTCGCGGGACTCTTGTAGCAAATACGGATGATCTTGTTCTGCAAAATAGCTTTGTTCCGCTGAATAATGCTGCTGTGTTGACCGTTCCACCGAATCTGGCGAGCCGTTCAGCGCATATCCGCTTTGTTCTGCAGCGTAGTTATTTTCGGCTGAATAATGCTGCTGTGTTGACCGTTCCACCGAATCTGGCGAGCCGTTCAGCGTATATCCGCTTTGTCCTGCTATATAGTCACTTTCCGCTGAAAAAGCCTGCTCTCTTGGCCATTCGTTCGCGTCTGCTGAGTCGTTCAACGCATATCCACTTTGTTCTGCTGTATAGTCACTTTCCGCCACATAATCCTGTTCTGCAGATCGCTCCTCCGGATCTGCCAAGCCGCTCAGCGAATACTCGCGCATCAGTCCCCCTAGCTGCCCTGGGGTATTCAATGTCTGCAGGACCGCCAGGAAGTATTCCGATTCGCGGATGATATGCAGCAGGACGATGGTTGCCAGCGGCACGGCTTTGATTGCAGCACTGCCCTCCATGATGGCATATAGCTGTCTTATAAATTCGGTAGATTGTGCGCTGGCCACACGCAGTAGCTGTTCAGTCTCGTTGATTAGGGCCCATTGATCCCCATGAGCCGGGGCAGAAAGAGCAGACTCAAGCAGATGTCTAGCAGCTTCCTCAGTAGCACCGAAGACGACAGCCCATTCATCCAGCAGTTTCACATAGGGCTGTTCCAGCTTGGGAACGATGGCCTTGATAACCTCGGTATGCTCCTTCTCCTGAGTCTTCCAAAATACGATTTCTTCCAGAATGCGTACTGGCAGCATCGGTCCGTATACATATAGCATTACCTGTTCAAACCTCCCGTGATATGACTTCACAAATACATTTATATGAGCAGAACAGGTGGCTTATGAGCTTGGTGAGGCGGCAAAAATATTAAGGAAGCAAACAGGGGATTTTAGAAAATGGGTTAGAAAAAGCTTAAAGAACAGTCTAGAGAAGAGCGGATAACAGAGTCTTAGAGAAGAACTTAGAGAAGAACTTAGAGAAGAACATAGAGGAGAAGGTAGAGGAATGGTTAGAGACAGGTGGTCTGAATTAATGTAAATTAATCTGAACTAATTTGAACTGATTTGAATTGATCTACTTTTCTTGAACCTCAGAATTTGAGTATCCTTTAAAATGGTGGTTCTATAATAATACGAGTGATTTATGGCTAGCCTCACAGAAAAGAAAAGTCTCCTACCGGTGCATTTCTGCATATCCGGAAGGAGACTTGTGTGCAATTATAGATGAATTACAGAAAATTTATATCATGACTAAAATATACTATGAAATATTAATGCTATGAAGCAGACACCTGCTTAATGCTGGAAATAATCTGATCTATGATAGTGACTAAGGTTTTACTGCGGTGGACTGCTCGATTTCCTTCGTTTCTGCCAGCTGTACATTACCCAGGAATGCAGAGACCCGGCGCAAATATTCGCGCGGATGCTCCCGGAATAACAGTTCATGATGGCTGCCCTCTACAATCCAGGATTCAGAGTAAGGGTTGCTCTGGTTCGCTGCAAGCTCCTCGGCAATTGGATACGGTGCCTTGTCATCCTTGGTTCCGTGCAGGAACAGGATCGGGAATGGATAATCCTCTGATTTTACCTTGGCGTATGGAATCTGATTCAGCCCAGTTCCGTTAAGCAACGGGAACAGCAGCTCCATAATTTCCAGAGAGGGCTGACGAGGTAGATCGATGTTCTGTTTGATATTATGGTACAGCGTGTCCGGTTCCAGCAGGAAGGTGCTGTCGAGAATCATGGCATCGACATCCTTCGTGACCAGTCCAGCCTGAAGCGCGGTTCCAGCACCCATGGAGAAGCCCCAGACGACAATCTGCTGTGCGCCTTTCTCCTTAGCGAACTGGATGGCACCTAGCAGCTGCTGGGATTCTTTTTTGCCACCTGTAGCGATATCCTTATTGATCTGTGAAGCAAAACCATAATCGAACATCACGACATTAAAATTCAGGCGATGGGCGTAATGCGCAAGATCATACATCGGTACCCAGGATTCCTCGCGATTAGCGCCATATCCATGGCTAAATACGATAGTCTTCGTAGATCCTTCAGCGGGAATGTACCAGCCTTGCATAGTGCGACTGCCGTCCAATGCCGGGAAGGTCACATCCTCATACTTGAGACCCTTGGCAATTGAAGGGTTGGAATAGAGGGGGGCAACTGTTGGATTGGACAACACCCAGGCAATATAGCCATGCAGAGAGATGAAGCAGAACACGAAAAAGAAGAATACCGAAAGCAGCAATGCTACAATGATATGCTTGAAGCGAATCATGCCCAGGGACAATGGCGGCGGCGTATCAGGCTTGCGTTCTATAGGTTGGCGGGAGACCGGCGTGCCGGTGCGAGTTGTAGCCAAATCCATGATGGTCACCCTCCTAATCTTTTTGACAGATACAAGTGTGAAAAGTCTTACGTATTAGCGTCTTTCTACTTATATATATCGTATGATCATGACTTATCAAAGTCAATGAAATCAACGGTTTTGTAATGCAACTGTAAAGTGGAGCCCAGCCTTTTCCGTGTGCCGAATGTGCTGGATTTCCGCAGGGATTTGCTCTAAGATAGAATTGATTATATTTAATAATGTAACCGAGTTTCATTTGATGAAACAAAAGGGGAGATCAGGGTGGAGGACCGCAAACTGACGGTACGCGCTGTAGAACGGGCGCTTGATATATTGTTGTGTTTCACGAAGGACAACGAGCTCGGGTTGACGGAGATTGCCGGGCAGATTGGTCTACATAAAAGTACGGTGCATCGGCTGTTAACAACGTTGGAGGAAAAAGGCTTCCTGACTCGCAATGCGGCGACGGAGAAGTACCGTCTAGGCATTCGAGTCTGGGAGCTGTCGACACATCTGCCAGCTTACGATGAGTCGGCAGCTCTGTTGCTGCCGGCTATGGAGCGGTTGCGAGACCGGCTGGGCGAGACCGTCAGCTTGTACCTGCGCGATGGACTGGAGCGTGTGCGCATTCAGGCTGTACAAAGCCAGCAGGCTATCCGCCGGGTGGCGCAGATTGGTGCTCGACTGCCTCTGTCGGTCGGAGCTTCCAGTAAGGTGCTGGCGGCTTATGCGCCGCCGGAGGTGCTGCAGTCGTTGCTGGAGGGCCCCGGCTGGCCCGACTATGTGGAGCGCGATGCCTATAAGCATCAGCTCCAGGACATTATGAAGCTGGGCTACGCGACGAGCTTCGAGGAGCGCGAGCCTGGCGCGGCGGCCGTAGCCGTGCCAGTGGTGGGACGCAGCGGCACTGTCGTAGCCGCGCTGTCCGTGTCCGGGCCAGTCAGCCGTCTCTCCCAGGAGACGCTGCTGGCGTATGCCGCCGTCCTCCATGAGACGGCGGCTGAGATGGGCTTGATGCTGCCGTAAGCACGGCGGCAGCATCAAGCCCTGCGCTGCTAGCCGCGCCCTCGGAGGCGGCTGGCAGCGTGAAGCTGGCACGCTGCCCGTATAGGCACGGCCAGCACTTCAAGTTCGGCCAGCCTTGTTGCACCGCGGCAGGGCATGAAAAGGTTGTTCCAAGTGTTTTGGAACAACCTTTTTTCTCTCTTATGAGCAACTACCTTCGGCTTGGAAAACAGAAAGCAGAAAGCAGAAAGCAGAAAGTATACAAGCCGAACAAAAGAAATTAACCAAAAACGAAGATAAGCGAACGGGGAAGTTTGGAACTGTAGGAGCAAAGCGTTCGCCCTGAAAGCTTTCCATAGGAAAGCCAGCACCGGAACATAGACTGTTGACAGATTTCAACCACAAGAATTGGTGAATTTCCCCTTTACCAATCATCTAACATTGAAAAAGAGGGGCCATCTCCCCAACTAACAGCATTTTTGTACCTTATTTTTCTTTAATATAGGGAAATAAAGCAAATAAGGGCATTATTGTATCTTATTTTCGGGAAAAGCACGCTGAGCAGGGTATTCTGGAAGATTTAAGGTACAATATTGCACTTAATCTCCACTAACCCTTAGCTACAGAGGATTTAAGGTACAAAAATGCCGTTAATTACACTGCGATCCTTTTTATATGTGTTCTTAATTAAGTTCAGAAATGTCGTTATTTTCGAACCACGAGCTACAGTCCACTAACCATGATCCATGAATTACGGAACCACGAGCTACGGTCCACTAGCCACAATCCACGAACTATGGAATCACATAAGCACATAATCACGGAGCCACGAGCACGGTCCACTAACCAAGATCCATTAACTACGAACGACGGAGCCCCACCCCCAACCCCACCCAACCCCCATCTCTTTACGTCCAACCATGCAAAAAAAGGATGCCCTCAGCGCCTATGGCACTGAGGGCATCCTCTTGTTAAAATTTCAGGTTATTCAACCGGAAGGGCGTTATCTGGAGTTGTAGCATCGGCCAGCATCTGGCGGAGTACAGTTTGCAGAATACCGCCATTGCGGTAGTAGTCGATATCAACGGTACTGTCGAGACGTGCGATGACAGGGAACTCGAAGTGGGTTCCGTCTTCGCGGGTAGCCGTGACGGTCAATTCTTGGCTAGGCAGCACATTGTTGTCTAGACCGTTAATGTTGAAGGTCTCGCGTCCGGTCAGGCCTAGGCTGCTCCAGCTATGGCCTTCTTTGAATTGCAGTGGCAGAACGCCCATGCCGACCAGGTTGCTGCGGTGAATCCGCTCAAAGCTCTCGGCGATGACGGCTTTGACGCCCAGGAGCAGGGTTCCTTTAGCGGCCCAGTCGCGGGAGCTGCCTGTGCCGTACTCTTTTCCGGCGATAACAACGAGATTCTGTCCTGCGGACTGATACAGCATGGAAGCGTCATAGATAGACATGACTTCTTCGCTTGGAAGGAAGGTGGTTACCCCGCCCTCTGTGCCCGGAGCCACAGCGTTACGGATACGAATGTTGGCGAAGGTACCGCGCATCATCACTTCATGGTTACCACGGCGTGAGCCGTAGGAGTTGAAGTCTGCACGCTCTACGCCGTGATCGCGCAGATACTCGCCTGCTGGACCGTTCGTAGAGATGTTACCTGCTGGAGAGATATGGTCTGTTGTAACAGAGTCACCCAGCAGCGCCAGTACACGTGCGTTGTTAATATTATCGATATCACCAAGGCCATCGGCCAGATTCTCGAAGAATGGCGGGTTCTGGATGTAGGTGGAGTTGTCGTCCCACTCATACAGTTCGCCTTCAGGAACTGGAATTGAATTCCAACGTTCATTCGCGGTAAATACATTTTCGTATTTACGACGGAACATTTCCGGGCTCAAGGAGAGGCCGATCGCTTCTTTGATTTCCGCGGAAGTAGGCCAGATATCCTTCAGGAAAACAGGCTCGCCTTGTGGATCATATCCGAGCGGCTCATTCTGCAGATCAATGTCAACAGTACCTGCCAGCGCGTAAGCAACAACCAGCGGCGGGGAAGCCAGATAGTTGGCTTTGACCTGCGCATGGACACGGCCTTCAAAGTTCCGGTTACCCGAAATTACAGCAGCTACCGTCATGTCGTTGTCGTTAATCGCTTCGCTGACTTCATCTGGCAGCGGGCCAGAGTTACCGATACAAGTAGCACAGCCATATCCAGCTACGTAGAAGCCGAGAGATTCCAGCGGTTTCAGCAGATCTGCTTTCTCCAGGTACTCTGTAACTACCAGTGAGCCTGGGGTCAAGCTGCTCTTAACGTATCCCGGCTTAGTCAGACCGCGTTCTACAGCTTTCTTCGCCAAGAGTCCGGCACCCAGCATAACGCTTGGGTTGGAGGTGTTCGTACAGCTCGTGATTGCTGCAATTACAACTGCACCGGTGCGCAGCTTGCTAGTCGAGCCGTTCTTGTGCTCTATTTCAACAACTTGATTGATTTTCTCGTCGCTGAGGCCATATCCACCCTTATTTACAGGTGTGCGGATAATGCCTTCAAAGCTTTCTTTCATATTCGTAAGTTCCACACGGTCCTGCGGACGTTTTGGTCCCGCCAAGCTTGGTACAACCGAAGCCAGATCCAATTCGATAACATCGCTGAACTGCGGGTCTGGTGTTTCTGCGGTGCGGAACATGCCTTGTGCTTTGTAGTAGGATTCTACCAGTGACACCAGGTCGTCAGGACGGCCGGTGCTGCGGAGGTAAGCCAGAGTCTCTTCATCGACAGGGAAGAAACCGATCGTTGCGCCATACTCAGGAGCCATGTTAGCTACCGTAGCACGGTCTGCGAGACTGATGTTTGCCAGGCCAGGGCCGTAGAATTCTACGAATTTGCCGACTACGCCTTTTTTACGCAGCATCTCAGTTACGGTCAAAGCCAGGTCAGTAGCAGTAGCGCCTTCTACGAGGCTACCGGTAAGCTTAAAGCCCACAACATCTGGTGTAACAAAATAAAGCGGTTGGCCCAGCATACCTGCTTCGGCCTCGATACCGCCGACGCCCCAGCCGACTACGCCAAGACCATTGATCATGGTAGTGTGGGAGTCTGTTCCTACAAGAGAGTCCGGATAAACTACGGTTTCGCCATCTTGGGTCTTCGTAGCGGCGACAGAAGCCAGATACTCCAGATTCACCTGGTGGACAATACCCGTTGCAGGCGGAACCGCACGGAAATTGTTGAAGGCTGTCTGTGCCCAGCGCAGGAAGCGATAGCGCTCTTCATTACGCTCGAATTCAACGTTCATATTGTATTCCAGGGCATCGGACGTACCGAAGGCATCGACCATGACAGAGTGGTCAATAACCAGGTCTACCGGTACGAGCGGATTGATCTTCTTAGGATCGCCGCCGGCTTTTTTAACTGTATCCCGCATGGCTGCCAGGTCTACGACTACCGGCACACCGGTGAAGTCCTGCAGTACGATCCGAGCAGGGATAAAAGGAATTTCTTTGTTTCGGTCAATACCGCCAGCCCAGCCGGCCAGCTGCTTTACATGCTCTTCCGTGATCGCCCGTCCATCGAATTGACGAACTGCAGCCTCAAGCAATACTTTGATGGAAAAGGGCAGGGAGGAAATGGCGCCCAGTCCTTGTTGTTCAAGGGAATTAAGGTCGTAGTAGCGATACGTTTTGCCACCCGACTCCAGGGTACGGGCTAGCGAAAAATGATCCTTGCTTGGCATAAATGCGCCTCCTTGTTTCATCTGTTGAAACTCCATTTCATATATTGCATCTTCTTTAAGTATAACGTTTACAAGGAGGGGAGTAAAGTTTTTTTTGCTCCTTTTTGATGGGAATACCGCCCGTTTTCTCCACCCTGTAATCATGTCCAAAATGGATTGCATCTGTATAGCAGCGCACTTTCCTTCATATACATAGGACAGCAGCTAAACAGGGGAGAAGGGGCGGGAGTAGAATGGAGCAGGATTGGAAACGAAGTCTGTATGAATATGTGGATCAATTGAACAAAGACAGGGTGGAACCGGGGGTCGTGCCGCGTTTTTCTGTGGTGAGAGATCCGCGCTTTCGGATACAGCAGGGAGAGCGCTCCCGCAGGCTGGGGGAGTGGTATGCCAGCAGAGGCATCACGCCGCTGCGTGGAGAGACGGGAGTCAAGACATTAAATGTTGTACATCAATCTCCTAGTGAGGTTATTGCAGAGGTAGTTCTGCATCGTGCGCTTTATTATGAAAAGGGCGGAATGAGGCATCGTGAAGATGCAGTAGAATCGGAACGCTTGATTTTTGTTCAGGGCGGGAGCTGGGAAATTGCCGCAGTGGAGCGGAGAATTCCAGAGAGGAGTGCCAAACGCTACATTGAACCTGAAGCGGACGGGAGAGTCTCCAAATGGGGAGAGGTTCTGCCTGCCCCACAGCCCTCGCAGCCGCTTCTGAACAAGAATATATTAGGGGGAAATTCCGGCTCCAAAGAGATCCGTTACAACCGCGAGGCAGCTGTAGCATACGCCGATCGTTGGTGGAAAGAAGGGAACCCGGAATACACCAACTTCGAAGTGGATTGCACCAATTATGTCTCCCAATGTCTCTTTGCAGGGGGAGCGCCTTTCAACTATACTGGTAAAAGAGAAACGGGCTGGTGGTACAAAGGTTACAATGGAAGCCAGGAGTGGTGGAGCTTCAGCTGGGCTGTGTCGGACAGCCTGCAACGTTATTTGAGTGCCAGCCGCAGCAGCGGTCTGCGTGCTGAAGCAGTAGAGCGGGCAGAGCAGCTTCAGCCGGGAGATGTCATCTTCTACGATTGGGATGGCGACGGCCATTACCAGCACAGCACGTTCGTCACCGCGCTTGATGCAGGCGGCATGCCGCTGGTAAATGCACGTACGGTCAGCAGCCGCCACAGATATTGGGATTATCGCGATTCCTATGCGTGGACCGACAAGACGGCCTACCGTTTTTTTCATATTAATGACTATTTATAATTCGGAAAGAGGTTATTGGAGTATGGGGAACGCAAAATTGACCGTAGGTCTGGTATACGGCGGCAAATCTGGTGAGCATGAGGTGTCGCTGCAGACGGCTTTTGCAGTCATGAATGCTTTTGATTACGATAAATACGAGATTCTGCCTTTTTATATTACGAAGCAGGGATTGTGGAAGGTGGGCGAGACGCTGACAGCGCCATTCGCACAGATTGAGCAGCTTAAGCTTGCTGAGGCGTCTTCTGATTCAGGAACTGCGATGAATGCCATATTCAGCGGTCTTTCCAGTGAGGTGTCAGCGGTTGATGTGATGTTCCCGATGCTGCACGGCACTTATGGAGAAGATGGTACCATTCAAGGCTTGTTCGAAATTGCGAACATTCCTTATATCGGGGCTGGAGTTTTGGCCTCGGCGGCGGGTATGGATAAGGTCGTAATGAAGAAGCTGTTCGCTGAAGCCGGACTGGATCAGTGTGAGTACTGCTACTTTAACGCTAGCTCGTGGAAACACAGAAGTCATGAGCTGATCGTGAATGTGGAGGATAAACTTGGCTACCCTGTGTTCGTTAAGCCGGCCAACCTGGGGTCCAGCGTGGGCATTTCCAAAGCAGAAGACCAAGAAAGTCTGGTTAAGGCTGTCGAGTATGCTTTCCGATATGATACGAAGGTCATTATTGAAGAATTCGTGGATGCACGTGAGCTCGAGGTTGGTGTGCTGGGTAACGAAGAGCCTGAAGCCTCCGTTCCGGGTGAAATTGTTTCCTCTGGTGAATATTATGATTACGCGGCCAAATACATTGACGGCAAGTCACAAATGCTGATTCCGGCTCCGGTTGAACCCGATATTGCAGACCGGCTAAGAGAATCGGCGCTGGTGGCTTTCAAGGCTATTGAAGGAAGTGGCATTACGCGGGCGGACTTCTTCGTGCGCAGATCTGACGGCAAAATTATGATTAATGAAGTGAACACGATGCCAGGCTTCACTCCTTACAGTATGTATCCACTACTGTGGCGTGAGACTGGCGTATCCTATAGAGCGTTGCTGGACCGTATGATCGAGCTGGCGCTGGAACGCTACAATTTCAAGCAAAACCTGAAATACGACAACGAATAATACACTATGACAAGGCGTCAGGCGGGATCATCCCGGCCAGAGAGGAGAGAGAAGGATGGGCTTTCAATCAGAGTTCAATTCGGTATGCAAATTCAAAAGCGAACAGGAATTGTATGAGCTGCTGGAGTACGGCCGCACTAAGATGGTAAAGCAAGGATTTCGCGTCTATCCGACCGGGCAAAAGGTCATCGCCTACACTCCAGAGAATGTTGCTGTAGCGATCGTCAAAATTTCAGCGTCCATCGCCGAGATCAATTTTCAGGGACATGAGGTAACAGCAGTGGAGATGGATCTCATCCGCAAACTGAATGAGGAAGAATCAAGGGTGCAGACTGCTCTAGCTTATGAGATGTTTTTCGGGGAAGAGAAATGATTGTAAGGTTTGGTTATGTGGCGATGTCTACGGTTATTCCCGATTGTTCACCTTCCAAGACGATGACGATGGCTTCATTCAAAAAGCTGGAAGATCGCGAAGCGGCACTTGCCCGCTTGGAGAGCCTCACTCGAACGAATTTGCACAACACGTTGCGTCTGCTGAAACATAACACTGGCTCCGATATCAAAGTATACCGGATGACCTCGAAGCTGGTCCCGCTGGCAACGCATCCCGATCTCCAGGACTGGAAGCCGCTGGCGGCGCTCGCGGATGATTTCGCTGAAGTGGGCGATTATGTGAAAAGACACGGCATGAGGGTATCGTTTCACCCCGATCATTTCACGGTACTCAGTACGCCGCGGCCAGAGGTGCTGGTGAATTCCATCCGGGATCTCCAGCATCATACTGATATGCTGCGTGCGATGGGGCTGCCGGCAACGGCCAAGAACAACATCCACATCGGCGGAGCCTATGGGGACAAGCCTACGTCGGCAGCGCGGTTTGAAGATCATTTCCGGGAGCTTCCCTTGGAACTACAAGAACGTGTCACGCTGGAGAATGACGACAAGACCTTCAATGCCCCGGAGACACTGGCAGTCTGCCAGCATCTCGGACTTCCGATGGTGCTGGATATTCATCATCAGTGGGTGAACAATGAAGGGGAACTTCCGTGGGAGCTGTGGCCTGAAATTCTGAAGACGTGGCAGACACCACTTGCTTTGAAGGATGTACTTCCAGGGGAGCATTTGCCGCCAAAAATTCATGTGTCGAGTCCTCGCAGCCCCTCTGATCCCCGCAGTCATGCCGACGGGGTAGAGCCTGTGCCACTGCTGGCTTTCCTGCAGCGAATTGCAGAGGATACGCCTGCCGTAGATGTGATGATTGAGGCCAAGCTGAAGGACGGTGCGCTTTTTGGACTGATGGAAGCAATGAAGGAAGCCGCGAAGGCTGACCATAGAATAACTGTATTAGACGGGGCCAGCGTTAATATTGAACCATAAACAGTGATAAACCGCGTGATATAGCCGGAACAGAGGCCTGCCCATGACTTGATAAGTCTCCGGAAATAGGGTACGTTGGATAAAACCAAATGCCCGGGAAATCCCTTGCCGTTATCTGTATTTTTTTGCAAGGGCTCCGGCCCGGAAATGACGATTATGTTCAAGAAAGCGGAGTGAAATGATGAACCCTATAAATCCTAATAGCCGAAATGAACGGGAACCCTATGTCGTAACCAGCAAGGGACACACGGCCGTAGCCATTAATGCTGCCGCTAAGGCAGGGGAATGGATCAAAAGCAGACAGGGTCAGGTAAAAGAGCTTGGCACCAAAACCTCTGCGCAGGATCTGGTTACAGAAGTGGATAAGGGCGTAGAGCAGATGATCCGCAGGCTGATCCTGACTCATTATCCTGACCATGCCATCCTTGGCGAGGAAGGGGTAGAGCCGGGTGCCGCCGCCGCAGCTGCCGCTCTTGAAGAAGCGCGTGAGCATGAATATTTGTGGATTGTGGATCCAGTGGACGGAACCACTAACTTTGTCCACGGCTTTCCTTTTTACTGTGTGTCGATTGCACTCGTCGTTCGGGGAGAATTGACCGTTGGTGTTATTTATGATCCGACCCGTGATGAAATGTTTGTCGCTGAAAAAGGTAAGGGTGCATATATACACGGTATTCGTGCTTCTGTTTCGACGGAAAATGAACTGGCCGGCAGCTTGCTAGCCATGGGCTTCCCGCCGGATCGAGAGTTTGCGCAGCCAGCGAACATGGCCGGTCTGCAGCAGCTGCTGCCGCAGATCAGGGGCATACGCGCCGGTGGCTCAGCGGCGCTGCATCTTGCCTACGTGGCAGCTGGCAGAGTCGACGCTTACTGGGAAGTGGGGCTTAACCCTTGGGATTGTGCGGCCGGTGTTCTGCTTGTATTGGAATCTGGTGGCAAGGTCACAGATACTCGTGGAAGTGCTTATGATATTGGCACCCGCCATGTTGTGGCGAGCAATGGCCGTATTCATGATGCGCTGATTGCTTCGCTGAAAGCTGGGGAAGCTACAGGATATCAGCCATAGGGAGGAATCCATTATGACCATGAGCGGCAACGATGATTTGGAACGCAAGCTGAGTGAGCTGCTGGAAGATGGCGAGATGGAGCAGACCGACCGCTCTGCTAAGGAGCTTCGGCAAATCTCGCCCAAGTATGAGATTCGTATCCAGACGACACTGGACCCCATCGTGGAGGAGACAAGGCGTTATCGCAAGATCGGCCAAGAATTGGATGACCGTTATGATAAGTATATGGAGCGTGCTGGAGAGCCATCTGGTCCAGCGAATGACTCCGCTAAAAGTGAGAGTCCAAATTCCGATAAGGAACAGCAATAGAATAGCTATCTTCTTACAAAAGAGCGGTTCTTCGTTTAACGGAGGACCGCTCTTTTGCATGGGTATCCGGGATGGTAGAATAGAGTCAGAACGAAATGGGGAGGAATACGATGCTGAAAGTTTGGAAGAAGATAACAGCGGCTAGTATGAGCAGTCTACTGCTGTTATCGCTATGGATAGGTGTCCCCGGGTCAGTGCAAGCTGCAGGAGAGGCAGCTGCAGCGCAAGGAAAAGGACCGGAGACCTTCCGCATCGTGGCACTGGGAGATTCCATAACGGCTGGATATGAGCCGGGAATGACAGACCTGAACGCGAAGCCTTATGGATATGCGGAGAGATTGCTGGAGCAGGGCTGGTACCATGGCCGGAGCGAGCTCGCCAATTACGGAATCCTCGGATTGACTACTTCGGGCTTGAGTCACTATACAGAGGCGCTCAAAACCGGAACGGCCACTACACCGGATGCAATTCAGCAAGGTCTTCCTGATCCCAGAATCGCTGCCTTCGCAGCGGAGATCCCGCAAGCGGCCAAGGAACTCGCGGCAGCGAATCTTATCACGATTACAATCGGCGGGAATGACTTAAGCAGCTTGTTCTTGAAGGTCAAAGATCTGACAGATGCGGACTTTGAGACACAGCTCGATCAGAAGCTGGCTGATTATAGTGCTAATCTGAAGGTCATTCTGGAGAATATCCGGGTGGTCAATCCGGGGGCCAAGATTCTACTTGCTGATCAATATCAGCCAGCGCCCAAGATTGCCGTTGGCCAGTCTTACACAAAGCTGATGAATGCAGCAGATCGCCTCACATCTGCCGCTGAGGCTGTGGCAGGTACATTCAGCCAAGGCAGCGCACCGGTGTTGGTCGCTCATGTTGCCGAGCAATTTGCCGGAGCAGAGTTCTCATTAACCTATATTATCAGTGGCAAGACACCGGATTTTCACCCGACACAGCTAGGATATGAGAAGATCGCTACAGTGTTCGCAGAACTGCAGTGGGGTGCATACCGCACACCAACGGCAGTCGCTACGGCTGCGACAGTTGCTCCTATGAATATTGTTGTGAAGGGTGTGGAATTGAATACTCCCAACAAGCCTATACTTAAGAACGGTCAGAACTTCCTGGCGCTGAAGGATATTCTGAATGCTGTAGGCGCATCCGGCAAATGGGATAATAAAACATCAAGTGCAACGATTCAATACGGTGACAGAACGGTTGTCGTTACGATTGGAGCGAAGACGATTAAGGTTAACGGTCAGGATGTAGCAATTGATACCCCTGCTTTTCTGCAGAAGGTTGGCAAGGAAGACAAAACCTATCTTCCACTGGGCGCGTTAGCTACTGGACTTGGATTTGACGTGAATTACAGCAGCAAGCTGCGGACGGCTTTCATAAATCCGTAAGGATGCATACAGTACTTATATATATAAATCAAACCCGTAAGGCAAAGGTGGATGAAATTGTTGTCTAATTCAAAATTTACTGCTGACTATATCATTCGGATGGACGATATTGTTCGGGAAGGAGATCCGGTACTTCGTGAGGTGACCCAGCCGGTGGAGATTCCCTTACAGGAAGCTGATCGTGAGGCGCTGCAATGTATGATGCAGTTCCTGAAGAACAGCCAGAATCCAGAACTTGCGGCTAAATACAAACTGCGTCCTGGTGTGGGGCTTTCAGCCAATCAGATTGGATTGTCCAAGCGGATGTTCGTCATGCTTGCCACTGATGAGAAAGGGCGCATGGTTGAGCAGACCTGGGTGAATCCCAAGATCATCAGCCACTCCATGGCGATGGTGTATTTGCCCGAGAGTGAGGGCTGCTTGTCGGTAGATCGTCCAGTACATGGCTTTGTACCGAGATATGAGTCTGTGAAGGTCAAGGGTTATGATGCCAGCGGCAAAGAGATCGTTGTTCGCTACAAAGGTTATCACGCAATCGTCATTCAGCATGAGATAGATCATCTGGATGGCCTCATGTTCTATGACCGGATTAACAAAGAGAACCCGTTCAAGCTTCCGCAGGGTGTGGAGATCCACAGTTTGTATGAGTAGGTGACATGCAGGCTTCTTTTTGACAAAAACGCGTAAAAAGAATGGCTTTCGTCCTCTCTTTCAGGGGTTGAAGGCCATTTTTTGAGGTGAATAATATTCCAAATGTTGGGTGTTTATATGTTATACTGTCATTATTACAACTGAGACGAGGAGGCTGTAATAATGGGAACAATGGGCTGGGGTGAATTTCGGACGATTCCGAGTCATTATAATGAGGAAGTTAGAGCAATAGATGAGCACATTCTGGGACTGGTGCAACAGCGGAGGGAATTCGCTGGGGGGAAGAGAGCCGTACCGGCTCCCGAGCAGATGCAAGTCTTCGCCAAGCAGTTCGGACTGGAATTGGAGCAGGTTGCGATGATTCTGAGCGGGTTGAATGATAGGGTACAGCCCATCTTCTGGCCGGAAGAGGAAGAAGTGGTGGGTGTGCTGCCAATTTTGCAAAAAACATCACAAGATCACTGTGATTATAGCTTGACCCATGCAATGCAGTATGAAAGCTATAGCGTTGTTACGGTTGAGATTAAATATCGTCAAAAAGAGTCCGGAAATGTGCAGCTCCAGCCTAACCTGACCTTGGCTATTATCGGTGAGCGGGAGTATACAGTACAAAGACATGGAAGTAGAGGTGGCGGGACCCATGCCCAGCTCCAGTTTGTAGTCATCCCTGCGCTGCCGAAGGAATTGAACGGGATTGAGTTCTCATTGGTGCCGGAGGCTATGTTTTTGGAAAATAAAATCAAGGAAATCAATTTGAACCGTCAGGTGGATTTTTATCCCTCCGTCTAATCAACCTGGAGGATGATAAGGTAGCAGACGGGCTGGGGAATGTAAGGTACTATTTGATCCGAAAAAGCCGCTGGGGAACGATATGTCCCCAGCGGCTTTTGATGATATAACTGTGAGCTTCACAAATTGATTCAGCTTTTTACAGGTCACCCGCCGCCATGGCGGCAAAGGAGGCCTCAGCAGCTTCCAGGGTGGCAGCGATATCGTCATCGGTATGCGCGGTGGTCAGGAACCACGCCTCATACTTGGACGGTGCCAGATTGATGCCACGGTTCAGCATGTGCCGGAAGAAGCTGGCGAACATTTCTCCGTCCGTATCCTGTGCCTCTTCGTAATCAGTGACCTGGTGATTGCAAAAATGAGTAGAGAATGCTCCGCGGATACGGTTGATCGTCAGTGGAATACCATGACGGTCTGCCGAGGCCTGAAGCCCTTCGGTCAGAGTAATTGCAAGACGCTCCATTTCTTCATAGACGCCTTCTGCGCTTAACACCTCAAGACAGGCAATACCGGCAGAGATGGAAGCCGGATTCCCCGCCATCGTCCCTGCTTGGTAAGCAGGACCGAGTGGAGCTACCTGCTCCATGACATGCTTGCGCCCACCGTAAGCACCGATCGGCAGGCCGCCGCCGATGATTTTGCCGAGCGCCGTCAAGTCAGGTGTGATGTCTTCATGGTTATCGAGACCGGCATAGGTTTGAGTGGAGCCGTAATGGAAGCGGAAAGCCGTGATTACCTCATCGTAGATGACAAGCGAGCCATTGTCACGAGCCTGCTTGCACAGTCCTTCCAGGAAGCCTGGCTTCGGCATTACCATACCGAAATTGCCGACAATCGGTTCGACCATAACAGCGGCCACATCGTCGCCCCAGGTGGCAAGTGCCTCGCGCAGTCCGTCCAGGTCATTGAACGGAACGGTAATGACTTCTTGCGCCAGACTGACGGGAATGCCGGCACTGTCTGGGATACCTAGTGTGGAAGGACCGGAACCGGCGGCAACGAGCACCAGATCGGAATGGCCGTGATAGCAGCCGGCGAACTTGATGATCTTATTGCGCTTCGTATAGGCGCGAGCCACGCGAATCGTGGTCATGACGGCTTCGGTGCCGGAATTGACGAACCGCACTTTGTCCATCGAAGGGATGGCGTCCTTAAGCATTTTAGCAAGCTTGATTTCCAGATGGGTTGGTGTGCCGTAAAGGATGCCGTTCTCGGCAGCTTGAGTGATGGCTGCTGTAATGTGAGGATGGGCATGTCCGGTGATAATAGGACCGTAAGCAGCCAGATAATCTATGTAGCGGTTATTGTCCTCATCCCAGAAATACGCGCCGCTGGCCCGCTTCATGAATACAGGGGCACCTCCGCCGACGGCTTTGAAGGAACGGGAGGGACTATTGACGCCTCCTACGATATGCTGAAGGGCTTCCTGATAAAGTTGCTCTGATGTGGAACGGTTCATGAATAATCATCCTTTCGTCTTCCATAGGCAAGGGAACGGGCGAGCAGCGTTTATGTCCGCTGTTCGCCCGTCTGTGATCATGCCTTGGGGGTTATTGTATAGTCTTCCGTGCCCATTATGGAACTATGGGGTTGCGGGAGCACTGCTACTCGTGCCAGCCTCCGGTGAAGGAGAGGGCTCAGGACCATTCAGTGTATCCTGTACAAATTTCTTGAGCTTGCTAGTGCTGCTGATTCCAATGACGGCCGATCCATTACTGGTCTCATCTTCCTTGAGCAGGTTCATCGGCGGGATTTGCTCACTGCCGCCAATACTGCTATCGTAGCCTACACTCGCCAGCTTCGCCATGTCGGTCAGTGTCAGATTGGTGTCGATATACGGACTAACATCTGACAGGATGGAAGGTAGCTTGAAGAGTGTGGTGGTGCTTTTCAGTTTGTCGGCTACGACCTTCAGGAAGGCACGCTGACGTTCCGTCCGGGTGAAATCGGAGGTGGCATCATGACGGAAGCGGACATACTGCAGGGCCATATTGCCGTCCAGATGCTGGAACCCCTTTTTGAGATCGATATCGTATTCGGGTCCGTCGGCAATCGTCTTGTAGACCATATCCTTCTCCACGTCGTAATCCACGCCGCCTACCGCATCTACCAGCTTGATAAAGCCCTGGAAGTCTGTATAGACATAATATTGAATCGGGATGCCCAGCAGATCGCCCACTGTCTGCATTGCCGTGTTGGGTCCATAAATAATCGCTGCATTGATACGCTGCTTACCGTGATCCGGAATAGCTACATACGTATCGCGGAGAATAGAGAAGACAGTGATCTTCTTCTTCAACGGATCAAGAGAAGCCACAAGCATCGTGTCCGAACGGGGGACTTCGCCTTTCTTCACCCCACGGGCATCCACACCCATGAGCAGAATATTAACAGGCTCCGTGCCCTCCCATTTAGGAGGCTCAGGCGTGTCGGTATCAACCGTCTCCACATTTTGGAAAGGTGAATTGTCGCCATCTTTTTGGAGATTGCCAAGTTCATTGGCGATGGAGGTGAAGTAATATACAACAACGCCGATGATTAGAAGAAGTATTATAGCCAGAGTCCAAATCAGTGGTTTCTTAGTTTTACCGGCCTTTGCGTGCCGTTTCCTTCTTGGTGGCATTTCTCGTTCTTCCTTTCGCATTCACATTCTCTACATTATAATTTCTTTTGGGAATACGCGCAATTTCGGAATAATTATCCTAATAAAATGAAGGTGTGAAAAAACATGAATAATACTGGAATAGAAGTGGGACAAGCCGCCCCTGATTTTACGTTGCCATCCTCCAATGGGGAGCAGGTTCGTCTGAGCCAATACTTGGGACATAAGGTTATTTTATATTTTTACCCGAAAAATATGACAACCGCCTGTACGCAGGAAGCGTGCGACTTTAGGGACGCTCATGAAGAGATTGCTGCCAAGGGGGCAGTGGTCCTGGGAATCAGTACTGATAGCTTAACCTCGCATACTAAATTTATTGCCAAGTACGGTTTGCCTTTTTTGTTGCTCTCGGACGAGGAGCATACCGTAAGTGAGCTTTATGGCGTGTGGCAGCTGAAAAAAATGTACGGCAAGGAATATATGGGCATCGTCCGTTCGACCTTTCTGATTGACGAGAATGGAATCGTTGTAGAGGCGTGGAATAAGGTCCGGGTTAAAGGGCATGTGGAAGCAACTGTGAAGCAGCTTGGCTAGAGATGTAAATTGGATTATTTTACATGCAAGTGTCGTGCTCTTTTAATTTAAAAATGAATATTAGTTTGGTCGTCCGTGTGAAGTGGGCGGCTTTTTCTTGTAGACAAACATCCATTTCAGAAAATTTCAGCAAGTAGTTGACGGGAAAATACGTAAAGAGTAGAATAGTTCGCATGCGAAGTATTTAATTTTAAAGGTATTGGAGGGGAAGGCTGTGGAGGAGAACGAGCAGCGACGGCAGCTGGATGAGATTATTTCTTCCTTTCGCCGGATCAGTCATGCTTTTCAGCAGCTGCTTTGGAAAGACGCGGAAGAACTAGATATTACGCCTACCCAACTGATGGTCTTGCGTAAGATCTCTGCACATCCTTCTATTGGAATCACTGAGCTTGCAGAGCTGTTGCATCTCGGAAATAGTGCGGCCAGTGGAGTTGTGGACCGGATGGTGAAGGCTGGATTGCTGACGCGTGAGCGGTCTGAGAGTGATCGGCGGATCTTCCAGTTGACACTGACTGACAAGGGCAGTGAGATTATGGAGAAAAGCAAAGCCTCACTGAGAAGATATCTGTTGCCGCTAGCAGACATCCCTACCGAGGATGCAGGTGAGCTGCTACGCATACACGGTGAAATCGTGCAAATATTAGAACAAGGGAGAGACAAAAAGAAATTATGAGTACAATAACTGCTAATGCTACGGCAGGCAAAGCTATTCGCAGAGGTCCGATTATCGCGGCGCTCTTGATCGGAGCATTCGTTGCGTTGCTCAATCAAACGCTGATGAATGTGGCGCTGCCGAAGATTATGGAGGACTTGAACATTCTGGCCAATACGGCCCAGTGGCTGACAACCGGCTTCATGCTGGTTAACGGTGTACTGGTACCAGTCAGCGCGTATCTGGTGGAGAAGTTTACGACCCGCCAGCTGTTTATTACGGCAATGGTTCTTTTTTCAATAGGTACGCTGGTGTGCGGTGTCGGCACCGGCTTTGAGATGATATTGGTCGGCAGACTGATTCAGGCTGTCGGTGCAGGGATTCTGATGCCGCTGATGAACATTGTGTTCCTGCGCATCTTCCCGATTGAGGAACGCGGCAAGGCGATGGGCTTAATGGCGGTAGCGATGATTTTTGCACCGGCTGTCGGTCCTACACTGTCTGGTTGGGTTGTGCAGAACTACTCTTGGCGGGTGCTGTTCTTTATTGTCTTGCCGCTGGCTATTTTCTCCACGCTGCTGGGTGCGAAGACGATGCAGAATGTTGGGAAGGTCACTTCTCCTTCGCTGGATAAATTAGGCGTCATTCTGTCCACACTCGGCTTCGGCGGTTTACTCTACGGCTTTAGTGACGCGGGAACAGACGGCTGGGGCAGCACCACGGTTATCGTGTGCCTCATTCTGGGTGCAGTTTCCCTGGTGTTGTTTGTATGGCGTCAACTGAAGATCGACAAGCCGCTACTGGAGTTTCGAATTTTCCGCTATAACATGTTTACACTAACTACCATCATCAATATTATCATTACAATGGCGATGTACTCCGGTATGATTCTGCTGCCGATTTATCTCCAGACGATTCGCGGCTTTACGCCGATGGAATCCGGGCTGCTGCTGCTGCCGGGTGCGATTCTGATGGGAATCATGTCGCCGATTACGGGGATTATTTTCGATAAGATCGGTGCCAGATGGCTTGCGGTTATTGGTCTGATTATTACTACAATCACGACTTGGGAATTCGGCCATCTTACAGATTCCACCTCATACACATACCTTATTCTGACGTATACCGCGCGGATGTTCGGGATGTCTATGCTGATGATGCCGATTGTCACTGCGGGTCTGAATCAGCTTCCGCAGCGTCTTAACTCTCATGGGTCTGCGATGTCTAACACCCTGCGTACGATCGGCGGCGCGATGGGAATAGCTGTGTTCGTCAGCTTGATGACTAATCGCACCAAGAGCACAATTACCGACGCTTTGGTTAGCGGAGCGGTTTCCAAGACAGACAAAGCCGCCATGTTGAAGCTGTCGCAGGAAGCAACCATTAACGGTATTAACCATGCCTTTATTGTGGCTACCTGGGTGACTGTTGCTGCATTGGTACTGTCATTCTTCATCAAGAAAACCTCGCCGCAGGCAGATTTTCTGAAGACAGAAGTCGAAGCTGAGGCCAAGTAACAGGCTTCTTGAATGCATTAAAGAAAGGGCTGTTCTCACCGGATTGGTGGGAGCAGCCCTTTTAGTGTATCAATCCTGCTTAGCATACTTTGCGGCGATTTCTGTTGCGAGCTTTCCGAGTTTCTGCCGAATGGACTCTGGTTCAAGTACCTCGACAGACGTGCCGAAAGCAAGCAGGAAGCCATAGAACCAGCTGTCCTCGGGATAGTGGATCGTTACGAAGTACCCTCCGTTGCCGTCAGGCTGCAGCTCGGCAGCATCAAAGCGATCCTCTGCCAAATGCCTGCCTTCGGCAGCAAAATGCAGTACGCATGGGACAGGGCTGCCCTCTCTCTGCCAATCCCCTCCCCAAGGTAGTCCCTCCAAGGGAAGGTCCTCTCTTGTATAGGTCCGCGTCTCCTTCACCAGTGACTTCATCCGCAGCAGCTTGAAGAGGCGGAAGTCCTGCCGCAACCCGCAAATGCCGTATAAATACCAGGCCTGTCCCTTCAGTACCAAGGTGTAAGGCTCGACAGAGCGCAGCGTGATGTGACCTTCCGCATCCGCATATTCAAACGAGACAGCTACGCCTTCTTCCAGAGCTTCTTTAAGGAGCGTCAAGCGTTCTTCCAAAGGCCCATTTAGCCCGCGTGGTGAAAAATCCACGATGAGCTGGGTGGTCTTGCTGCGGAAGGCAGCTGATTGAGATGGAGGAATTACGCTGCTGATTTTCTCCATGAGCAAAGTATGTTCAGTCCCTCCGGAGGAGGAAACGCCTTGCAGCGCAGTGAAAATATCAGCCAGTTCCTGATCGGTCAACACGTTGCGGTCAAGGCGGTAACCTTCCATTAGACTGATCCCACCGCCTGCTCCTTGAGTAGTAAGAACCGGAATGCCGGCTGCATTAATCGTGTCAATATCACGGTAAATGGTGCGTACAGACACTTCGAACATGTCGGCAAGCTCTTTAGCTTGAATATGGCGCCGATTAATCAGCAGGATGACGATAGAGAGTAAACGGTCTATTTTCATTAGAAATCTCACTTTCAAGAGGTAATCGTGCAAATGCGTTTTTTTCATTTTAACAAAATAAAACGGTTAAACCTATTGCGTGATGTCTTTGTATTAGATTAATATCTAATTAGATATTAATCTAATTATAGAGATGAGGAAGCATCATGAACTCAGAATCTGGTGGTGCCGTTTTGAAATACCACCGCGGTTATACCCGATTATTCATCACAGGAATTATTAATGGAATTGGTGACCGCTTCAGTCAGGTGGCGATGCTGTCGCTTGTGCTGCATCTGACGGGATCGGGGCTGGCAGTGGGGATATCACTTGGGGTAAGGGTGTTGCCTTTTCTGCTGCTGGCTCCGCTTGGGGGCATGCTCGGCGGAAGATTGCCACGCAAAATGATCATGATTGCTACGGATTTGCTGCGGGTACCTGTGGCATTGGCCTTCTTATGGGTAGACGGTCCGGACAAAATTTGGGTAATCTACGCCGCGAGCTTCCTGTTGGCTGCGGGAGAGGCCATTTATAGTCCGATTCGCAAATCGTCCATTCCGCTGCTGGTGAACCGGGAACGCCTGCTGGCTGTCAACGGGATGGAGCAATTGATGATGGGCATAGTGCTGATACTGGGTGCTTTTGCCGGTGGTGTCGTTTCGTTATGGTTCGGTCCTCAGTGGGCATTCATTCTGAATGCTGTATCCTTTCTGCTTGCTGCGCTAATGCTTGCCGGTATTCATTTTCCGCAAGGCTATGGCAGTAGCTCGGACGGGAAACAGGCTCAAGCTCAAGAAGAAGCTCAAGAACATTCCCAAGAACACGACCAGGCTCAAGAACATGGCGAAGCCCAAGCTTCTACGAGATCAACCCCATTTTCACCGTCGGCACGCAACATATGGGGGCTAGTGGCTGGTAGCGTAGTCTTGCAAATTATTTTTGCTTTTGAACTGCTCGTACCACTAGTCAATGGGTTGGATAATGTACTGATCAGCGTATACGCGGTGCAGGAATTTGGGGCTGGAGATTTGGGAGTAGGTGCTTTTTATGGTGCACTCGGTATCGGGCTTAGCCTTAGCTTTTTGGCTGGACGTTTGCTGAATAAGAGGCTGCTCCTGGGAGCGCTGGGTGGATTACTGCTGGAAGGTATGCTCTTGATTACAATCAGCTTTAGTGAGAGTTTCGTGGCTGTGTTTGGGCTGTACATTATACTTGCCTTCACAGGAGGCATCGGCAGTGCCTGTTTCGATACTTTATTGATGAGGGAAACGCCTGTAATCTACCAGCCGATCATTTTCGGATGGCTCACGGCCGTGAGCAGTACACTCCTGGGCCTGTCCATGTTTGGTGCGGGACTTGTCCTCGAGGCCATGAGGCCAAGGCAGCTTGGATTATGGGGCGGAGTGGGCTTCGTATGTATTGCACTGATCTTGTCTGTGTATGCCAAAATTCGTATGAACAAGAGAAAGGACGGTTCAATCACCGTCCCTTGGAAGTCTCTTTGATTTTAGTCTCAAGTTTAAGTTTGGCTCTGCGCCGGAGCAGGAAGGCTGCGATTCCCTTGCGATAACGGTACATGAGTATCAGGACAACTAAGCCTGCAATGCCAGAGATAATCCAGATTGCATATAGCTCGAAGATATGGAATACGCCCATCCACTGTGGCCCGAAGACTCGGCCGATGCCAAGGAACAGCACGACCCAGAACAAAGCGCCGCTGTAGGCATACAAGGCGAATTTACGGAAGGGCAGGCCGATAATTCCGGCGAAATATCCGGTAAAGTGACGTACACCAGGGATGAAATAACCGATTGAGATCAGGACGCTTCCGTATTTTTCGAACCAGCGCTGCGTCTTCTCCAGCTTGGTTTCTGAGAACAGAAACCATTTGCCATATCGCTGAATGAAGGGGAGTCCGGCTTTGAGTCCGATGAAGTAGGTAATGGTCATACCGACCGTAGTTCCTAGAAAAGCGATTAAGACTAGCAAAGTAAAATCCAGTCTGCCCGTATAGGAGAGAAATCCGGCGAAGGCCATCGTGGTCTCCCCTGGAAAGGGCAGCGCGACGAATTCCAGCAAAAGTCCGAAGAACAGTACACTGTATCCGTAGTTGGCGAATAATTCCTGAATCCATTCCAGTACTTCCATAAGGTATTCACTCTCCAAAGGCGAAAAAGCCGTATTCTAATTGAAAGCTTGTCTTCATACAATCTACTAACGGCTTTGAGAGCCAATAGAATGCTGGAGGTAGAAAAGATGAAGGGTAACAATAATACAAACGGCCGCCGGATAATGTTCCGCGGATTGCTCATTATGGCCATGGCATTGCTGGTGACATCAGGCTGGGGAACAGATACGTATTCCGGGTCCGGGTCGGCAAGACCCCTTCCACTACAGGCAACAAATGCGGATGCCTCTTCTTCTCAGCATAATCCTCTGGCAGCTCCGGTGCAAGCGGACCCGGTTACTCCCGCTGTCCCGGCTGTTTTGGCAGCAACACCTATTGAAAATTCGACGCTAAATGCGGTTCCGATACAACATCTAGAGCTACCCACAACAGTGGCAGAGACGGCTGTAGTTCAACAAGTGGCAGCCACAGCAACCAAAGCAGCTAAAACGGTCTACCTTACGTTTGACGATGGTCCGAGCAAAATCACGCGGGAGGTCCTCGATATTTTGCAAAAACAGGGGGTTAAGGCAACCTTCTTTGTGCTCGGAAACGCTGCAAAAAGCCACCCCGAGCTGATTAATGCCATCTGGGAGCAGGGGCATGCCATCGGCAATCATTCTTATGATCATGATTACCATAATCTATATAGCGGATTCACCGCATTCTGGAACCAAATTAAACAGACAGAGAATATTATCCGTGAAATTACAGGTGAACGTCCCCGGCTTGTTCGCGCCCCGGGCGGAACGTCTGGTCATTTTGATGATACCTATTTCCAATTGTTGAATCAAGCGGGTTATCTTGTCATGGACTGGACGGTAGACAGCGGTGATTCCCGGAGAAAAGGTGTACCAGCAGCTGAAATCCTGCGGGAATCTACCAAAGACTTAACGTCTTCCGAGGTTGTACTGCTGCTGCATGATGGCGGGGGACACGGGGAAAGTGCCAAGGCACTGCCCCAGATTATTGCTCGCTACAAGGCAGCAGGCTATACCTTTAAGGTTCTGGACGATAGTGTCAAGCCCGTGCAGTTCAGGGTATCAGCCAAGGCAGCGGGCTTGGACCGGCTGAAGCCGTCCAATGCTTGGATCGCTTCCAATATCCTGCCGAATGTCGCACTTTTCCAGCCGGGCAGAACACTCGCACTAGAGGTAGGGCTGCTGGAGACCAAATTGAATCCGGGTGAATATAGAATCATTAATGGACAATATATGGTGCCGCTGCGGGCTGTGGTGGAACGGCTTGGTGGACAGGTGAGGTGGGATCAGACAAGTCGCAGTGGTCAGGTGATCTGGAACAGCAGGACCGTGACAGCAGATGTATCTGGAGGGGAGCTGCTTGTCAGTCTTCCAGGAGGTGCTCAGGAGAAACGGGCTGCCAGGGTGGAGATCATCGGCGGCGCCATCTGGGTGCCACTGAGAGAATTGCTGGAGACAGCTGGCCACCCTCTGGAGGCAATCAGTGCTACTTCGGAGGAACGCCGGGTAAAAGCTGCCTGACACGGCAGTATCCTGTTCCTGCTTGAGCCGGCAAAAAGGATGAAAATAATAGTCTGAGGGGATCTTTTCCTGGAAAGAATAGATATTAACACGCTCTTGCCCGAGGTTCGCATCACAGGCCTAGGGGCTATAGAGCAAGTCTATGTCCGAAGGAAGGGTATCCCATTGTCCTCTTCATCTCAACAAGAAAGTCATGGAAAAGAAGGCTCACAGCCGATCTCAAGGGCGGTAACGCTCAGAAATCGTAGTAGTGCTCTAGGAGAATGGCTGCGAATGCTGACAGCAGGAGGCATAATTGGTGTCCTCTACGCCTGGCGTGGAGGGCAAGCGCTGCTCTTCCTCTTGTGCGTAGTCGTTCTTCTCTTGCTGGGCGGGTTAGTACTGCAACTCTTCGGGCCTCGCCGGATCAAAGTAGAGCGAACGGTTACGACAACCCGTCCTGTTGCGGGAGATACACTCCGGGTGCAAGTTCAGGTCAGTTTCACCTCACGGATTCCACTCCCTTGGATGATCATATCCGATGATTGGGGGAGTGTCAGCCATCAAGAACTGCTATTTCCTGGATTTCGCCGTTCCTTCTCGTATACCTATAAGTTGAACGAGTTGCCCCGAGGAGTTCACCGGTTGCGGGCCTGCAGAGCGGTGTGGGGGGATCTGCCAGGGTGGTTTACGGGCAGCGGCAAGCCTGTAGGGGAGGCCACTTTCAAGGTGTCACCTGCTCCATTATATTTCCGCTGGTCGGCGCCGGAAGGCGGGGTGCTTCCGGATCAGATCAGATCCGCGAAGTGGAATCGTGGCAGCAATGAGGAGGCTGTCGATATCCGTCAATATGCGCCGGGAGACCCGCTGAACCGGATACACTGGAAGAACAGTGCGCGTCGTGGTGTTCTGCAGAGCAGGGTGCCGGAACAGGAACGTGGGCGCATGACTTGTGTTGTGCTGGACAATTGTGCCGTGAGCTATGAGGTTCCTTATGGTGCACTTGGAGCACGAGGACGGAGGGGCGAGAGACCTTCCGGCTTTGAGCAAGCGGTGTCAGCGGCAACGGGACAATTGCTCTCTGCTGAACACTCCGGAGCGTATGTGCAGTTGTTTACCGGAGGTTGGCCCGAAGGGCTGGCGCGTCATGAGGGGCTAGGAAAGCTGCCAGTTCGGGTGTTGGACATGCTTACTGAGATTGCCCCGGACGGTGGACGAAGCTTGCCGGAGCTGCTCGAGGATGCCGCTCGTAGCTGGATTCCGGGAATGTCTGTTGCAGTGATTACCGGACAGCTTAACGAGGATTCGGCCAAGGCTATTGCACGTTATCTCGTGCAGGGTATCAAGATGGATCTCTATTATGTATGGGATCTGCCTGCTCCTCAGAGAGGCAGCGCCGGTCGTGAGAAGTCTTCCACTGCGGGAAGCATTTCAGACAGTCTGCGCCGTCTCGGTGCCACATTATATTGCCTGGACGGTGCGCTGCCTGTTTATGGACACGGGGAGGTGGAATTCCATGAATCAGCCGGAAAACCAACCATATGGTAACAAAAAATCCGGTGCGATCCGGCACAGTTACGGGGGCGGATTAGGAGCGCATAGAACGGAGCCCCCCCTCACTGGGCGGGAGGCTTTCGGGAAGCCCCAGGCTTACGATGTTCAGACGGCCGGGACTTTAACCGGAGCGGAATCAGGGCCCCACATAATAGAGAACAGCCAGGTCGGAATGCAGGGGGAAGTCCCTCTCGGGTACCGCCTACTGTTCTCTTTGCCTGTTTTAGGCCTGTTTGTCCTGTGGCTTTCTCCACTGTACCGGGTCTCAACTACTCCTGAAACGGCCAGCCTGATGACAACTCTGATGTTAACGGCGGCTGTGCTTATTTTCTGGGGCATGCTTCAGCTACCTGGTTGGCTTCTTTTGACGCTACAGTTTGCGAGTATTGCTTTGGCCTGGGCGTATCTGGCTGGTGGGGAAGAGGGGACCGGCTGGTTGGCAGAATACCCGGCAGAACTGTTAAGGGATCTCGTTATGCTTTTATCAGGACATGTTGCGGATTTGGGCAATGCCAGCAGATTGCTGATTCTAGCCGCAGGCTGGGGGATGCTGGTCTCGTCTGTGCAGCATTTGGCAATACATAGGGGGAGTTCCTCGCTTTTTAGCATGGTATCCATGGCTTATTTATTGTTGCTGGATATTGCCTTTAGCATCGAGACGACCGTTGAGGTGATGCTGGCCGCAGGATTGATTTTATGGATGCGAGGGATGGGCGGGCTGTTTCGTTTACGGGAAAGAAATACCCACATGAGGATTCCTTATGGTCGTTGGGGCAGTACAGCTTTTGTCGTAGCTATTGTTCTGATGATAGGCGCTTGGTGCGGGGAACAGCTTTACGGCTCACGCTCCGTGAATCAGATCCCACTGCATTCTGCCTTCAGCAAGTTAAATGACTGGGCTGCCGGGCATATGAAGGAAAGTATAGAAGCCATGGGTAGGGGAACTACGGGTTACAGTTTGAGTTCTGCTGAATTGGGAGCCCCGTTAACACCCGGTACAGAGCCGGTCTTTACGGCTTTCAGCGATGAGCGGACTTATTGGCGCGGCGAGAGTTTGGCTTACTATGACGGCCGCCGCTGGATCAGAGAGGCGGACTCTTTTACTCCGCTAAATCTTTCCGGTTTTCCGCAGCCTCCTTCGGAAACTGATTCGGGGCTGACTGGCCGTAAGACACTGCGGCAGCAGATTCTATTGGCTGCGCCATCCCCGGGCGGGCTTCCGGTATTCAGCGCAGGGTTTATTGCCGACATGGAGTCCGGGGAACTGGAGGACGGAAGTCGTCTGGGCTATATTCTTGTCAATAAGGAAGGAGACAGCTTTCGTCTGCCGGATGAGGCAGGCAACGCCCGGGTCACCGGCTACACGGTTCTCTCTATATTACCCGAATCCAATCACGCTGTTCTGCGTAACGTGCAGCGTGCTGACCCTGAAGAGATTCGCAGCAAATATTTAGAACTGCCATCCCAGATGCCGGCCCGGGTGGCCTCTTTAGCAGCCGAGCTTACGGCCGCCGCTGGAAGCCGCTATGATGCTGCTGTGGCGGTAAGGGATTATCTGCAGAGTCATTATCCCTATACTCTGGATACGAAGCTCCCGCCGTCCGGGAGTGACTTCGTAGATGACTTCCTGTTCCAGGCAAAGCGCGGTTATTGTGTTCATTTTGCAACGGCCATGACCGTCCTGCTTCGCAGTGCCGATATCCCGGCCCGTTTCGTGCAAGGCTATGGGCCTGGCCAACTGGTGACAGGTCCCGGGCCGCAGCGGTATGCCGTTACTGAGGGCGATGCCCATGCCTGGGTCGAAGTATACTTTCCAGGCGTCGGCTGGGTCCCCTTCGACCCTACGCCGGGTGGCGCGGGTGCTGGCACCGCGCAGCCTGCCGTTCCGGCGGCTTCCTTGGCGCCGCCGGCCGGGTCCGGCCTCTCCGCTGCTCAGCACGCGGAGAACTTGCCCGCCCAGCCGCTGCCGGGCGGGCCGGTACCCGCGCCGCTCCAGCTCGCGGCGCTGGCGCTTCCCGCCGCCGCGTGGCACTGGCGGCGGAGCCTGGCCCTGCTGTGGGCTTCGCGCAGCAGGGCTGTGGGCCGGGAGAGGCAGCTTCGCGCAGCCTCTCTGGCCTGGCACGGGCTGGCGGCGCGGTATGGGCCGCCGCCGCCCGGGGTCACGGGCAGGGAGTACGCAGACTCCCTGCCGATCGCAGATGCCGGACTGCGCGCAGCGGTCCGGCGGTTCGTACGCCAGTGGGAGACCCTGGCGTACAGCGGGTGCGGCGGGTCATCAGCTTCCCGCCGCACTCCCCCGGCGGCTTCTTCCGCCCCGTCATCAGCCGCCAATGAAGGTGAAGCCTTTCTGCGGGAATGCCTCAGGATCACCTTCCGGCTGACATAAACCGTCTGCAGGAAGTGGAAGGTCAGGCATTGATACACTTGCAAGAAGCGGTGCCCCTTGAAAAAGGAAGCGCAACCGCATCATTTATGTTGCCGCCTTCATCGATCCTGACAGCAATCGACATGACAAAATCCAGCCAAATCCATGCCCTCCTTTCCTTGACGGTGCGAATTAACCATGAGTATAATGAATCCAATAATCAAGGGAGGCACGTAATGAACAAGCCAAATGAAATCATCGTTGTTCTCGATTTCGGAGGACAATACAACCAACTTATCGCGCGCAGAATCAGAGATTTGGGAGTATATAGTGAGCTTCTGCCTTACAATACACCAGTGGAGAAGATCAAGGCGTTATCGCCGAAGGGGATCATTTTCTCTGGTGGACCGAGCAGCGTATATGCTGAAGATGCACCGCATGTAGATCCGGCGATTTATGACTTGGGACTGCCAATTTTCGGCATTTGTTACGGAATGCAGCTGATGGCCCAGCAGCTTGACGGTAAGGTTGAACGTTCCGCTAAACGCGAATACGGTAAAGCCGATGTTGATTTTGTAGAAGGTGCTCAGCTTGTTAAAGGGTTGGACAACCGTCAGACTGTATGGATGAGCCACGGAGACCATGTAGTGGAGCTTCCGTCAGGCTTCAAGCTTGATGCAGGTACCGAAAGCGCGCCGATTGCGGCTATGAGCAATGCCGAGCGCCAGTTCTTTGCGGTACAGTTCCATCCTGAGGTTCGTCACTCCGAGCATGGTAACGAAATGATCTCGAACTTCCTGTATGAAGTGTGTGGCTGCGAAGGCAACTGGACGATGGAATCGTTTATTGAAGAAGCCATTCAAGACATCCGGGATCAAGTAGGGGACAAAAAAGTACTTTGCGCCCTTAGTGGCGGTGTTGATTCTTCCGTAGTGGCGATGCTTATTCACCGTGCTATCGGGGATCAGCTGACCTGTATGTTTATTGATCACGGTCTCTTGCGCAAAGGTGAAGCCGAGAGCGTTATGGAGATGTTCGTCGGTAAATTCGATATTCATGTGGTGAAGATCGATGCCAAAGAGCGTTTCATGAGCAAGCTGGCTGGTGTGGATGATCCTGAGCAAAAGCGTAAAATCATCGGCAACGAATTCATTTACTGTTTCGATGAAGAATCGGCCAAGCTGGGCGACTTCTCCTTCCTTGCACAAGGTACGTTGTATACGGATATTGTGGAGAGCGGAACGGCAACAGCGCAAACCATCAAATCGCACCATAATGTAGGCGGCCTACCGGAAGACATGAAATTCAGCTTGATCGAACCGCTTAACACCCTGTTCAAGGACGAAGTCCGCAAGCTGGGCGAAGAGCTGGGCATGCCAAGTGCTCTCGTATGGCGTCAGCCGTTCCCGGGCCCGGGTCTTGCTATCCGTGTGCTGGGCGAAGTGACAGAGGAGAAACTGAAGATCGTTCAAGACTCCGACTACATTCTGCGTGAGGAAATTATCAAAGCCGGTCTCGACCGCGAAATTTGGCAGTACTTCACTGCATTACCGAACATGAAGAGTGTTGGCGTTATGGGTGATGCTCGTACGTATTCCTATACCGTAGGTATTCGTGCAGTAACCTCCATTGATGGCATGACCGCAGACTGGGCACGTATCCCTTGGGATATTCTTGAGAAAATCTCCGTCCGTATTGTCAACGAAGTAGAGAACGTAAACCGTATCGTTTATGACATTACTTCGAAACCACCTGCAACGATTGAGTGGGAATAGGTCAACAGCAACAATAGATTGAATAAAATACTCTCTTTTATCTGCGTTGTTTAGCAAATAGAAGGGAGTATTTTTTATGACGAGAATCAAAGAGTTAATTGAGGATTTCAAACTTAATCCAGAAATTTTGGGTAGGGAAAAGAAGTGCGTTGATCTTCGTATATTTCGCTTGTATAGGTGGGAAAGGTTTGCGGATAAAGGGTTAGGTGTCACCGAAGCTGAGGAAGTGAAGCAGCTTCAAATCAAGAAATACATACAGAAACGCCAGTGTGTCGGAAAAGAAGTCAACAGAACGATCAATAACAACATTGCTACGTTAAAAGTGTTTTTTCAATACTTGGTGAGCGAAGATTTTTTAGAATGATTAGCTCTTCTCTTGCCGATTGCATAAAGAATAAGTAACCCTAGCAAGCCAAGTAAAGTAGTTATTATGTCTCTTACAGAAGGAACTTCATGGATCACAATGAAAAAGGTAATTACGAATACAATTAACGCTACTGGAAAAATTCTAGCTAAAATAGATTTCTTTTTAAATCCAAAACCTATTTGTAATGAGCCAATTAAGAGAGTAAGTAAGATAATCAGTATTGTCTTCATAGAGAAAAATCTCCCGACTATATTTTATTTAGCCATTTTAATCTATAATATAACACTCTTTAAGGATTACAAAATTTAACATTTTTCGATGTCTATACTAGAATATTTTTAAACTGTTTAAATAGTAATACGTGGGTTGGACATCATAGATTATTTACACGTGACGTCCTGTATTGGATAACCGAATCGTGTTAAATGCGATGATTGGGGTTGCACGTTCAGGTGTTCTATGATCGGCGAAGGAACTGATAGATGGTCTTTTTTTTGTGCGTTATAGAGTGTAAAGATTCATTGTTAACGTGCAGCCTAGTGGTAGTAGCGCTATGTTTAACAAGCTTTTCTTGCTGATTCCCATATGAAATTGACGGGAAATGTCGTTTTTACGAACAATACAAAAAAAATACTGTTTATTGTTCGTTTTTGTCATTGACAAGGGATGTCATATCCCCCTAAAATGATAAAGCACAACAACATCATTTACTCGTATAATTCCGGGAATTGGCCCGGAAGTCTCTACAGGTCACCGTAATGACCTGGCTACGATTAAGAAGAGAACAATCTCCTGTTGGTCTTCGCCCTTAGATTGGCGATATGCAGGAACCTACTCTTTTTTATCTGGCCGGTGTCTATCAGACTCCGGCTTTTTGTTGCTGTCAGACACAACATACCTTAGGGGGAGAACAATTTGAATCGCTTTTTCAAGTTGAAAGAGAATGGCACTACCGTTCGTACAGAGATTATGGCCGGCTTGACTACGTTTATGGCAATGGCTTATATCCTGTCCGTAAATCCCAACATACTGACCGCTTTTGGCCAGATCGACATGGGATGGTATTCTGTATTTTTGGCTACAGCGATAGCCGCAGGTGTTTTCACTATTGCCATGGGGTTGTTCATTAACTTCCCGGTTGCATTAGCACCTGGTATGGGACTCAATGCTTATTTCGCATCGGTTATCCTGTCATCCGCCACATCGGATCATCCATTCACTTGGCAGATGGGTCTTACCGCCGTATTCATTTCCGGTTTGATCTTTATCCTGCTAACGGTAACCAAGGTACGTCAGATCTTGTTGACAGCTATTCCTGACAGCCTGAAGCATGCAATCACCGTCGGTATCGGCTTGTTTATTACCATTATCGGCCTTAAGAACAGCGGAATCATGACGATCGGCGTAGAAGCCGTAAACGACATTGCCGCTCATAAGTTCACAGATGTCCTTTCTTTTGAAACAGTTATCCATCTGGGCAGCCTGGAGAATACCAATGTCCAGCTTGCAATTATCGGCCTGCTGCTGATCGCAATCCTGATGGTACTAAATGTTCGCGGCGCGATCCTGTTCGGTATTCTAGGTACTACTGCAGTGGGAATTCTGATGGGTGCAGTGGATTTCAGTCCTCTGTCCAACCCGCAAACACCATGGGTTCCTGATTTCACTCAATTGAACTTCATGGAATTTGACTGGGATGGCATTCTGCATACCGGTATCATTTCCGCCATTGCGACATTCACTTTCGTAGAGTTGTTTGATACTTTTGGTACACTTGTAGGTACGGCTCAACGTGCTGGCATTATGGACAACCCTGAAGAAGGTAAGAAGCGTGTAGGTAAGGCAATGTTCGTAGATGCGGTGGCAGTAGCTGGTGGTGCCATGGTCGGAACTTCCACAACTACGGCTTATGTAGAGAGTGCTGCCGGGGTTGCTGAAGGTGGTCGTACAGGTCTTACCGCGGTAACTACAGGCGTCTGCTTCCTGTTGGCACTGTTCCTTGCTCCTGTGGCTGCGCTTATCCCTGGTTCTGCTACAGCTGCGGCTCTAATAGTTGTAGGTGTGCTGATGGCGCAATCGCTTCGTAATATTGACTTCCAGGACATGGTCGTTGCGATTCCTGCGTTCCTGACTTTTGTTATCATGCCTTTCACTTACAATATCGCTAACGGTATTTCCTTCGGTATCGTTACTTATGTCATTCTTGCTTCTGTCTCAAACTTGGCTGGCAAAAAGAAATACGACATTCACTGGATGATGTGGGTACTCGCGATCCTGATTATTCTCCGTTATGCATTAATGGGTAGTCAGGGCTAAAGCCCGTATCCGAGAAATCCATCCTGCGGCCCCTTCAATGTTGAAGGGGCCGTTTTTTTGTGGGTTTTGCGTATCGGACTTTCCATCATCCAATATTTAGATTATATTGTTGAAGAGGTGATAAATGTTGTCCAGCAGTCTAAATCGGGTATTTAACTATTGCAAGAACAACCCTTGGCTCGTACTAATGTTCCTGCTGGGAGCGATGATCCGGATAGTGTATATTGGTTCCATTCCGCCAGGACTGAATCAGGACGAAGCGTCGATCGGTTATGACGCCTACGCTATACTTCATTATGGTATCGACAGAAACGGAATCCACCTGCCAATCCACCTGATCGCCTGGGGCAGCGGGCAAAATGCTTTGTATGCCTACTTATCCATGCCATTTATCTGGTTATTCGGATTATCACCGGTAACGGTGCGGATGGCGAGTCTGCTTATGGGGCTAGTGGGTATGGTTGTATTCTATCTTTTGTCCAAAAGACTCTTCTCCTCCCAGGTAGCCGGTCTTGCCGCCATGTTCTTTATCGCTATTAATCCATGGCATATCATGATGTCGAGGTGGGCGCTGGAATCGAATCTGTTTCCTACGTTGATTCTGATCGCTGTGTACTGCTTGCTTCGATCTTTCGAAGCTCCGAAATGGTCCTATGCGTTTACAGTTGTGCTATCGTTATCGCTTTATGCCTATGGGACTGCCTATTTTTTTGTTCCGATCTTTGCTTTGGGAACTGTAATTCTTCTATTGTATAGAAAAGTGTTGAAGCTACGGACCATTCTATGGAATGGTGTACTGTTTATCCTGCTGGCTTTGCCGATTCTATCCTTTATAATGATCAATCGTTATCAACTACAGGGCTTTTCTACCCCGTTCTTTTCCATCCCAAGATTAACTACACCGCGAGTGGAGCAGGTCTCCTCGGTCTTCGGCGGGCAAATGCTCGACACAGCCTGGAGCAATCTCCGTGAATTTTTCAAGATAATGCTCAGTGGAAGTGATGGTCTGCCGTGGAATTCCATATCACCTTACGGTTACGCCTATTCTCTTGGATTGCCCTTTGTCCTGGTAGGACTTATTGTTATAATAAGGTCTTTACGGAACCGGGATTGTTACGGCACAGGCCAGTCGGTGATCTTGCTCTGGTTCGTGACAGCTATTCTGATGGCTGCTATTACGAGTGTGAACATTAACCGGATTAATGTTATTTTCTATCCTGTAATTCTGCTGATTGTTGCCGGCTTCTTGTGGCTTGGCCGAAAGATTAAGGGAGCGGGCCTGGTTGCAGCGGGTGGATTCGCCCTGTTTTTTGTTTTGTTTGGTATGGCGTACTTCCGTGATTTTCCAGAGAAGATCGGCCCTAACTTTTATGAGTCTATCGGAGAGGCCATCCAGTATGCTTCTGAGGAGACTGAAGGGAATATCTATGTTACCGATAAGGTCAACATGCCCTATATCTATGTACTCTTTTATGAAACTATCAATCCTCATGATTTTCAGAAAACCGTCAGTTATGCCAATCCAGGCGCTCCCTTTCAGCTAGTAAGCTCATTTGGGCGTTACAGGTTTGGGGGTCCGGCGATCGTTCCGGGTGAGCGGGCGGCATATATCTTCTGGAATGGTGATCCTCTCCCCGCCGGGAGTGAAGGATACGAGATTAAGAGATTCAAGAACTACACTGTAGTTGTTGACCGCGAAGGAATTTCACCTGTGAACCCTCAGGATACTGAAGGCGAAGATAGCCGTCATGAACTGATGAACGGAGGATTCGAGGAAGGGGCGTTGCATTGGACTTTTACAGCCGGGACAGGAATCGGGACCAATAATCCGTATCAAGGAAGTTCTTTGGCCTATCTTGATCCGGGTACAGAAAAGACCGTTGCCCAATTGATTTCCCCGCAGAATTCCGGGGAGTACAAGATCTCGGCAATGATTAGCGCAGGTGGGGGAGGCGGAAAGTTTGGCGTACGGGTTAACGGCGCTATCCTTACTGAAACCGAACTCACCGAAGGTGCAAGTTATCATCAGATTGAACTTCCCGCAGTGAGCCTGCTAGAGGGCGAACAGGCGGAGATTTATTTTACCGGCGGAAACGGCTGGATTAACATTGATGAGGTGAGGATGGAACAATGATGATCAAGAATACACGTGCAGCCGCAATACTCATTGTCATATGCGTACTCTTCATGCTTCCGGTGACAAGCGTGTTTGCGGAGGGCAACCTGCTGCAGAATCCGGGTTTTGAGGATGGGGATGACAGCGCTCCGTCCGGCTGGACAGAAGACGCATGGATTCCGGGGAAGGATGCCGGCTATGTGTCCGTGCAATCGTCCGAGGTCCATTCTGGCAGTAAAGCAGCTGTAATCGAGAATTTGCAGCCGAACCATTTGAAATGGATTCAGACAGTTCAAGTAGAGCCGGATCACTTGTATAAAATTTCTGGCTGGGTCAAAGTGGTGAACGCAGCAAGCGGAGGGTTTGGCGCCGGTGTGTTCATAGTTGGAGTAGGAGGTGGTTATCCAGGTGTCATGGAGACTGCCGGAGAATGGAAGTATATAGAGTTCATCGGCAAGACAGGTCCAAATCAGAAGGAACTCGGCGTGGGTGCCAGTCTTGGCGGTTATGCCAGTCTGACCCAGGGCAAGGCTTACTTCGATGATTTGGCTGTGGAACCGCTAGATGCTGCTCCTGAAGGCAGCAATATTATCTCGCTGGATAACAGTTCGGCACCTCAAGGAGGAGACAGCAAGCCTGCGGAAACACCGCACAAAATCTCTCCGGCAAAGTTGCTGCTGATTTCAGCGCTGTTCAGCGCCTTTTTCGCAGTGCTTTGTAACCGGGTCTTCCGTAACAACAAACTAATGAAGCAACCGGAGAATGTATACAGCCGGTGGTTATATATTTCGATTGGTGTAGCGTTGATTCTGCGGGTCTGGATCGGACTGACTGCGCAGGGTTACCAGAATGATATGAATACCTTTATTGCCTGGGGTCAGCGAATGCTGGATTTGGGGCCTGGCAGATTTTATGAGGAAGGGTATTTCGCTGATTACCCACCAGGATATTTGTACATATTGTATGTGCTGAGCGCGATCCGCGGGATATTTGGATTGGCACATGGCTCCGGTGGAGAGAATCTGTTGTTCAAGCTGCCGGCGATCATTTCGGATCTGGTGCTTGGTGGACTGATTTATCGGGCGGCCAGACAAAAACTCGGCTCCGGGATCGCACTTGGTCTTTCGCTACTGTTCTTGTTTAATCCAGCGGTTCTTATCAATTCCGCTGCTTGGGGACAGGCGGATTCCTTTTTCCTTATCTTCCTCCTGCTTAGCATTCAAGGAGCAGCGAACAAGTCGCTGGTACGGGCGGCCATCTGGTTTGCCATTGCCACACTTGTTAAACCACAGGCGCTTATCTTTACACCGGTGCTGTTGTTTGCCTTTTATCACCAGCGGGCCTGGAAACAACTTGCGCTCGGCGCAGTATATGGACTCGGAATCTTCGGTGTGCTGGCAGCGCCATTCTTCTGGAACAATGGTGGTCTAAGCGGACTAATTAATCTTTATAAAGCTACATTATCTTCTTATCCGTACTCAACCGTTAATGCCTTTAATCTCTATGCGCTAACGGGTCCGATGTGGTCGGCCTTGGATCAAACCTGGCTGGGAATCTCGTACAGAGGTTGGGGATTCGTCTTTATTCTGGTCGCCGTAGCTTTGGCGATGTTCTATTCATTCCAAAAGGATCGTAAGGATTTATCCAGATCATTCTTTATTGGCATGGTATTGATTGTTACTGTCTTTGTATTGGGTACAAAAATGCATGAGCGCTATATGTACCCTGCACTGATACTTACCGTATTCGCTTATATTCAAAGCAAGGACCGGCGATTCCTGACGTTGTTCCTGGGGTTCAGTTTGACCCAATATGTGAACGTCGGCTATACGCTGGCCCACCTGAATGCAGGCAACAACCCGGAAGCGGATGGCATCGTTATAGTGACGGCGATCACCAATTTGGCCTTGTTACTATACATGCTATATATTGGGTACGATGTATATGGAAAGAGCCGCGTGAAGAACCTGCTCCCTTTGCGCTCTGAGGAGGAGCATCGTTCGGAAGATCTGGGCTTAGTACAGAACATTCGGGTTCTCAAGGATAAAGCAGGGAACTCCCGATTCAAGCTGAAGCTTAGCCGTAAGGACTGGACCTGGATGCTTGTCATTACTGCCGTATATGCAGCAGTTGCCTTGTTCCATCTGGGATCTACGAAGGCACCGGAGACTTTATGGGAACCGGCGGCTAGCGGAGAGAGCTTCTATGTGGATCTTGGACAGAGCAGGCAGCTTGAGCGTGTGAATGTCTTCGGAGGCGTTGGGACGGGCAAGTTCAAGCTGGAATTCAGTGAGTCACCTGAAGCCTGGGGCAGCCCGCTCGAAGTCAATGAGGATGTCGGCAATGTATTCATCTGGAAAAGCCAGCCACTGAGTGTGGCAGCAAGATATGTGAAGCTTACCGTAGTCTCGCCGGGATTCACCTTGAATGAGATGGCCTTCTACGAGCAGAACGGAGGCAGAACACCGCTTCCGATTGCCAGCGTTACACCTGATGGGGGAACCGCCAAGCGGGGAGCACCCGGCAATCTGTTCGATGAGCAGTCGCTGATTCCGGAGTATTCCAACTTCATGAACAGCACCTATTTTGATGAGATTTATCATGCGCGGACCGCGTATGAGCATTACCACGGCATCGTGCCGTACGAGAACACACATCCCCCGCTGGGCAAGCTGCTGATTGGCATTGGGATGGAGTTGTTCGGTGTTAATCCATTCGGCTGGCGGATCATCGGAACGCTGTTTGGAATTGCCATGTTGCCGCTGATTTATATGATGGCGCTGCGCTTGTTCAAGCAGACCCGTTATGCGGCGCTTGCAGCAGGATTGTTCGCTTTGGACTTTATGCATTTTACGCAGACAAGAATTTCTACTATTGATGTGTATGGCGTATTCTTCATTATGTTAATGTTCTATTTCATGCAGCGTTACTTCACTTTGAACTTCTATAAGGTACCACTCGGCAAAACGCTGATTCCACTGTTCTGGTCCGGCTTTTTCTTCGGGATCGGCGTGGCTTCCAAGTGGATTGTGCTGTACGGCGGGGCCGGTCTGGCCGTTATGCTGGCATTGGCACTGGTTGACCGCTACCGTGAATACCGGGCCGCCAAGCGAGTGCTGGCCGAAGGCCGCTTGAGTGATCAAACATTGGCCGTTGCTTGTCGTGGAGCGGTGAACTCCTTTTGGAAGAATACCATTATAACGCTTGCCAGCTGCATTGGATTTTTCGTTATTATACCCGCGGTTATTTATGGTCTGTCCTTTGTTCCCGCTTTGTCGCCATCGGCGAACGGCTTTACTTTGACGGGTCTGATTGATGCCCAGAAGAATATGTACAACTATCACAGTCAACTCGTTGCGACACATCCCTTTGCATCCTCCTGGTGGGAATGGCCATTCATGAAAAGACCCGTCTGGTTCTTTAGCGGCGGAGAAGGATTGCCAGCCGGGCAGGTCAGCAGCATCGTAACCATGGGTAATCCGCTTATTTGGTGGACAGGAATCTTTGCCATGATAGGTTCGCTGTGGCTGACAATTAAGCGCAAAGACAAAAATCTGTTCATGATCTGGATCGCGTTCTTTTCTCAGTATGTGCCTTGGATGCTCGTACCGCGCGAAACATTCTTATACCATTATTTTGCCATGGTACCGTTTATGATTCTTGCTATTGTATATGTAATGAAGCTTATTGATAGCAGATATCCGAACGCGCGGTACATTCGCTATATTTATGTTGGCGTGGCTGCGTTGCTCTTTATTGCTTTCTATCCAGTGCTTTCGGGTATGCAGGTCAATGGAAGTTATGTCACAAGTGTTCTGCGCTGGTTCCCGTCTTGGGTTTTCTAAGATTTATGATTTCAGGGCTTGTGCTGCCACAGGCCCTATATAAAATTTACTAGGAGGAACAAAGGTGAAGGCCAGATACAGTGTAGTAGTGCCTATGTACAATGAGGAGGAAGTCATCAGCCATACCTATGATCGGTTGAAGCAAGTGATGGACAGATGTGGCGATTCCTATGAATTGATCTTTGTTAATGATGGCAGCCGCGACCGGACCGTAGAGATTATGCAGGAGATCAGTAACCGCGATGAACGAGTCAAGCTGGTAGATTTCTCGCGAAACTTCGGGCATCAGATTGCGATTACAGCGGGTATGGATTATTCCTCAGGGGATGCGGTGGTGGTTATTGACGCCGATCTTCAGGACCCGCCGGAAGTTATTTTGCAGATGATAGAGAAGTGGAAGGAAGGCTATGAGGTTGTCTACGGGAAGCGGTTGAAGCGGCATGGAGAGACTCTTTTCAAAAAAGTGACCGCGAAGCTCTTCTATCGGCTGCTCAGCAGTATGACGAGTGTGGAGATTCCCACGGATACCGGAGACTTCCGCTTGATAGACCGTAAGGTGTGCGATGTACTGCGGGGCTTGAAGGAGAAGAACCGTTATGTCAGAGGGCTGGTAAGTTGGGTCGGCTTCCGGCAGACCATGGTGGAGTATGTGCGTGAGGAGCGTTTTGCAGGGGAAACGAAATATCCGCTGAAGAAGATGATCCGTTTTGCCTTGGATGGGATTACTTCCTTCTCGCACAAGCCGCTTAAAATTGCTTCCTACGTTGGATTCTTCATCTCGTTTTTCAGTTTTCTGTATTTATTCTTCGTATTATTTCAAAAGGTCTTTACCTCCTGGACCGTTCCAGGCTGGACCTCCATTGTTGGCGTCAATCTGTTGTTCAACGGAATCGTATTGATGCTGCTGGGCGTCATCGGGGAATACATCGGCCGAATCTATGACGAGTCCAAAGACAGACCGCTCTACATTGTGCGTGAGACGAGAGGCTACCCTGAGGAGGAGCTGAAGGAGAGTCGGAAGGATAAAACTTATGTCCGATAATAACCGTCGGGTCGCGTTCATTCAATTCCTGAAGTTCAACGCGGTGGGACTACTTAATACCCTCATCGATTTTGCAGTCTTTACTCTGCTCCATTCCCTTGGGGTGATGTATGGGCTGGCGCAAGTGTTCTCCTACAGTGCAGGCACCGCTAACAGCTTTATCCTCAATAAAAAAGTGACCTTTCGGGACAGTAACCGCAGCGGCAATAATGGCTTTGACCGGATACAACTGCTGAAGTTCATCATCCTGAATCTAACTGTACTTGGGATCTCTCTATTACTGATGCAAGTGCTGACGGATCGGTTCGGCGTGCAGGTACTTCTGTCCAAGGTGCTGGTAACCTTCGTCACTGTAGTTATTAATTTTTTCGGAAGTCGCAAATGGGTGTTCTAGGAATGTAAAATACGGGGGTGAAGATCATGCGTAAGTTCTCTTATCTCATCATTCTTGCAGGAATTCTTGTCATGTTGTACCCGAAAGCGAATGAATGGTACGAAAACCGGCAGGAGCAGAAGCTGCTGGAAGAGGCGGAACATGGCTACAGTAATCTGGTCCCGGTCTCTGCCGATAACGATCTCAAAAGCAAATATGCTCAGGTAACGCAGTTGCTTGCAGAAGAGTCTGCCGCCGAGGAGCAAGAGCCCCAAACGGAAGCACCTGCACAAGCAGAGCCTGAACCTGAGGTTGGCGGGAAAGTAATTGCTTTAATTGAGATCGATAAGATCGATTTGAAACTGCCTATCCTTGAGGGAGCTACTAAGACTAATATGAAGCATGCGGCGGCCCATATGAAGGAGACGACTCCTATTGGCGAGGTCGGTAATGCAGCAATTGCAGCTCATAGAGCGAGAACTACGGGAAGGCTGTTTAACAGGTTGAACGAAGTTGCCATTGGCGACACCATCACAGTGAAGACTAATGCAGAGGAATTGGACTACAAGGTCTATGATATCTCTGTAGTAGACCCTACGGATGTATCGGTGTTGAACGGGAATAACAAGGATAAAATACTGACGTTGATCACCTGTGACCCGCTAGTAAACCCTACGCACCGTCTTATTGTTCATGCCAAGTTGCCCCAGACGGCAAAAAAATAATGATTTTTAAGAGATTAGTGTTATCTTTTCAATAAATTAGGGTAAATCTATTGATTTAGGCTTTGAATATATAAATGAATATGCTAGAATTAACTTAGAAAGCTAAACACGATAACGGCAAACCTATCGAAAGGTAGGGACGCAAAGCTAAAGGGCCTTCCCGTAAGGATGGCAGCCAGCTACCGAATGCAGAGGCTTTTTTTGTTGTCTTTCCATGGTCAATCTAGTAGTTCTCTAGTAGATGCGAGGATAGATAAAGCTTATACGATAACGGCAAACCTATCGAAAGGTAGGGACGCAAAGCTAAAGGGCCTTCCCGTAAGGATGGCAGCCAGCTACCGAAAGGGGTTTTATCCATGAAAAAGTTTTATTTTGCATTAATGGCCCTGTTTGTAATGGTCACCTCTGTTAATGTCACTTCAGCAAGCGCTGCAAGTGCAGACGCGAAGTGGTTGGATACTTCGAAGCTAAGTCAAGGCGTGGTGGGAATCCAATATGATGTTCCGAAGGATAAACGCATCAAGGTCATGATTACTAAGGACAACAATAGCTACACTTACAATCTTTATTCCTCCCAGCAAGTCGAATCTTTCCCGCTTCAACAAGGCAATGGCTCTTATAAAGTATCTGTTTTGGAGAATACAACCGGCAACAAATATAAATCGCTCTACTCTGAAACTTTGGATCTGTCGCTTAACGACACTAGCGCTGTATACTTGGGTTCCGTTCAAAACGTGAAATGGAATTCTTCCGATATTGCTATTCTTAAAGCCAAACAGCTTACAGAAGGCAAAACAACCGTGCAAGGAAAAGTACAAGCTATTCATGATTACATCGTTGCCAATGTGAAATATGATTACTCGTTGGCTAATAGTGTGACTACCGACTACATTCCTAATATCAATAATACACTGACCAGTAAAAAGGGCATCTGCTACGATTACGCTTCTCTGTTTGCTGCAATGTCTCGTAGTGTAGGGGTTCCTACTAAACTGGTTATGGGGAATACTAGTTATGTTGCTCAATACCATGCTTGGAATGAAGTGCTGATTGATGGTAAATGGGTGACGATCGATACAACTGTAGATGCCGGACTGGGCAAAAGCGCTCAGAATGATCTGATCAAAAGTTCTAGTAAATACACTGCAGCTAAATTCTATTAAAATGCATAGAACGTACTAAACAACCTGCTTAATTATTAAGCAGGTTGTTTTTTTTTATATTAAGGGTTGCTTTTTTGTTGAAAGATAGGGTATTATGTAAAAGCGTTGTTGAGCAGAGAAAAGTGCTGTGAAATGATTGAAAAAAGAATTTCAAAAAAAGTACTTGCGCTTCTGAAAATAACGTGTTATATTATAAGAGTTGCTGCTGAGACATTAAGTAGACAACGAGAACAGCTTGATCTTTGAAAACTGAACAACGAGTGAGTATCGAATTCACGAAAGTGAATTCAAAATGAGAATTTTTAATTCTCGTCAGATGTTTCAAAATGAGCAATCGCTCTTTCTAAATACCAATTTGGAGAGTTTGATCCTGGCTCAGGACGA
>NZ_JBHTYV010000011.1:0-159070 GCF_042790635.1 Paenibacillus sp. NPDC056722 | reverse complement strand
CCACGCGTACCCATCCCGAACACGACCGTTAAGCCCTCCAGCGCCGATGGTACTTGGACCGAAGGGTCCTGGGAGAGTAGGACGCCGCCAAGCACTAGACCACTGTTGAATTTACAACAGTGGTCTTTTATTTTTTTAGAAGAAATATTGAAACATAGAAGAATTAACAATAAAGAATTAACAATAAAGTGTAATCGATTTGTACTGGAGAATGTCATGTGAAAATACGGGAGACTGTGTTACAGAAGTGCTTACGCCCAACTGCTGCTAAAAGGAATCCATGACCTCCTAGCACGTCTACATCTGCGTTAACAGTCTGACCGCTTAAGAAGCTCTACACAGCCTCTATGAGGCTGTAGAGGCCATTATTTCGATTACTAAGCCTTGTAATAACAGGTGAACTAAATGCAGCCCTGAAGGTTTCTACAGTATTTAGAGTGCTTTCTTTACTCATTTATTGTATGTTAAAACGCTCTATGAAATTAATTTCAAAAAAGTTGTTGCTATAATCTGAAATATATGATAAGATATTTTTTGTTGTCACATAAACAACTGATGCATGGCCCGTTGGTCAAGGGGTTAAGACACCTCCCTTTCACGGAGGTAACAGGGGTTCGAATCCCCTACGGGTCACCAAAAAAAACTTGCACAATCGAAGCGATTGTGATATAGTATAAAAGTTGCTTATCACATGGAGGCTTAGCTCAGCTGGGAGAGCATCTGCCTTACAAGCAGAGGGTCGGGGGTTCGATCCCCTCAGCCTCCACCATGTAACCTCCTCTGGAGGATAAGATAACATATTTTTACTGACGCGGGGTGGAGCAGCCCGGTAGCTCGTCGGGCTCATAACCCGAAGGCCGCAGGTTCAAATCCTGCCCCCGCAACCAATTTTCATTCATGCAAATATTCTTGGAACCGTGGTGTAGTTGGCCTAACATGCCTGCCTGTCACGCAGGAGATCGCGGGTTCGAATCCCGTCGGTTCCGCCATCTTTTCTGCTTTAAAGTCGAGAAGTTGTATTTTGCAAGTATGAGCCATTAGCTCAGTTGGTAGAGCACCTGACTTTTAATCAGGGTGTCGAAGGTTCGAGTCCTTCATGGCTCACTTTCTTTAAAGTGTGCCGAATGAAAATTTACCGTATGCGGACGTGGCTCAGCGGTAGAGCATCGCCTTGCCAAGGCGAGGGTCGCGGGTTCGATTCCCGTCGTCCGCTCCATAATTTGCGCCCTTAGCTCAGCTGGATAGAGCGTTTGACTACGAATCAAAAGGCCGGGAGTTCGAATCTCTCAGGGCGCGCCATTTTAATAAAATATGCCGGTGTGGCGGAATGGCAGACGCGCTCGACTCAAAATCGAGTGGGAAACCGTGGAGGTTCGAGTCCTCTCACCGGTATCACATTAAAAAGCAGTGGTTCATTGGACATTAAGTCTAATGAACCACTGCTTTTTTTATTATATTTAAAACCTCATTCATAGCATTAGCTGACGAAATCTTCGAACTGTACTTCAAATGAGAAGTAAGAATGATTTCTAAATGTACAGACTTCTGATATGGACCCATCACAAGAACGCTCATATTGAATGTTGCTCAGGCATCCCATTCAATATGAGCGTTTTGGCTATGTCTTTCTTTTGTCGGATAAAAAGGGCTTGCGCATAACGTAACGTCAGGAACTATACTGGTGCTTGAAAGGGGATGGGAAGGAAAAGTAAAACGTACTACACCATGGGTTCGCTCACTATACTGACCTCAACGACGGTATGTGGACTTGACTTTTATGATCACAAGGGACTACTCAAGCCAAGCCGTTATAATGAACAGGGTCACCGGACTTATACCGACGAAGATTTGCTTCGTCTCCAACAAATATTATCTTTTAAGAAAACAAGAATAAATGAAAGAAAATATTAATTTTTAATGGGAGTGTTTATAATGTCAATCAATAGGGACAAGCTGCAAGAATCTTTGGATCCTGCCCTTCGGGTTCGTCCCCGCGTAGGATGGGGTGTTCTCACATATTTCCTCTATAGCGCAGTCTTCTACGCGATCTTCGTGCTCAACGGTATCGACTACACGAGAGTGGGTGAGAGTGAGCGGACCCTTCTTCTCTGGTATATAGCACCCCTGTTCGGCGGTGCCGTGCTGACCATCACAATGGTCACGATCTACGGATGGTGGCGCCCTAGCATGGTGGAAAGGCGGCGTCTTTCTCGTTGGACAATGACTCTCCCGATCATCATGATGGTCATCGCGATCGTGAATATGCTGACCGGCGATTTCACCCGTATCACGCCCCTCATGTGGTTGTATCTCATCCTCGGCAGTATCATGGTTGGCTTCAATGAGGAGATGATCAATCGAGGTCAGTTGATAGTGGCTCTACGCAGCCGCTTTGGAGAAACCGGGGTCTGGCTGCTCTCAACAGCGATGTTCGCAGTCTTCCATCTGCCGAACATGTTCTGGGGCATCGGGGCGGGTGCCCTGTTCCAGGTAATGATCGCTTTTGGCCTCGGTTCGATCTTCTACCTCGCCCGGCGGTCTACCGGCTCGCTCGTAGCCTCTATGTTCCTGCACGGGCTCTGGGACTTTAGCGTCTTTTCAGCGAATGGTGCTTCGGCGTTACCCATCGCTGGTTTACTAGCTCCGTTGTTGGTGATCGCTGCAGTGATCACGGTCCCGATCATCCTCCGCCGTGAAAAAGGGCGCGATAGCGCTCAAAGCGTGTCACGATCAGTCGGCTGATTCATCTGTCTTTGGAAACCCTGCTGAACTGCTCTAGAGCAAAATCAAAGGAGCTTACTATATGTTTTTTGTAGCATGAAGAGATGAAGAGGAAAAGCAAAGCTTAAAAGAATTGCAGGAGAGCTCCATCTGGAAGGCACTGCCTACAGTGAAAAATAATCGAGTATACGTTGTTTCAGAGGACTGGATTAGAACAGCTCTGATCAGTATCAGTATGAACTGGCAGCTGGACGAAGCTGTTCAAATGCTGGCTAAATAAAGTCTAGTAAAATTTCTGCTATCTTCCGAATAGCATGTGCGACTCAAAATCAAGTGGGAAACTGTGAGGTTCGGCTTCTCTCGCCGGTACCATAGTAAACAACAAAAGGTTCATTAGATATCACAGCTAATGAACCTTTTTTTATTTATATTTACACCTCCATTCTTAGTCGTTGCCTGCTCCCCAATGTCACATAATGATGATATACTTACCTTTTAAATGATATTGATAATCAAAATCAATTTATGGGTGGTAGATAAATTGGAAAAAAGTGAGATGAGGGAGCACAGATAAATGCAAGAAGAAGCAGAAGTAAGTCAGGTATTTACACCGGAGATGATCGATACGATGGCCCACATTTGGACACGTTCGATCATTACATTAATAGATATACGCTTTCAAAATGTAGCGTCCCAGTACCCGTTGGAGCAGTATAAAATGCCTAGTAGCATGCTTATCTATACATATGGAGGAGAAGCGCAAATTCAACTGAATGAAACTACATTTGGAATGGAACGCTTCGGCTTGGTTCACGGCGGGAAGGGGAGCCTGCTCAGTATTTCGCCTAAAGGAGAGCCTGTGAAGACCTTTATGGTTTTTTATAAAGCGGAATTACCTCTTTTTTTCAAGAGGCACCTGCAGCAATTACTGGAGGAAGCGAATCCATTTGTTCAACAGTTTGGTTATACACCAAGTAATCCTATCCTGCTGCTCGATTGGTTTCAACAGATGTTGAATGGCTGGAACCGCGGCAAGACGATGGATCAGCTACAGGCCAAAAGCTTTCTATATCAATTGATTCATGGGGTGTACAGAGATTTTGAGAGTGGTGAGATTCGCTATCTCCAGCCAGATCCAGCCTGTTCTGCCAAGACATATCTCGATAAACATTACAGGGAGCCGATTATGTTTCAAGAAATTGCCGATATGTTTGGAATCAGTGGTGGGCAATTGACGCGGCTCTTCAAAAAGAAGGAAGGGATGAGCTTACAGGAGTACCTCATTCAGAGAAGGATTGAAGCTGCCTGTCATGACTTGAAGCATACAGAAGCAACCATTAAAGAGATCGCAACAGGATCTGGTTTTGCAGATGAGAAAAATCTGTTTCGGATGTTTAAGAAGTATTACAAGATGACGCCAAGTGATTATCGGAAAATAAACGCACTATCCATGCAGGTTGATGGTATTGATAATGATTCTCATTTTCTTTACTATGAGAGGGAACTAGCGGGTCTAGTCCAGTCTTTTAGAGAAGGGGAATCAACCATGTTTGGAAAAGTAAGAAGTAAAGAAATGATCTTGGCGGCGGCGATGAGCTTGATGCTGTTATTGTCGGCATGTGCGTCGGGAACGCCATCGAATAATGGGGGAACGGTGAATCCAACTCCTGCGCAGACACAACAGACAACACAACCGGAAGTATCAGAGACGAAAGCTTCAGAAGCAGTCTCGCAGACCAGAACGATATCCACAGTAAAGGGTGAGGTTAAGGTGCCTAACAACCCTCAGCGTGTTGTAGTCGATTATTTGGTTGGTGACGTGGTGGCCCTAGGTGTAACTCCTCTAGGTGTAGCAAGAGCGGCAAGGGACGGGAAAGAGGCTGTTTTTGCTAACCAGATTACGGACTCCATTAAAATAGCTATGGAGCCGGAAGATGTCATGACTCTTGAGCCTGATCTGATTATTTTAGCATGGGGCGATGAAAATTATGAAGATTTATCCAAAATTGCCCCGACAATTTATGTCCCTTATGGTGATATGACTACAGAAGAGCGGATACATTTTATTGGCGATGTTTTGAACAAGCAAGAAGAGGCTAAGGCTGTTTTGAATGCTTATGCTGAAAAAATTGAAGAAGCGAAGCTAGCCCTTCAGAATGCAGGTCTTTCCGACGTGACGATTACTATGGGGGAATTCAGTGATAAAAGTAACTACATCGCTGGAGCCAAGCATGCGGTTGGCGAGCTTATTTATAATGAACTTCAAATGAAGGCACCGTCAAAGGTTCAAACTGATATTATTGATGCAGATAAATATTGGGGAGATATCTCTATGGAGGTCTTGGCTGATTACATAGGGGATTATCTAATCGCTATAGGAGATACGGAAGTTCCTACTGATAATGCGGTTTGGAAATCGCTACCTGCTGTGCAACACAATCGGATCGTAACAGTGGGTACATCGCTATCTTGGTCCACGGATATAATGACTTCCAGTGCCTTGATTGATCATATTGTAAATCAATTGCTGGCAATGGCTAAGTAAGGGTTTTGACGAGGTATAAAGGGGTACACCAATTTACAAACATGACTTCAATAGGTGAGGAAAGGAAAACGTGATGAAAAACAAGCCTGAACAAAAACGCCGTGGGGCGATGAACTTCACCATTTACATGGTGGTAGGGCTTGGATTAACGGTTCTCATGTCGGCGGCATCGATTAGCTTCGGTGCCGCCGACATGAGGTTAGCGACTGCATGGGAGGCTATTTTCCGATTTGATCCAACGTTCACTGAGCATCAAATTATTCAAACCTTACGTCTTCCGCGTACCGTAGCGGATCTGATCGTCGGGTGCAGCCTTGCGGTATGTGGTGCTATTATGCAGGGAACGACGCGCAATCCGCTTGCCGACTCCGGGCTGATGGGGATCAGCTCTGGGGCAGCATTCGCGATTGCACTTTGCCTGGCCTTTCTGCCAGGTTATTCGTATGGGCAGATGATGCTATTTGCTTGTCTGGGAGCAGCGCTTGCGACCGGAATGACCTACTTTATCGCTTCACTCGGCAAGCGCGGGATGACGCCTCAACGGCTGGTACTGGCAGGACTGTCCATCTCCATGCTGTTTGGCGCACTCAGTCAGTATTTGGCGATCAATTACAACCTGGGTCAAGCATTGGCATTCTGGACGGCAGGCAGTACAGCGGGGGCCAAGTGGGGGGAATTGCTGATTATCTCACCGCTATTTGCCGGTGGTGTATTGCTGGCGCTCGCGCTATCTCCTTCTGTTACACTGCTCAGTTTGGGGGATGATGTGGCAAGCGGACTTGGTATTCGCAGCGGACTGGTTAAGGGTTTATCGACGATTGTCGTGCTCGTCCTGACTGGCCTTTCTGTTGTCGTGGTTGGCCCGGTTGGTTTTGTTGGTCTGATTACCCCGCATATTGTGCGAAACATGGTCGGTGTTGACTATCGGTACATTATTCCGGCGGCTGCGCTATATGGTGCGTTGCTGACCGTATCGGGCGATCTGGTTGGCCGCTTGATCAATAAGCCGTTCGAAACACCGATCGGCATTATATTTTCTATCATTGGTGTGCCGTACTTTCTCTTCCTGGCTCGCAGGCAAAGGAGGGAATTTGAATGATTAAGCAGCGTTATTCGTTGCAGCGGGGCATCATCGTCAATGTAGTGCTTGTGGTGCTCATCCTTATGTTTGCTGTCCTTAGCGTGAATTCTGGCAAAATGAATCTTTCACCGCTAGAAGTGCTGAACGTTCTTCTGGGAACGGGTACTGACAAGCAAAATCTGATCGTGTTCGATTTTCGCCTGCCACGAATTGTACTGTCGATCTTGGTAGGTATGGGAATGGGGGCGGCTGGGGTCGTGATGCAGAGTTTGCTGCGCAATGACATGGCAAGTCCGGGGACACTAGGTATCAGTTCGGGATCGGGTTTGTTTGTCCTGTTCTTCGTTGTATTCATTGCATCGACAGGAAAGAGTTCCTTTATTGCCCTGCCATTGCTGGCCTTTGTTGGCGGACTGTTAGCGGCGGGATTGATCTTCTTATTATCGTATCACCGTGGGCGAGACATCTCGCCAATCGGTTTGATCTTAACCGGAGTCGCACTCGGAAGCGGATATGGGGCGCTGACCACCTTCCTGACACTCAAGCTGGATAATTCGCAGATGGACTTCATGCTGCAATGGCTGGCGGGGAGCTTGTGGGGTGCTAATTGGCGCTACATTTCCATACTGGCACCATGGGTCTTGATTTTACTGGGCTATATTTTCTATAAGGCTCGCATATTGAACACCCTCCATCTGGGTAATCAGACTGCACAAGGGCTGGGCCTTGCCGTGAAGCGGCAGTTTTTGGGGTTGTCGATCGTTGCTGTTGCTTTATCCTCTGGTAGTGTGGCCGTGGGCGGAAGCTTCTTCTTCGTTGGCTTGATTGCTCCGCATATGGCAAGAAAACTGGTTGGTCCCGATCACAAATTACTCGTTCCGGCTGCCAGCCTGGCCGGGGGATTAGTCGTGGTGCTGGCTGACACGATTACGCGCACGGTTAGTCTGGGGGGAGATGTGCCGACGGGAATCGTCATTACGGTCATCAGTGTTCCTTACTTTCTTTATTTACTAGCGAAGGCTAATTAGGAGGACGCCATGGAAAGTATTACAGCGCAACAAATCGATATTGCTTATAATGATACGCTTATCGTAAAAGAACTGGATTTGCAGATTCCGCGTGGACAGATTACCTCGATTATTGGTCCCAACGGATGCGGCAAATCAACCGTACTAAAGGCAATAGGTCGGCTACTTAAGACCAAGAATGGCACGGTCTATCTGAATGGTGCTGATATCTGCACATTGTCTACCAAGGAAGTGGCCAAGCAGATGGCGATCCTGCCGCAGACACCGACCGCACCAAGCGGTTTGACGGTGGGTCAATTAGTCGCTTATGGGCGTTTTCCTCATCAAAGGGGCTTCGGCAAGCTCTCTAAAGAGGACAAGCAAGTAGTCGCCTGGGCCCTATCGGTTACACAGCTTACAGCGCTTGAGCATCGTGAGGTCGATACGCTCTCTGGCGGTCAGCGTCAGCGCGTATGGATTGCGATGGCGCTCGCCCAGCAGACCGATCTGATCCTGCTGGATGAACCCACCACCTATCTGGACCTGGCACATCAGCTCGAAGTGCTGGAGCTGCTCTATGAACTGAACCGCAGTCAGCAGGTGACGATTGTGATGGTGCTGCATGACCTCAATCTGGCAGCGCGCTTCTCCGACTATATGGTGGCGATTCGTGGGGGCCAGGTGATGGAGCATGGCTCTCCAGAGCGGGTAATGACGGTACGGACGCTGCGTGAGGTGTTTGCCATTGATGCCGAGATTATGCTGGAACCACGAACGGGGCGACCGGTGTATGTGACGTACGAGCTAATGCGTGATAAGCGTAGAGAACAAGGGGCGGATCAAGGATTTCTAAAAGCTAAGGAACAGAAGGAGGCGGTTGCCACATGAAAACCGCATGGCGTGTCCTGCTGGGCGCACGGAAATACTGGTTGCAGTTAGGCATTGGATTAACTGGTGCCGTGTTGGCCACGATTGCCGGGTTTTATTTGCCCTGGGCGCTCCGCTCGTTGACACAATTGGCGACCGAAGGCAGCAGTCAGTTTGCTTCAGAAGCGCTGAAGATTGGTTTGTTGCTGCTTGGAGCTACCTGTCTGCAAGCCATCGGAACATCACTCGCAGGTTATATGAACCATTATGCCGCACTTCATTATGTGGCCGATTTAAGAACAAGATTATATAGCAAATATCAGCAGATGAGCTTACGTTATTTCCATCGAAGCCGGACGGGTGACTTGACCGGGCGCGTTGTGAATGATGCGATGGAAGCGGAAATTTTCATTGCTCATGCCATTCCTGACTTTATCATCAACGGACTGACCTTTATTGGAGTAGGCATCCTGCTCTTGACGATCAATGTGAAGCTGGCACTGATCAGTCTGATCACGATTCCGTTGCTGCTTGCAATCACGGTATGGCAAAGTAAGCGGTTGTCACCGCTGTGGGGAGAGAGTTCCAAGGCGCGTGGAGAAATCGCTGGCAAAGTGCAGGAAAACTTGTCGGGCATGAAGGAAATCCAAATTTTCAATCGGCAGGAGGAGGAGCGGGGCAACGTTTCTCGTCTGGCTATGAAAAATACGAAGACCTATTTACGCGCCAGTCTGTTCTATGAAACTTCTTTGCCGTTGTTGGCATTCGTGACCACGCTGGGGACCGTGCTTGTCGTGATACTAGGTGGCAGACTGTTGTCATCAGGCGAGGTAAGCATTGCCGATATTATCGGATTCATCGCCTACCTGGGTCTTTTTTATCAACCGGTAAAGTCCTTTTCCGGCTTGGTGGAAATGGCCGGGCGAGCCTCCGCTGGCCTTAAACGGGTATATGATGTGCTGGAAGAAGAGGAAGACATACAGGAGAAGCGAGACGCAGTCATTTTGCCGCGTGTACGAGGACAGATCTCCTTTCAAAATGCCACATTCGCTTATCAAGATGGTGCGCCTGTACTAGAAAGGTTGAACCTGAACATTGATCCAGGAAAAACGGTGGCACTTGTAGGCACAACCGGTGTAGGAAAGTCGACATTGGCCAGTCTCGTTAACCGATTCTACGACCCGCAGGCTGGTTCGATTGAAGTGGATGGCATCGATATTCGTGATGTGACGCTCTCAAGCCTGCGTGACAATATCTCGATGGTGCTGCAGGATACCTTCCTGTTTGATGGTTCGGTGTATGACAATATCGCTTATGGATGGAAGGACGCGACACAGAAAGATGTGATTGCCGCAGCGAAAGCGGCTAAAGCGCATGATTTTATAGCACAGATGGAGCAAGGCTACGATACGGTGATTGGTGAACGCGGTGTGCGTCTGTCCGGAGGGCAGAAACAGCGGCTCTCGATAGCACGGGCGATTCTGCGCAATGCACCGATCCTCATTCTGGATGAAGCGACCTCGGCGCTTGATACCACGACCGAGCAAGAGATCCAGCAGGCGCTGGACGACATATCTAAGGATCGCACAACACTGGTGATTGCCCATCGGCTATCGACGATCCGTCATGCTGACCAGATCGTCGTACTGGAGGGCACAGAGATTGCCGAGATGGGTACGCATGAGGAACTGCTGCGTAGCGGCGGCATTTATGCACGATTGTATGCGGCGCAAGCCTCTTGAACGTAATCAATACAAATAAGACTAAACAGGAGTAGGCCAGGCCCCTGATTGATATGCTCTAACATTGGGGCAAAAGATAGTCCGATGTTTCTTGGAATGAGATCAATATTGCCATACGTATAGATGAATTCTTCAGAAGCAGAAAGTGATCCGTCAGTCATGATCGCGTTCAGCGACAGCAAGACCACTTAAGGCCTTCTTCCCAATCCATTTAGCCACGACTGTTCTAGCGGCTTTCAGTGGGTCAGGCAACGGTTTTAAATTTTAAGGTGGATGTTTCATCTTAGATAGCGAACTCCGGCTCCCGGTCCCGATAGTAATTAGCCAGAAGTTGCTTCGTTCGTTCCAATTTGGGATTTGAAAATACTTCTTCTTGCGTTCCGTCTTCCACAATAGCGCCTTGATCGAGTACCAGTACTCTAGTGGCTACTCTACGAACAAAATTCATTTCATGGGAAACCAGCAGCATTGTGTTTCCTTCTTCAGCCGTCTTTTTAATCGTATCCAGCACTTCTCCGGCCAATTCGGGATCGAGCGCAGAGGTGGGTTCGTCGAGCAACAGAATTTTCGGCTGCATGGCCAAAGCACGGGCAATCGCTACACGTTGCTGCTGCCCTCCGGATAACTGTTTTGGATAGTGATGGATTCTATTAGATAAGCCGACCTTATCAAGCTGAACCATGGCAATTTTTTGCGCATCTTCCTTCGGGATTTTTTTGACGACAATTAATCCTTCCATTACATTTTCGAGGGCTGTTTTCTGGCGAAACAGATTAAATTGCTGAAATACCATGGCTGTACTTTTACGAAGCTCCAGCGTTTCCGATTTGGTTCGCTTAACGATATCAACTTCAAGGTCGTCAATCTTGATGATTCCTTCATCCGGAACTTCCAGAAGATTGATGGATCTCAGTAGCGTAGATTTTCCTGCTCCTGAAGAGCCGATTACGGCAACGACTTCACCTTTTTGGATCGTTAAGTCAATATGATTCAGTACGATGTGTTGATGAAACGACTTCGTTAAGCCCCGAATTTCAATCAAGAATGACATCTCCTTTTCTTTTCCTCAGGCTCCTGAAGTCGATATCAAGCCGTTTTTCCAGAAAAGCAATTGCTCGTTCGATCACTATCGTTAATGCCCAGTAGATTAAGGCCAACGCACAATAGGACTCAAAGAAACGGAGATTATTCCCTGCCAAGATCCTTGATTGTGCCGTGATTTCGACGACTGAACAGACAAAGGCAAGCGAGGTTCCCTTCATTAATCCAATCAGTGCATTACCCAGTGTAGGAAGAGCAACGATGAAGGCTTCCGGAAGGACGATTCGCCGTAGAACCTGTCCATACGTCATACCTAGCGATTGGGCGGCTTCGGTTTGACCTTTGTCAACAGATAACAAGGCAGCCCGAATGACTTCAGAGTTATATGCAGCCTCATTTAGCGATAAAGCAAGTAACACATAAAAGATGGCTGGAATGGAATTAACATTGTAACTTGTTTCATGATAATAATTGTAGTATTTCAAGATCAGCGGAATACCGGCATAGGACAAATAGAGCTGAACCAGAATGGGAGTTCCTCTGATAAATGAAATAAATACAACACTGATTTGATATAAGACGGGAATTTTCTTCATTTTGATAATAGCAAGCAGGAGCCCCAGCAGGAGCCCAGCGATCATGGAAATTACGGTAAGTTCAAGTGTTACCGGTAAGTATTTTAGCAGCTTCGGAATCAAAGTGAAGACAAGCTCAATGTCAAAAATATTAGGCATCATAAGATTTCCTTTATTGGGTTTTAGGTGCGAAGTCACCACTCAGATATTGTTCGCTAATTCTGGAAACCGTACCGTCCTCGATTAATTCCTTCAGCCTTTGGTTCACATCGTTCACTAGCTGTTCGCTATTCTTGCCCTTGCTAAGAATAAGATAGCTATACGGGACGCCAATCCGGTCAGAATCCTCCTGCGATAGTGGTATGGAGGTCAGTTTCAAATCGAACTCTTTGATATAAAGATTAAGCATGGCCGCATCCAATAGGATAAAATCTGCTACTCCGCTTTCCACATGCTGCAATGTGGACGCCAGCTCATCTTCCGTATATTTCAACACAACGGGTTGTTTAGCAATGTTTGTATTATAGTTCTCCAAAGCAACCGTATAGTTTCTGCCTGGGCTGACTTCAGTTGTTTTACCTTCCAGATCCGCAAATGAGTGGATATCATCCCGTCCTGCCTTTACGGCAATGACAAACTGATTTTTCAAAATCGGATCAGAATAAATATATTTCTCTCTTCTTTCCTTGTTGCTGGCGAAATTGTTGGCACCGATCTGATAACGATCACTATCCAATCCGGCAAAGATGGAAGAAAACTCCGTTTTTTCGATATTGGTTTTGTATTGCGGCAATCCTTCAAAAATAGCTTTCAGAATTTGAATATCGTATCCATCGATTTCATTACTGTCATTTACAAAAGAAAAAGGCTTGGGTGCTCCGCCTGTAGCGATATTTACAGTTGTTTGCTCATCACTTTTCAAATTTCCTGCGGTTTCTTTACCTGAATTATTTCCGCAGGCTGTGACGATAATCAGAAGCAATACGGACATCAGAACAAGCGAAAGTTTACTCATTTTTCTCATAGTCTATAATCCCCCTATTTGTTCGGTGAAAATTTATTATCCGGATCAGTGCTTTTAGTTTGTCTGTCATGTGGGGTTGACCAAAGGCCATCATAATCAACCTGCTCCCAAAACCGGGAGTTAAAATCAATGAAAGTGCCTGATTTATTCTTCCCGTGTGATTTGGCCATGTCCTGCAGATAAGTATTGTTCTTAAACGCCGGAATCTCATACAAATCACGCGCATAACCCCAGATGTTCTTGAAATCGACGATACGGTTGCGAAGCGGTCCTAAATATTTGAAATAGTAGGTGTCAAAACGGGCCAGCGTAACAAACAAACGAACGTCGGAGTCAGTAACATAATCACCGAAGAGAAAGCGATTATGATCCAATCGGTCTTCAATGGAATCAAGCGCCGAGTATAGATGGTTATAAGCGTCATTGTAAGCTTCTATTGACTGAGCGAACATCGCCTTGTATACACCATTGTTGACGTTGTCATACAAGAAATCGTTGTACTTGTTGATCTCTTCCCTTAATTGAAGGGGGTACAAATCCGGTGCCCCAGACTTGTGAAAAGGAGCGAACTCGTTCTCAAGATAATTGGTTAACCATACGTAATCGTTATTGACGACCTTTCCTGTCGTAATGTCCACCAGGGCCGGCACTGTTGCTCTTCCAGCATAATTTGGATCTGCATTTGCATATAACTCACTCAGAAACTGCACAACAAGCACGGAATCCGTTCCGTTCTCATCGTAGACAAATTCCCAGCCCAAATGCTGTTCATGCTTGCCATGACCTACAAGATTAATACTGATCGCTTCTTCCAGCCCCAGTAATTCGCGCACGATCGAGGCCCGGTTAGACCAATTGCAGCCTTTGGCCCAGATCAACCGGTAACGTCCTGCTTCAACCGGAAGCTTGTTATCTCCAGCACCGAATGGAGTAGTGAAAAAATTCTTTTGACGAATAAAGGTTCCTTTTGCGTTGACCTCATGCTCAACTTCATTGGATTTTACACGAACGTTAGATTGCAAATTCTCTGTCGTCATCGTTTTATCTCCCTTGGTTATTTATGCAAGTGAGGCTATTCAATAAACCCCATTTCCTCAACCTTGTCTACGTTCCGATAAATAGCCATCCCTGTTTTCATTCGGCGAAACCCCAGACGTTTATAGAAATCGACCGTGTCAGGATGCGTATATAAGACGACATTGCAATGTTTGACGAACTTCAGCAGGTCCTGAATAATCAGCCGCCCGATCCCTTGATTATGATAATTTGGATCTACAGCGATATTATATATAGCTGCTTGGGACACACCGTCAGAGATAGCGCGCCCGAATCCGATCAGTACCTCGTCGTCATAAATGAAAGTTACGGCATAGCTATTCTCGAATGCTTGCTGATGAGTTTTGCTTGGGGCGTCGGACAAATCGAAGTAGTTCATAAGGTGGGCTACACGATCCCAATCCCGGTTTAAACAGTCATTATAAATATTTAGTTTCATAGCGTACCCTTTCTTCTAAAATTCACGTGTCCATTCGCACTTCTTAACTATTATTCTCAGTAAACTCATTCGGTTTTACAGATTATAAGGCGGTCTTGATAGAGGAATATAGTAAAAAACGGAACTATAAAAGATATTGACAACATTACTAGAAAGTAAATAAAATAATATATTAACATTTGCCCATAGGAATTCTTGGTATTTTTGTTGGCAGTATTATGTTTTTAAAGGAGGTCTTTCATGAGGCCAATTAATCGGAGAAAATATCCGTACCACCCGCACCAGCCCATTTTTGAAAATGTTCTGGACACCTATGCTGAATACCGTACGGATGCCTCGCCTCTCTTTCAAGGCGGAGTAATATTCTATGGATTCTATATGAATGATTTCAATTTTAACCGCATATTCGTAGTTCCGGACGGATGTCTGCATCTCGTAGTTTGCTGTCATAAGGAGCATCCCTCGGCCAATATTTGCGGAAGTATCTTCAAAGGGAGACAAGGGGTATTTGTCCGCTCGGATTGCGAATATTTCGTCATATGCTTCATGCCTGGATATGCGGAATTTTTCTTAAAATATCCGATCGGCGAGTTCAGTGAGATGGAAATTCCGATTCAGGAAGTATTCCCTCACGCTGCCGAGCTGTTAGAGCGAGTCGCCGAGCAGACCAGCTTCGCGGGGAGAATCCGCGCATTTGAAGCCTTTTATCTGAAGCATTTTCGCGATGGGTTAGAAGTCCCGCTTCTGGTCAAGTATCTGACGGAAAAGATCATTACACTCCGTGGAGCCTTGAACGTAAAGGAGCTAGCTCAGGATACCGGATATTCGAGCCGTTATATGTTGAAGACCTTTGAAAAATTTGTAGGCGTGTCGCCCAAGCTTCTCGGCCGCATCGTCCGGTTCCAGAATGTTATTTATTCGCTCGAACATAAGCATTACGACGAGACGCTTGACCGTATTTTCGAAATGGGTTATTTTGACCAGAATCATTTTATAAAAGAATTCAAAGAGTTCAGCTTCGTTACGCCAAAGAAGTATATCCAGCAGATTGATTCGGCTCATATGTTGATGAACGGAAATGGTACACCGATAGTACGGTAACCGTAACGGCGTAGTGATATTAATTAATTCGATAGTTTTAGAAGTGAGGAAATGATAGTTTAGAAAAAAAACCGCGAAAGACCCTTGATTTTACAAGGATTTTCGCGGGTTTTAGATTCTTCTTTCTGGACTTATTTCATCCCAGCACTTTTTCCGCCTTGGGCAGAATGCCCAGTGCTGCAACCGCTCCAAACAGGGAGAGAACGAGGGCGATCCACCATCCATGACGGAAAGTCCCAAGGGCGGGTGCTGATGAGGTACTCAGGGCGATGACCAGCAGCGTCGTTCCGAGAACAGAACCAATCTGACGGGACATGTTCACCACTGCACTGCCGGTCGATGCCTGCTCCCGGGGCAGGTCAGAGGTAGCTGAAGAGATCATAATAGGCAAAGCGAATCCATAGCCAATACCGATTACCAGCCACCCCGGCAAAATTTGTAGCCAGTAGTTCGGTGTGGCCTGCGCGGACAAGATAAACAACAGCGGTCCTGCACCGATCAACAGGTTGCCGATTGCTGCGATTTTATTGATCTGAATATGTCTCGCAAGACGTTGAGCAAGTGTGGCAGAAGGCCATACTAAACAAGGACCGAGAGTAAGAGCAAGACCAGTAGCCAGTGTGGACCAGTTCCACACATTTTGCAGGTACATAATGACAGATAACAACTCAAGTGCAAAAGCCGCATTAATAAGAGCGACACCTATGCTGGACCTGGTGAAAGGTCTGCTGCGAAATAAGGAAAACTCAATAATCGGAAAGGGATGCCGACGAGATTGTAGGATGAACCACAGTAAAGCCAGAGCAAATACGATAAAGCTACCCCAGGTGTAGACATTGCCCCAGCCCCAATCAGGCCCTTTGTCGAGTCCGAGTGAAAGTGAGCCGATAGCAATGATTAGCAGAAGACCTCCCCAAAGATCCGGAAGCCGCGAAGCCTGATTCGGCTTATCCTTTGGAATATAACGGAGCGCAGCCAGGAAAGCCAGAATACCAATAGGGATGTTGACCACAAAAATCCACTCCCAAGAGAGCTCCAGTAGAAAGCCTCCAACCGCCGGACCCGCTGCAGCTGCGAGTGAGCCACTGCTGGCCCAAATCCGGACAGCACGTTTTTTGTGTTCTTCGGGAATGTTTGTTAGTAGCAGACCCAGTCCGCTCGGCGTCAGCATTGCACCCCCGGCGGCCTGGAGGCACCGGAACATGACGAGGAGCCACAGATTGCCGCTTAGTGCTGCGCCCAGACTGGAAGCTGTAAATAGTGCTATCCCCCAGACGAACCCGCGCTTTTGTCCGTATCGATCGGCTAATTTCCCGGCAGGAACCAGCAATGCAGCATAGAAAATGGCATAACCGTTAAGCACCCAGCTCAGATTGGACAGCGAGACCTGGCCGATGGATTGACCGATATTGTTCAAGGCTACATTGACTATAAAAACATCCAGACTAGCCATGAACACCGTGATACAAGTGATGAACAGTATGATTTTATGTGAACGATTGTACATTGTGCCTAACATCCTTTTCTATAAAATAAGAAAGATTACGTCTTACGATTAATTATGGAATGCGTGGTCAATAAATCAGGATAAAAAAACCTCTACTGGAGAGGTGAATTAAATTAAAAGCATTTCAATTGCCGTATCCAATTGGCTTTGCATTTGTTCATGGGTAGCACCTGAACGCACCATAACTCTTATCCCGATGATGGTGTTTACCAGATGGGTAGAGATTTGTTCGCTGGAAAGCTTCAGAATAACGGACCCTTCTTGCTGGCCTTTTGAGATAACGACCTCAAGCATTTCTTTCATCCGCTGGAACATATGGTCAAACTCTATTTTGACACTACTGGATTCGGAGTTCTGCAACTCAAGCGTTGAATTTACAATCATACAGCCGTAATTGTGTTCGTAATGGGGGCGAAGAAAATGCAGCTGCCAATAGCGCAGTGTCTCCAGTGCGGTCGTACCATGACTCAGCAATTCCTCAAACCGTTCCAGAAACTCAGTGTTGTACAATGACATCGACTTGCTGAACAAAGCTTTTTTATCGCCAAACGCGCCATAGAGGCTCTGTTTGTTTAGTTTGGTTCCTTTCGTTAGGATGTCATATGATGAAGCGTTATAGCCATGTTCCCTAAAAATGTCTATGGCGGCGTGCAACACGGTATCATAATCAAATTCTCTTGGTCTACTCATGGTTACATCATAATCATTATGGAATGCGTAGTCAATAACTTAGACAGTATAAATCTAAAAAACGCGAGCAAGGGGTAAAATGACCCTGTTACTCGCGCTTTTTTCAGTTATAGTGATACAGGTGCTGTCTCATACATAATCTCATGAATGCTCAGGAAGAAACAATGCTTCAAACTTTGCTTTTCCTTGCTTTTCCACCCAGGTATTGAAATCCGTAAGTTCCGGGTATGTCTTGCGTACAGCAGAAATATCGACCTCGTGGCCTTCTTCGTTTAACCATTGGAACACGCCGGCCAAGATTTCATTATGCTGGCGCAACGTGTCCAGCGGAATTTGAACGTAAGGAATGGTACGGTTAGTTATACGGCCTATAGCATCGGCAATCTGCAAGGGTGTTAAATTGTCGCCGGCAATTTCAACAGTTTTGCCCAAATAGTCGTCTGGAGATCTAAGTGCTAACACAACGAAAGCGCCGATGTCGTCCACAGCTACGAGTGGGATCACTCCATCTGGCTTGAAGGGTTGTGCGATCGTTCCGTTCTGCACGCCGGCGGACATCGGGTCTGCGAAGTTTTCCATGAAGGTGGCGGGACGTAATATGGTAGCCGGCAAATCGAGTGAAAGAATGTACTGCTCGATATCCCATTTCTGCATGTCACGATATCGGGATTGCGCATCTGCACCGCCAACAGATGTATAAACGAAGTGCTGGATCTTCGCCTTTAGGGCAGCGTCCGCTACAGCCTTCCCAATACGTCTTTCATCATCGTTGGATTCGAGAGTAGGGGTCCAGCCCGACGCCTGAACGCTGAATACGCCATAAATCCCCTGCATAGCGGCATCGAGCGAAGCAAGATCGTTCATGTCACCGAGAAAAAGCTCGGCTCCCCATTGGGACAGTCGCAGGGCCTTCTCACTTGATAAATCGCGGACAAATGCACGAACCTTCCAGCCATCGGCGAGTAAATGCCTAACAGCCGCACCTCCTTGTTGTCCGGTTGCTCCCAAAACTAATATTTTTTTATCGCTCATATCATTATGTTCCTCTCTAAGCTTTATTAGGCTATCTCTGCTTAAGCTAACCACAGCAGTTAAATAAGTCCTGTTGTTATCTTAAAATATTAACTATATAATTTAAAGGAGACACATTATTTATATATAACTTCAAAAAATAGACTACCTATATTTTAGTTAGGAGTGATATCTGTGGATGTACGTAAAGGGGACGAGCTATGCCTCATCTCTATTCGTGAAGCTTTGGAGGTTGTGCGCGGAAAATGGTCTTTTTTGGTGCTTTCCTTACTAAGTCTGGGGCCGCAACGATTTAATCAAATGCGAAGAAATTTAGATAACATCAGCATTAAGTCTTTAACGGATGTCCTGCGTCATTTGGAGGAGTACAAGGTCATCAATCGCGAAGTGTTTCCTACTGTACCTGTAACCGTTGAGTATTCGCTAACGGATAAAGGGCGGGAGTATATCCCCGTGCTTGGGCAAATGCGTAAATGGGGTGAAAACTGGGGGGAACATCCGCAGCTCGTTGATGGTCGCGAGTATCGTTGTTGCACAAATAGGTAAGATCCGTGAAATGGTTACCTTGTATTTCATGAAGAGGGCAGTATACAATGGGAGCGAACAAAGGAGGGATGAACATGTCGATCCAATCCAGCTTCCGAAGGGCCAATGCTATATGTAACCGACATGCTACCAAAATTCAAGGAACCGGCTTGTCCATAACTATTTTATATTGGGGATTCATGCCGGCTCATTACGATAATTCCCTCCACCGCCATTCTTTTTTTGAAGCTTGTTATGTGATGGATGGAGAGGGGAGCTATTATGAACACGACCGGGAGTATGATCTAGTAAAAGGAACGGCGTTTCTATCGAAGCCTGGCGTATGGCACCAGATTCGAAGCACCTCCGGATTAACATTATGCTATGTTGCATTTGAAATAGATGCATCGCTAACAGAGCCGTTTTATCTCGAAGCGTATCGACAGCTAGCTGATAGAGGAAACAGCGTTGTTAGCGGGGCTGACTCCTTTTCTACAGGATATTTGTGGCAGGCGTTAATCGCGTTGTGTGCAAGTTCAGTCTCAACAATCCCGCTATCCCTGGAAAAGGTTGCGCATTCGCTGCTGTTGTCCTTCCCGGATTTGCATGGCCTGACACTTACCGCGGGTGAAAGTGTTCAACAACCGATTTCTCCAGGGCATGCTTTATTTAGCCAAGCCAAGCGGTTCATCGACGATAATTTAAGCAATGAGCTTACGCTTGCAACCGTTGCGAGTCATCTGCATATCTCTTCCCGGCATTTGACCCGATTATTTCAGGAGTATCTCAGTCAGTCCTTCGTACATTATATTCAGGAGCGCCGGATGCAGCATGCAGCACAGCTTCTGCTAAATGATTACTTACCCATTAAAGACATTGCGTTACAATGCGGCTTTCAGTCCGTGCATTACTTTACCCGTGTTTTTACCCGTGCGCTTGGTGTATCCCCTGCCAAATTTCGCCGTTCGCAATTCTCCGAAGGTCGCTCCGGCAAAAATCATTACCCTCCGAATATGTCCTGATTGTACAAAAATAGTGCCCTTTCCTTTAAAGACGCTGTCCCCAACAATTTATACAATGTGAACATGCATTGATTACGAGTTGGGAGGCAGCAGCAATGGAAGTAAGTAAAGTTCGATCCTTTAATCCGGTTCCGGTTAATCCTGTAAGGCTGCAATGTCATGAGGAAGTGCAGTCCGATATCGGGACGGGCTATGAGGCATGGCTTCGGCTAATAGAGGACCATTTTAACCAACACAATTCCAAAACATATCATTTAGCCGTTGACGGTACCCATGGCGCTTTATTTACGACAATCCTTGAGCAACTGCAAACGTTATGTAGCCAAGAGAACATTGCATATATTGAACTGGATAGTACGCGGTATATGAAAAGCAGTGCAGAGCTATTATCGGCGTTTGACCGTTATTTGACCGATAACCGCGCTTTTGGATTTATTGCTTCAGATATCGATTATAAAGATTACTTCAGAGCGCAGGCGCAAGCTGATTGGCAGAATGACGTCGCCGAAAAGCTTCATCCATCCTTGGAATCCTTAGAGGGGACTGGTTCACGTACGATGATTATTACGTATGGACCAGGCGCAGGCTACCTCTCTTCGGATGCCTCACTATCTATATTTTGTGACATTTCACGAGAGAACCAACAGCGCCTTCACCGGCAAGGAATGGGTTCGCTGCAACTCGGGGAATGTGTAGATTCAGTAGAGACGTATAAACAAGCATTGTTCCTGGAATGGCCGGTATGGGAGCAATACCGTAAGCGCTATCTGAATGATTTTGACTATTACATGGATATGAATGATCCTGATCAGCCGACGTTTCTTACGCTTCCGCTGCTGCGTGCTCTCATGCAAGCCGCCGCACAGCAGCCGATTCGTGTGAAACCTTTCTTTGCTCCGGGCATTTGGGGCGGGCAGTATTTGAAGAAGCTTTGTCAATTGCCAGAGGAGTGGGATAACTGCGCCTGGAGCTTTGAGCCGATCGCACCGGAAAATACGCTGCTGATTGAAGCCTACGGTCATACGCTGGAGCTACCGTTCCCGCTGCTGTTGTCTGCTCATCCAGAGCAAATTATAGGGGAGCGGAATGTTCAGCTATTCGGAGATTATTTCCCGATCCGCTTTGATTATCTGGATACGATTGGGGGCGACAATCTATCTCTACAGGTTCATCCCCGCCAATCCTATATTGAGGAAACCTTCAATGAAAGGATGACCCAGCAGGAGTCCTATTACATCATGGAGCAAGAGGAAGGAACAACTCCCTTTGTAGCCCTTGGTTTTACCGAAGGAACAACCGGAGAACAGTTGCTGGAAGCAGTGGATAACGCTCATGCCTCGCGAGAGCCGCTAGAAGTAGGGCGGTATGTCAACGTGCTGGATGCTCAAAAAGGCGATTTGTTCCTTATTCCACCTGGAGCCGTTCATTACGCGGGCAGAGGCAACCTCGTGCTGGAAATCTCATCTACCACCTGGTGGTTTACCTTCAAAATTTACGACCACTTGCGTCTGGACAAAGACGGCTTGCCGCGGCCTATTAACCGCGACCATGCAAGCCGCAATATGAATGACAGCTTCGATACGGGTTATGTTCATAAGCATCTGGTGCCATCTCCTGTCATTACTCGCGTACAGGGCAGTAGTAGCGAAGAATTGCTGGGGGAGCGTGAAGACTTGCTGTTCCAGGTCAAAAGATTAAAGCTGAATGGCGAATGGCATGGCGATACGAACGGTCAATTTCTCATGTTCAATCTGGTCGAAGGCAATCGTGTTCGTCTTACGCCGCTGAACAATGAAGAAGCCGCTGTGGAATGGGGATATGCGGAGTCCTACATTGTTCCCGCCGCAGTGGGGGAATTCCGGATTGAATCCATAGGTGACACAACATGCAGCTTAATCGTTGCTCAGGTTTCCCCAGATTGGCATACTCCGCTGCTGCCTCATCACTGGCAGGGTGGTGAAGCGTAATGGAGCCTGGGGTCTTACTGCAGACCGGCTTAATGACGACCATTGCAATCGATGCTGGAGGAACGTATTTGAAGGCGGGTGTCCTTAAGAACGGCATTCTTCTGCCTGAGCTTCCTTTCATTCGGCCATCACATTCAAATGGAACCCCGGAACAGATCGTCGGCGGTCTGGCAGATCTTATTCTGGAACTGTCAACCGCCTATAGAGCGCAGCAAGGTATCGAAGAACATCCGGCCGGATTTGTAATCGGACTTGCCTTTCCGGGACCTTTCGAATATGAGTCAGGTATTTCACGTATTCGTGGGCTCAATAAATATGAATCCATTTACGGCCTTAATTTGCAAGCACTGCTGCGGGATGAATTAACCCGGCGTGCGGAGCTTAATTCATCAATGCCATGGTTGTCCGAGCTGGCTGCGGCCCCTATCCGACTGGGCAATGATGCCGTGCTGTTCTCCCTTGGCGTCAGCAGATTGTTCCCGGAGGACAAAATGCTATGTCTGACGCTGGGAACGGGGCTTGGATCTACCTTTATTGAGAAGCGGAAAGTGGTCACCGGCAGATCAGGCGTACCGGCCACGGGCATGTTGTATGAAGAGAAATTTGACGGAGAACGAATCGATGATGTATTCGGCAGCAGAGGGATTTTGTCGCTGGGTGATAGCCTCCAGGTTCGTTCAAGCGATGATAGTGTACAGAATCTGGCTGTTGCTGCCCAATCAGGTGATCCCTCCGCCATTCAGGTATGGAAAATATACGGCCAGCGGCTTGGTCACATGCTTCGTCCTTATGTAGCTGCCTTTCAGCCCGACAAGCTTGTTCTTGGCGGACAAATTGCCAAAAGCCGAGACTTATTTGCAGACAGCTTGCTGAGCGCACTGAAGCCGGAGCAGGCAGAGCTTTATTATGAGAACGATGTGCTGGGGCAAGTGTTCTATGGCATACATCAACTATTTCACCATTCATAACATAAAGGAGTTCTCAGGATGAACCTTCAACAACAATTAGAGCAGAGCTCTATTCCGCTGACTGCACGTAAGTGGACAATTTACGCGATTCACCATTCTCACACGGATCTGGGCTACACCGAGCGGCAGGAGAAAATTGAACAATACCATGTCGATTTCATTCGCCAGGCTCTGCGTATTGTCCAGGATGCTCATAGCGGGGCTAACCCCGATTGGCAAGGATTCCGCTGGACGTGTGAGACCTTCTGGGCTGTGGAGCAGTTTTTGCAGCAGGCCAGTGCTGCTGAGCAGCGGGATTTTGCCGAGGCCGTTCTGTGGGGCGACATTGAATTATCCGGAACATACCTCAATATGACCGAGCTGCCGGATTACGGTCTGCTAAGCAAAATTCATAGCAAAGCGCAAGCATACGCCCGTTCGATCGGACATCAGGTGGATAGTGCGATGACGGCAGATATTAACGGTTACAGCTGGGGATATGCCGATAGTCTGCTGCAAAATGGTATCCAGCATTTATTCAGCTGCATTCATACTCATCACGGCATGTACCCGCTTGGGCGCAAGCAGCTTCCGTTCTGGTGGGAGTCTCCTAGCGGCGAGCGGCTCTTGGTATGGAACGGCGAGCACTACATGTTTGGCAACGAGCTTGGGCTATGCCCGGGAGCGCTTGGCAAATATATGATCCGCGACGAGTTCAATCATAAGCTCGTTGAGCCGGGGGAGATTCACGATCAGATTGCTAATATCCGTATTCATCGCTATCTCACCCAATTGGAGGCGGAACAGTATCCGTATCCGTTCGTGCCTGTCATGCTATCTGGACTGCCAACGGACAATGGAGCGCCGAACAGTGCAATCATTGAATGGATTGGGCAATGGAATCGTCAGCACGGTGAGCAGATTTCCATTGAAATGGTCAGCTTGAGTCAATTTTTCGAGCGATTGAAGCAGGAAGGATTAGATGAGCTGCCAGTTCATGCAGGAGATTGGCCGGATTGGTGGACAGATGGCGTCAGCTCCACACCGATGCATACCCAGATTTACCGTGACGCGCAGCGCACGCTCCGCAAGGTAGAAAAGCTTGATCCGCAGCGGAAACATGTCAGTGATCAAGAACTGGAGTCGGTCGAGCAGGCACTGGTTCTGTATGCAGAGCATACCTGGGGCTATCATTCCTCCATTTATGAACCCTGGCATAAAAATGTACAAATGCTGGAGGTGCGCAAGCAGGCCCATGCTGCAGAAGCAAGCCGTTTAGCTTATCGTGCACTGGATGCTGTGCTGCTGGCTGAGAATGGAGCGACATTATATTCTGGCCGTCCATATCGCTTCCGTGTAACGAATACGTCGGAGCTTGAAATCACGGAGCTGGTGCAGCTGAGGCTGGAGGGATGGGAGCCGGATGAGCTTCGCAGTGGCGTGGAGGTCATCCGTGAAGATACTGGAGAAGTATTGCCTATGCAATCATCCCAACCGCAGATCATCATCACAGAGCTGACGCTGAAGGGACTGCAGACCTGTATGCTGACCTTGCGTCCGTTGCCGCAGAAGTCTGCGAGCACAGGGATAACAGTATCCAATACGAAGCTTGTCGGCAGTGACCGGGTATACGATATGGTCGATATTTATCCGGTTATGCCGGCAGGGGTAGCTGCATCACCAATCACATGGTCTCAGCATGGGCTGGAGTCTCCGTTCCTCTCTCTGAAATGGTCGGAAACAGGCGGCATTACCTCATGGTACGATAAAGAGGCAGGAAAAGAATTGCTGCGGCCGGATGCACAATATGGTGCTTTTACACCGGTTTATGAGGTTACTGTTCCTGCTGCGGAATCAGAGGCCTCCGAGGTCTGGGGTACTCGGTCACGCATGGGACGTAACCGTAAAGGCCTGGGTGTGCAGCGGTCGATCGGCCGGCTTGCCTCTGTCAAAGAGCTGGATAACGGTCCGCTATATGCTACGCTGGAGCTTCGCTACCAATTGCAGGGGATCTCCTATTTCTCCTTGTTCCTTAAGGTATACGCCAAGATCAGCCGTGTAGATATCTCCGTCCGCTTTCATAAGGACAGTGTCTGGAATCCGGAAAATGTGTATCTTGCGCTGCCGTTTACCGCTGGGGACAGTAAGCAAGAGACTTTATATGCGGATAAGCCCGGCGGGGTCGTACGACCTTGGAGAGACCAAATTCCGGGAAGCTGTCTGGACTACTCCGCCGTACAAGCAGGTATCGCGTGGCAGGATGAAGAGCGTTCCCTGATGCTGGCGACTCCAGATACACCGCTTATCCAATTGGGATCGCTAGATTACGGCACGAGACAGGTTCATACCCAGCAGCAGCCTGACGCTAGTCCGGAAACCTATGCCTGGCTCATGACTAACTACTGGGAGACGAATTTCAAAGCAACCTTGGGCGGATTTTATGAGTTCCAATATTACGTTGCTATAGGTGATAAAATGCCTCCGGCTAGCATTGCCTCGTCCCTGCAGGGTCTTATTGAGCCATTCGTTGTAACCCGGTCCCGCGACTGAGGTAACAAGTTTACCTTGCACATAACACACGAAGAAACAGCGCTTTCTCCTGTTCGTTCTGGAGGAGCGCTGTTTCTTCGTGTTGACTTGAATTTCATTACAATCAGCATTTCTGTTCATTCCCTCAGTTCATGCTCGGGTAACAATGCTTTAATCCGGAACGCCAGCCGCAAGCGAAGTGTTTCCTCTGGGTCCTTTAGGCTGCGCCCTAGCAGCTCCTCACATTTTTCCAATCGGTATATCACCGTATTGCGGTGAATATAGAGGCGCTTTGCAGTTTCGGCGAGCTGGCAGTGAGTCTCCAGATAGACAGAGAGTGTCTGGAGCAGCAAGCGATGGTCCTTAATCGTCTCGTCGATGAATGCTTGGAACGTCTCCAGATAGAACTTCTTAAGATGAGCATAGGGGATCAGGCGTAAAATTTCCGGCACCTCTTTTGGTTGATACAACTCGACAAAGCGGCAGCGACCCGCCATTCCACCGAAATAGAGTGCTTCGCTGGCTTCCTTGTACGAGACCGGGATATGGATAAGTTGCTGGGCGTAACTACTTACGCCAAAGGACAGCGAAGCTTCATTATGCGTCTGAAGCCGGTCTTGTAGTCTCGACAGTCCCTGCAAGAAGGACGTTTCCACCTCTCGCCATTCGTCTGTCAGCAGCATCAGTAAGACGTAGTGCTTGTCGAGCAGGAAAAGGCGAATGGTTTGGGGGAAGGTTCGGAGTTCGGACACTATATGATCGGCAATCCGATCTTGGTCGGATTTGTACTGCATAAAACTGAGAGACTTGTCTCCTCCATCAAGTTGTCCAACTGCGCAAATATAGCGTTGACTCTCCGGCAGTCCCAGCTCTCGCGCACGGCTGATAATCTCGTCTGCACTGGAAAAAGAGCCGTTGATGAATTTGCCAAAGAATTCATTCTGGATACGACGGCGGTTCTGATTGAGCGCTTGTTCTTTCATCAGATCGAAGGCGATAACGTTGGCAGCCTGTTCAATGGTCAGAATCGTCGAGCGATCTTTGGAGGACAGTTCAGCCTCTACACCAAGATAGTGGAGCTGCTGATAGGTATAGACAGGGAATAGAGTCAGAACACTTCGTTCTTCCTTTAGAAATGAAAAGCTGGAGAATGTTGAAGGAGGCGATAATACCAAACATCGTTCGGACATCAGTTGGTCTAATTCTGCGGTCAAGGTCTGCCGCTGTGGCTTCCCTGCAAGAAGACGAAGGTGAGGATCAAGCAGAAAGACAGGAGTTTTAAGCAAGTTTGACAGGTCCAGCAGCACTTTAACCGTACCCTCGCCCTTCATTATATCATGGGTGAATTGGCGGTGAGCTTGCATTGCATTGTGCAGCTCATGTGTACGTACATCGAGAATATGGCTAAGTGACTTGTTCACAATGTCACCGAGCGATGGTTCGACTGGAAGTTCCAGCAAGGGGACAGCCAGTTCGTTTGCGCGTTCGATCAGCACAGAAGGCAGAGTGCCAAGGAAGCGTTTTGTCTTGATTCCTAATCCCGAGCAGTTCTGACGCCCCATTTCCTCGATCAATAGCAGTAATGAAGGCAAGTCATCCTTGAAATGAAAGGCTGTCGTAATCAGCAGTTCATTGGGCTTGAGAAAGGTAATGATATCGGGGGCATCCATCATGTTGACCGTCAGTACTTCGCGTTCCAGCCCCGCGTTCCCTGCGACGATCTGCGTTCCGTTAAAAACAGGGATGTGTAACAATTCCTCTAGTTTCATGACAATGCCTCCTGACAATTCTCTGTATTAGTTATTGTGTACAATTATTACACCGGTTCTTCTACACCTACGTGCATGTTTTTTAGGTTGATTTATTTTACAATGAAGACAATGAGTTTGCCAAGTCAACATTTTGTTATAAAATCTGACATGAATACAGAGTGGGATGTGAAGGTACAGACACAGGCAGACGGGCATGTAGTGAAAAATGGGGGAATGCGAAATGAGGATCGAACAACAACCGTTGGTGGTCCCGTCACCTACTGATCTGCATCAGCAGGTGAGTGAGATGATCGACTGGCTCGCAACTTATGGTGGTCAAGGGGAGCATGGGGATCATGGTGTGACCCGAACACTCTATTCTCCCGCATGGCAAGCGGCTCAGTCGGCCTTGGAGCATTGCATGCGAGAGGGCGGATTAATGCCGCGCTATGATGATGTTGGAAATCTGTTCGGAAGACTTTCCGGCACGGAACAGGACGGTCGGGTGATTCTTACTGGTTCACATCTGGATACGGTTGTCGATGGTGGTAAATATGATGGAGCTTACGGGATTATTGCCAGTTTTATCGCTGTCCGTTATCTAAAAGAGCACTACGGGACACCGCGCAGGAGCATTGAGGTTGTGTCGCTTTGCGAGGAGGAGGGTAGTCGCTTTCCAATGACTTATTGGGGTTCTGGCAGTATGACTGGGATTCGTGACATGCAGCAGGTCGAAGGGATCGCAGATGCTGAGGGAATCTCATTCCGTGAAGCGATGGGGCAAGCAGGATTCGGGATGGGGATTCATCCTTCACCGCGTCGCGATGATCTGGAGTGCTTTATCGAACTGCATGTTGAGCAGGGCGAGGTGCTGGAGCGAGAAGGCCAATCCATCGGGCTTGTCAGCCACATCGTTGGACAACGTCGTTATGAAGTTACGGTAAGCGGGGAAAGCAATCACGCGGGTACAACCCCAATGGAGTGGCGACGTGATGCGCTCCTGACTGCTGCTGAATTGATTCGGCTAGTGGGTGAGTGGGCGAAGCGACAGGGGGATGGATTAGTTGCTACCGTCGGACGGATGGAGATTCATCCGAATGTGGGCAATGTTATTGCGCGTGAAGTGACGTTTAGTCTTGATGTGCGGCACCCTGATGCTGAAGTGATCCGTCAGTTCTGTGAGGCCTTGTTTATCGAGTGGAAAAAGATCGCGGCGGCGCAAGGCACAACGCTTACGTATCACAAATGGATGGATGAAGACCCTGTAGCGATGTCAGAGTCACTGGCTTCCAAAGCGCAGATGATTCTGGCGCGTCAGGGAATCTCCCATCGTAGGATGACGAGTGGTGCGGGGCATGATTCACAAGTGTTCGGCACCTATTGCCCAACTTCGCTGTTATTTGTACCCAGTCATTTAGGGATTAGTCATTCCCCACGTGAGTTTACTGGAACAGATGAGCTGGTCTGCGGGGTTCGCTTGTTAATTGAACTGCTGTATGAGTTGGCGTATTAACGTATATCATGATATGGATTTGAGGAGGCAGACCAAATGACGAACTATCGGGAAATTCAAGCACCCTTACGGACAATAATGACACCTGGGCCTGTGGAGGTAGATCCTCGTGTGCTGCGTGCGATGAGTACGCCGATATTGGGGCAGTTCGACCCGGCGTTTACCGCGATGATGAACGAGACGATGGACATGCTCCGGCAAGTGTTTCAAACGAACAATAAGTGGGCATTCCCAATCGATGGTACATCGCGATCTGGTCTGGAGGCGGTGCTATGCAGCGTGATCGAGCCAGGCGATAGGGTGCTAGTGCCGATCTTTGGCCGTTTCGGGCATCTGCTTACGGAGATCGCCGAGCGCTGCGGGGCGGTTGTGCATCTGATGGAGTGTCCTTGGGGGCAGGTATTCGACCAGCAGGCGGTGATTGAAGAAGTGCGTCGTATTCAGCCCAAGGTGTTGGCTATCGTGCATGGCGAGACTTCGACGGGTTGTATGCAGCCGCTTGATCAGATTGGTCCTGCGTGCCGGGAACTTGGGGTATTGACGGTTGTTGATGCGGTAGCGACGCTGGGTGGAACGCCGGTCAAGGTGGATGAGTGGCAGCTTGATGCTGTGATCGGCGGTACGCAAAAATGTCTGTCCGTCCCGTCCGGAATGGCACCTATTACGTATAACGAAGTGATTGAGAAGCTGCTGTTGACGCGCAAAAAGGTTGAGCGCGGTGTCGCGCAGGAGCAGGATCGCCTTGAGGTGCGTGTGCCGATTCGAAGTAATTATTTTGACCTCAGTCAGCTTCAGGATTACTGGGGACCACGTAGATTGAATCACCATACGGAAGCGACCTCGATGCTGTATGCGCTTCGTGAAGGTGTACGGATCGTGCTGGAGGAAGGGCTGGAAGCGAGATTCGAGCGGCATCGTCTGCATGAACGGGCGTTGATGGCGGGAATTCGTGGTATGGGCCTGGAGCTGTTCAATGATGTGCCGTGGAAAGCGCCAATGGTGACTTGTGTAAAAATTCCGGCGGCCATCAATGGAGAATCGGTGCGGCAGATGCTACTGGAACAGTTCGGAATTGAGATCGCTAGTTCGTTTGGTCCGCTGCATGGTCAAATCTGGCGGATCGGCACGATGGGCTACAGCTGTCGTAAGGAAAATGTATTGTTTGTGCTGTCTGCACTGGAAGCTGTATTGATTAGACATCAGGCGAAGATTGAGATCGGACGTGGAATGCAGGCGGCGCTTGATGCGTATGGAGTGGAGCAGGCTGCAAACTGATGTAAGAGTGTCATGTGTTTTTCGGGGCACTGAGTTTGAATAGACTGAGGTCTTTGGGTTTAGAGGGAGGTCAGTCGGTGAGTGGGAAGCGTAGCAATGTCGCGAATAAACAGTGGCTTGGGGCTTTGCGTTGGGCTGCTGGTTTGCAGTGGTTTTTCTTTTTATTTACGAATACAGTTGTGATCCCGATTACGGTCGGAGCAGCATTTCGATTAGGGCATACCCAGGTAGAGATGCTGGTTCAAATCTCGTTTGTACTGACAGGCATTGCTAGTGTAATGCAGGCGGCAATCGGACATCGCAGGGCGATAATGGAAGGTCAGTCGGGGTTGTGGTGGGGAGTGATTCTCGGACTGTGCGCGGCTGCACCTTCCATCGGACGAAGTCTGCAGGAGGTTGGAGCGAGTCTGGCAGTGGGCGTAGTGCTGTCGGGAGTCATGACGATTTTGCTTGGCGTTACAGGCTGGGGAGCCTGGCTGGCTCGGCTGTTCACGGCTCGGGTGATGGCGGTATTTATGTTTCTGCTCGGTTGTCGTCTGAACTTGATCTTCCTCGAAGGAATGATGGGCATATCTCCAGGCATGTCCGAGGCGCAGCGGGTGCTTCATCCGGCAGTATTCGGTTTAGCATCGGCGGTAGCCTTATTGACAATCTGGATTGTCATCAAGGGCGGACGCAGAGTGGCTCCTTATGCGCTGCTGATCGGAATCGTGGCGGGCTGGGCAGTGTATGCCGTGTTATTTGGAGCGGATCATGAGTTGACTGGGGTCACACAATCAGTACCAGCAAGCGTGACAAGTGAAGGGGGAGGTATAGGGCACTGGTTGTTTCCGGTAGGTGTGCCACAGAGCTGGGGCGGGCTAGATATTGGTGTGATACTGATCGCGGTAATTGCAGGACTGGTGAATACATCCAATACGTTCGGGGCGATCAAGGGAACTGATGACATCTATGAACAGGAAGCAGACGACAAAACGTATCGGCGCTCGTTTACAATTAGCGGTGTACTTACAGTGTTGTCCGGTGTACTGGGGACGGTCCCTTATGCACCTTATGTGTCATCCATCGGCTTTCTTCAACAGACACGCATTAGGGAGCGGTTGCCGTTTGTACTGGGGGCGCTGCTCTTTATGATCGTCGGATTGATTCCGGTGGTGAGTGACTGGATGACATTGTTACCGCTGAGTATAGGAAGCGCAGTGTTGCTGGTGACGTATGTGCGACTGTTATTTTCATCGCTTAATTATTTCCGGCAAGTCAGAATGGAGGATTCGGTCAATCTGTATGCAGCGGGTATACCGCTTTTCGTAGGAGTGATCCTGATGGGGTTGCCTGCGACGACCTTTGTCTCACTCCCTGCATTACTGCGACCGTTACTCGGTAATGGCCTGCTTGTCGGAATTCTGCTGGCGCTGCTGATGGAGCTGATTCCGCATCGTCCGGAACGATTAGCATCATGAGAGCAGTGAAAGATGATTTTAACCAAGGAGGTGCGCCGGATGAGCTCTGATCAACATCATCGTACTAACCAGACAAGCAGTAAGATAGAACGGCAAGCTTATCAAGCCTATATTGCGCCGAATGTTATTGTGCCACCGACTGGCGAGGGTAGATTAAATGGTGCACGCTTCGCGCTCAAGGATGTCGTCGCGGTTGCGGGGCATACGAATGCAGCGGGCAATCCGGACTGGCTGCGCACCCATGAAGCGGCGCCCCGCCATGCGGAGGTTGTTCGGCGATTGCTGGCGGCGGGTGCTGCACTTGATGGCATGACACATACCGACGAACTGATGTACAGCTTGAACGGAGAAAATGCCCACTACGGCACGCCGATCAACCCGGCGGATTCAATGAGAATCCCTGGCGGCTCCTCCAGTGGTTCAGCAGTTGCGGCGGCAGCTGATGATATTGAATTTGCAATCGGCACTGACACAGGTGGATCGGTGCGGATTCCCTCATCCTATTGCGGGGTGTACGGTTTTCGTCCAACACATGGCATGGTATCGCTGGATGGGGTGATTCCGCTGGCGCACAGTTTTGATACCGTGGGCTGGATGAGTCGGAAATTGCAATGGATCGTTGAGGTTGGCGAAGTATTGTTGGCTGACGAGAGTGACCCAGCTGTCACTTCATTTCATAAGATCTATATGGATGAAGAGATATGGGCCGTGCCGGAGGCGGCAGATCGGGACAAGTTGCTGGCACATGTGGGCAAGCTGCAGGGGGATTATCCCTTGCCTTTGGCACCTGTTCATCTGACTGACCAAGTGTGGAAGGTGTGGATGGAGCAATCTCTTTACTCAGTGCCTGAGGAGTATGCCTCGCTTGGTCAGGGGCTGATTTTGTGGTCGCAAGCTTTTCGTCTGCTGCAAGGAATGGAGATATGGCGGGAGCATGGGACGTGGGTAACGCGGCATCAGCCTGTCTTCGGATCGGGAATTGCAGAGCGGCTGAAGTGGACAAGTACGCTGCGGGAAGCGGATGTCACTTGGGCGCAGGAACTGCGAACGGTGTTGCGTGCAGAACTGTCGAGTCTGCTAGGAGTCGATGGGCTGTTGGTACTGCCGACTGCGCCAGGTGTCGCTCCGCTGCGTGGGCTCCAAGGGGAGGAAGCTGAGGTATATCGTGCAAAAGTCATGCAACTATCGTGCATAGCGGGTCTGGCAGGGCTGCCACAATTAACAGTTCCAGTGTGGCGTGAGGACGGTCTGCCAATCGGGGTGTCATTCGTTGCCGCGCCGGGCCGGGATCGGGCGCTGCTGCATTGGGTGGCGGCAAGGTATGGTGATATAAGAGTGTCCACTGCTGAATAGATGAGGGTATTAATATCTTCATATCTTTTGAATTAAGTAACTGCCGAGTGTATGCCGGCAGTTTTTTTGTGCAGTTGAAGCTTGGTTTCCGACATGTCTATAACCGCTATCGTTATAAATATAACATAACATGTGATTTTATTTTGTGCATATTCACCAATGGATTGAAAGATAATCTACGATTTTGCTGATGATTTATAAAAAATAGATGATAAAATGAAGAATATAAAGATTGAGTAAGGAAATATAACATAATAAAGTTATGTTATATAACCTATTAGATGACGAACCAGAAAAAAGGGAGTGAGCGGAGATGTCTATGGATTTGGCGGGTCACATTCAGGAGCAGTCGCAATTGAAAGAAGAGATGTATGTTGACGAGTCCCTTCGACCGAAGCAAGAAAAGGATCGGAAAGTAGGGGTTATCTCTTACATGTTTATGTGGATCGGTGATGGTGTCAATCTAGGGAATATGACACTTGGTGCGAGCCTTATCGCTGCCGGCGTTGCTAACTTGAATCTCGTGCAGACTTTTGTAGCTGCGATCATCGCCATCGGGCTCATCTCAGTCATCTTCGCACTCAATGATCGCTTCGGCTATCGTACAGGCGTCCCGTATGTCGTACAGCTTCGGATGTCGTTTGGCACCAAGGGAGCGATCATCTCCTCCTTCCTTCGGGGCATACCGGCGATTATCTGGTACGGTTTCCAGAGCTGGGTTGGCGCAACGGCGCTCAATGAGATTGTCAAGGTCGTCACAGGCGGCAGCTTTGACAGTATTCCAGTTTGTTTTATTGCTTTGCAGCTTGTCCAGATCGGCCTTTCGCTATATGGGTTTCACGCGATTAAGTGGGTGGAGACGCTCGCATCAATCGTAATCGTACTCGCGCTAATCTATGTATTCGGACTGTTGGTGAATTCACACAGTGATGCTATCATGCATAACTGGGTCCATGCGAAGGGGACATGGGGCCTGCCGTTCTTCTCCTTTATCATGGTTTTTCTGGGTAACTACGCTGCAATATTCCTGAGTGCAGCAGACTACTCCCGCGAACTGAAGCCAGGGATCAGTGATGGGAAACGAAGCTTCCTGTACTTCAGCCCGATTACGGTCGCCTACGGCTTCGTACTGACAATCGGTGCGATGATGGCAGCGGCAACAGGGATCTCGAACCCGGTCAAGGCGTTCGCTATTGTTGTCAACAATTCGTATATCACCGTTGGTGTATCCGCGTTTATCGTGATCGGTGTTATTGCAGTTAACATGGTGGCGAATATTGTTCCTCCCGCATACGTTATCTCTTTTGTTACGAAACTAAAGTACAAACCTGCAGTAGCGATCACGGGTTTGCTGGCGCTTTGCTCCTTCCCGTGGGTGCTGGTGAAAGACTCTTCAGCGCATGGTCTGAACATGTTCGTCTTGATCTACTCGGCATTCCTAGGGCCGATCGTTGCGATTCTGTTGGTTGAATTCTATATCCTGCGTCGTCAGAAGGTGGATGTCGCTGAGTTATATCGGGAGAACGGCAGCTTTGCTGGTTACAATCCAAGCGCAATCCTCGCCATGACGCTTGGCGCTGCTGCGGCATTCATAGAAGTAGACCTCGGCTGGATCGTCGGCTTTATCGTGGCAGGGCTCTCATACTTCTTGCTGACGAAATATGCATTCAAAGGCTCGGCCTTCAAGCGCGGCACGATTTTCGAATAGATGGAACAAGGACAATACAAAGGAGCGAATCACGATGGAACAGATGGATCTAATCGTCCGTAATGGAGTAGTTGTACTCCCGACAGGTGTAGAGCAGGTTGACATCGGCATCAAGGATGGCAAGATCAAAGTAATTACATCGGGGCTGGCTGCCTCAGCCCGTCACGAGTGGAATGCAGCGGGTCAGGTCGTTATGCCGGGGATGATTGATGTTCATGTTCATTTCAGTGAGCCGGGGCGTGAGCATTGGGAGGGGTTCTCTACTGGATCATCGATGATGGCGGCAGGAGGATGTACAACCTTCTTCGATATGCCGCTGAACGGAATTCCTTCGACGGTTAACTGTGAAGCGCTGCTGGATAAAGCAAGGCTTGGCAATGAGAAGTCAGTCGTGGACTTCGGTTTGTGGGGCGGGCTTGTGCCAGGGAATGAAGACGATCTTGCGCCGCTTGCGAAGTCTGGTGTTATCGGATTTAAGGCATTTCTGTCTACGACAGGTAACAAAGAGTTCGAAGCCGTAGATGAGATGACGCTGCTCAGCGGAATGAAGAAGATCGCCAAGCTGGGCAAAGTGCTGGCGTTGCATGCGGAGAGTGCGGCGATCACGAATTGGCTCAAGGCGGAGAAGGAACAGGCAGGCTGTGTAAGTGCCGATGATTATCTGGCGACACGACCGATCCTTGCTGAAGTCGAAGCGGTTGAGCGGGCGCTGTATTATGCAGAGATCACCGGTTGTGCACTGCACTTCGTGCATATCAGTTCTGAGGCAGCGGTGGGCAAGATAGAGGATGCGAAAAGCCGCGGAATGAATGTAACCGTAGAGACATGTGCGCACTATCTGCTATTTAATCATGACGCTCTTCGCGAACGGGGCAGCATCGCCAAATGTGCGCCCCCACTGCGTGAAGCCTCTGAGCAGAAGAAGCTGATTGAACTGGTCGCTGCAGGCAAGTTCGACATGCTGACCTCGGACCACTCGCCGTGTCCATATGACATGAAAGACCCTAAGGATTTCAATTTGTTTCAGGCGTGGGGCGGCATTAGCGGCGGGCAGTTTACGCTGCTGGCTGCACTGGAATTGTCTCAGACGAACCATATTCCACTGGAACAGATCGCCCGTATGACCGCTTCCGCTCCTGCCGAGCGCTTTGACCTTGCAGATCGCAAAGGCAAGATTGCCGTAGGCATGGACGCCGATCTGGCGATTATCGGCCTGGATACACCATTTACCGTAACTGAAGACAATTACTACGCCAAACATAAGCAAAGTCTGTACATGGGGCATACTTTCCCAAGTAGCATTGTCGGAACGATCGTGCGTGGTAAGGTTGTTGTACAAGATGGGCGTGTGCTGGAGAACGAGGGCATAGGTAAGAACGGTCAATGGCAGAAACCGGAGGGAACGCAATTAGTAGATATAATGGGTTGATCGCATTGACATGCAGAGCGTCATATTCATCGCTTTCTTATCCATCCACAACTTCAGACGAGGTTGTGGATTTTGTTTTCTTGTATCAAGAAACTTGACACAGATTGGGGCGAAGGGTACAGTGAATGATAAGATTACATGAGGAGAATGAAGCTGTGGCTAAGTACTCGGTTATCAAAGAGGATATCAAGCAAAGGCTGATAAGCGGAGAGTGGACTGAGGGCTACAGGCTGCCATCCAGCCGCGAGTTCGCCCAATATTATGAGTCTAGTGTGAATACGATTGAAAAGGCGATCAAGGAGCTCACGGAGGAAGGGTGGCTTATCCGGGATAGTCGCAGAGGAACCTTCATGAATAAAGAGAAGGAGATTTTGCAAGGTGGTACGCGTCTGGTGGCTGCTTTTGTGTTCGGCATCGATAATCCGATCTGGGCGACTGCACTGCGGGGAGTGGAAGATGCCTTGTTTCTACGAGGCTACCAGCTGCTAAGTTCAAGTGATGACCGAAATCTTGAAAAGCTGGAATCCCTCGTACGAGGGGCAGTCGAAAGAAAGGTAGAAGGGGTGATCCTAAGTCCCTTTATGAGCGAAGGGCATGAAGAGATTAATAATCGGATTTTTTCCTTGCTTCAGGATCACGGGATCAAATACATAAGCTTGGATCGGGTAGTCTACAATACCAGCATTCCGTATGTAACCAGCGATAATATTGCAGGCGCTTACAACCTGACCAAGCTGCTCATCGAACAAGGACATAGGCAAATGCTATTTATTAAAAATAGTAATATAAGCACGATCAATGAACGGCTTATGGGCTTCAAGCAGGCAATTGTTGACTCAGGACTGCCGTATTCGCATGAATTCGAAGTGTTTATTCCCACCAAGTATGAGGATTTCTCTGATGAATTTGACCATTATTGTGAAGTTCTAGAGAGAAAAATGAAAGAAATGTCGTTCACGGCTGTATTTACTGCAAATGATCAAATTGCTGAGGCAGCCCTCCGTTCGTTACAAAGTATGAATGTTCGCGTACCTGAGGATGTATCGCTCGTCACCTATGATGCAGAAAATTTAAACCGCAGAATCAAATTAAATGTAACTGGAATCACACAGCCTTTTTATGAAATGGGACAATGTGCTGCCGGGTTATTGCTGAACATGATTGATGGCAACGAAGATCAGTTGTTTTACGGACAAGTATGCAAATCCAACATTTATATCGGAGAGACTGTTCGCTCGATAGGCACCTGAATGTTTTTATAATCTTGAAAGGTCAGCTTGTATCCAAATGAACATTTGGCACAAATTTGATAGCGGCTTTGTTGAAATTCCGTTACGGACTTTCAATGAGGTCGCTTTTTTCGATTCTTAATTGGATAGCAATCAGTGAAATTAGAGTTTTGATATAGCCTCTGTATCATTTATTGTATCATTTATAATCTAAATAAAAATCATATATTGACACAGATATTCAATGGTTGTATTCTTTGTTGTAAGCGGTAACATTGCTTTTTCTAGAGAAGCTTTAAGTGCCAAGTTTTTGAAGGGGGAAAGCAGAGATGGTAACTTCACACAAGTTTTTCAAACGATTTTGGAAGCAACGTTACTTATTTTTAATGGTATTGCCTGGATTTTTGGTTGTACTGGTGTTTAGTTACTTTCCAATGTACGGGATACAGATCGCCTTCAAAAAGTATAGTGCGGTTCGAGGGATGTGGGGCAGTGAATGGGTAGGGTTTAAGTACTTCATTTTATTCTTTCAAGATCCTATGGCAATGAGGGTACTTAAGAACACCATATTGTTAGGTATCTACTCCTTGTTATGGGGATTTCCCGCCCCGATCATTCTGGCCTTGCTATTCAACGAATTAAGGTTTCCTAAATTCAAAAAAGCGGTACAGACCATATCCTACTTGCCGCACTTTATTTCCACGGTCATTATTGTGGGTATTCTTCGGACCTTTACCGAGAGAGAAGGGTTGTTTAACAAAATTGCAGGTTGGTTCGGCGTCGATCCGATTGTGTTTCTGTCAGAGCCTGAATGGTTCAGGACCATATTTATCAGTTCAAACATATGGCAGGGGATCGGTTTTGGTACAATCTTGTACCTGGCGGCATTAAGCAGTGTTGATCCTACGCTATATGATGTTGCGAGTATTGACGGTGCAAATCGCTGGCAGAAGGTGCGAAATATTAACTGGCCGCATATCAAACCAACGACGATTATTTTGCTTATTTTGTCCCTTAGCGGGATTTTGGGTACGGATTTTCAGAAAATCCTTATGCTGTATAACCCGGACACCTATGAGGTTGCGGATGTTATTGGGACCTATCTTTACCGTGAAGGGATTATGGGGTCAAGATTTGAATATACGACCGCCATTGGGCTCTTCCAGTCCTTGGTTGCATTTATCTTGCTCATAGGAGCAAACATGTTAAGCCGTAAAGTATCAGACACAAGTATTTGGTAGGGGGTGCTGGACATGGTAGGTAAAGAAAGTGTTGGTTCAAAAATATTTGACGTGTTCAATATTTTGTTGATGCTGCTGCTATGTGTGGTCATGCTATATCCATTCTTGCACGTCATTGCAGTTTCTTTAAGCAGTTCTGAACCTATTCTTAGAGGGGATATTACGATTTTTCCGAAGGGCTTTAATGTAGGCGGTTACAAATATATTTTCCAGGACCCATTTCTGTATTCGGGCTACGCGCATTCCATTATATATGCACTGGGTTCCACCTTGTTCATGCTGACTTTTACCTCATTAATGGCGTATCCGCTGACGCTCCCGGACTTCATGGCCAAAAAATTTCTTTCGATCTTTCTGGTCATTACGATGTTCTTTAGTGGCGGCTTGATTCCTTCTTATTTGCTCGCACGGAGTCTTCATTTGCTTGATACCTATTGGATCATGATTATCCCCGGCTGTGTATCTGCGTTTAATGTATTTTTGTTCAGGTCCTTTTATCAATCCATACCAGCCGATTTGCGCGAATCCGCTGTTATTGATGGGGCTAACGATATTCAAATCTTAACCAAAATTTATTTGCCGCTCTCCAAGCCGCTTCTGGCGACATTTGCTCTATTCGGCATTGTTGGCAGCTGGAATGGATGGTTTGAAGCACTGGTGTATCTTCAGGACGAGAATAAGTATCCATTACAGTTGATCCTAAGAAAATATTTATTCTCCCTTTCCTTCGATTCCGGAACCGGAACAGAAGTCATGCAAGCGATGCTGGCACAAATGAATGTGAATGCGAAAAATATTCAAATGGCGATTGTTGTTATTGCGATGTTCCCCATCATGGTGATCTATCCGTTCCTCCAAAAATATTTTGTGAAAGGTGTCATGATTGGTGCTGTTAAAGGTTGATTTTCCGAGGCAGCTGAGAGGAGTGGTGGTTATTAGAAAAGAGACCTGAGCATAGCGGCATAGCACGTACCCTGTAATTGTTAATGGAAGACAAAAAGATGACTATGTTTTCAGGAGGGGTAATGATGAGACAACGCTTCAAATTATCTTCTTTATTGCTTGCAGGTGTATTAAGCGTAGGAACCATCTTGGCAGGATGCAGCTCTAACGCTACTTCCACAAATTCGGGAAACAGTGACACTGCGGAGCAAGCTGGAACGCTAAGCTTTTCTGTAACCTTGCCTTCCTTTGGCGCCAAAATAGAAGATTCTATGGTGCACAAGGAATGGATTAAACAGATGGAAGCGCTAACGGGTAAGAAATTGGACATTAAATATAATTACATCCCGATTGGCGAATACGAGGAGAAATCCAAGCTGCTGCTGGCGAGCGGTGATACGACAGATTTGTTCATGGTCATGAGCAAAGACCTCTTTAAGCAATATGAAACAGAGGGCACGTTCCTGGAGCTGAGCGAGTATAAAGACCTTCTGCCTAACTATATGAGCTTAATCGACCAAGCGACCGATGGGAAAATCAAGGCGATCCGCTCAGATGGACAGTTCTATGGATTATGGAATATTGACCTTCCAAGGCAAGCAAAAGATAAAGGCATGGGCGTATACTCGCCGGTAACCTATCGATATGATATTTTTCAAAAGGAAGGTATCAATATTCCAAGCACGATCGATGAGCTGTATGAAGCTGCAAAAACGTTAAAAGAGAAATATCCGAACTCCTATCCGGTGAATACGCAAAGCGGTTCCTTCGATCCACTCTTTTATGCTAACCACAATGGAGGCACGTCCATCTATTGGAACGGAAAAAATTATGTTTACGGACCGTTCGAAGAATCGTATAAGGAAGCGCTGCAGTTTGCCAATAAGCTGTATGCGGATAAGCTGCTAGATCCTGAGGTGTTCTCGGATAAAACCGATGCTATTAAGAAAAAAGCAATGAGCGGCACGAACTTCATTTTGCTGTCCAACTGGTTTACCTTCCCGGGTGACTGGAATCGCGCATCAACGGGAGGGGAGAAGTTCGTCATTTCGCTATTCCCCGATAATCCGAAATACGGGAAAGCATGGCAAAGTGTGAACGACTTCAGCTCCGTCGGAGTTAGCTCGGGTGCGGTGATGGTGGTCAGTCCGAAGGCTAAGAATGTGAAGGATTTAATGAAGCTGTTGGATTTGCAATATAAACCGGAAATTATAAACCTGATTACTTGGGGGATTGAAGGTACGAGCTACACCAAAGATGCCAGCGGCAAACCAACCTTTGTGGATTCGATTAAACATGCGGAGAACCCATGGATTGAAGGCGATAAATACGGAACGAGATCAAGCAGCTCCTACCGTCCTGGTCTGCAAATGGCCATTGATACGAGAGCATTCGTTGATTTTGCGCCTAAGGACTCAGGTATTGTAGATGGCAAACTGGTTGAAGAACCATGGGAAACTGCGTTCCAAAATATGCCGTTCCCTAATGATTACGTACCTCCAATGATTTTCGAGCCTAGCCTTGAATTTACAGATGATGAACGCGAGCAGATCACCTCAGTCATGTCGCCGGTAAATACGTATGTAGCAGAGATGCAGAACAAATTCGTGAATGGCAAAGAAAGCTTTGATAAATGGGCTGATTTCCAGGCTAAGATTAAGAAAACAGGCGATCTCGATAAAGTTCTTAAGATCTATGACGATGCGTTGAAGAGATATGAGGAAAGACGTGCAGCGAATAAATAATTAGCGATCATGCCCGCTATGTTCCTTCTAGGGGGGGCGGGCATGATTTTGAACATTAAAAACTGGTGGTGGAACCTTACATGGAAGCTGTGGAATGGAAACAAAGAGTGGAGAAGTATAAGGGAATCTTTACGGAGCCTCCGAAAATTGTCCCTACAGACAAGGTCGTCGATAGCCCGGTCATTGGCAATGGCGATCTCGGTGTCACTATTAGCGGAAAGCCTGAACAGCAGCGCATATGGATCTCGAAAAATGATTTCTGGAAAGCGCAGCTGATGTATTCGAATGGTAGCCCGTGCTTGCTCGGCGGGATTGATGTTCATATACCCGATCTGGCCAATGCTTCGTATTATAGCGAGCAGCGACTGGATGAAGCAACTATTGTATCGACATTTCATGGAGCGGCAGCGTCGGTCAAGATGATCTCCTGGATTTCAGCCCTGGAAAATGTGTTAATCGTGGAGCTGAGCAGTGAAAAGCAAGCCGTTTCCGTTACGCTGGATCTGTGGGTGCAGACCGGAAATGGCTCGGAAACGGAGCAGGGACAGGATGGCGATACTGCGTGGGCGGTACGTAAATTTACCGGTGAAGGCATCGAATGGCCAACGGAAGGCGCTATTGCTATGTGCAGCTCGTCAGGAAGTCATTCCTTTGAACTACAGCCTGGAACAAAACAATATATCGTTGCCTCCGTGGCGACGAACCATGATGAGGACAACTACTTACAGGAGTCGATTAGCAGAGCGGGGCTTATCGACGAGAAGCGGATTGCTTCGCTGCGTTCAGAGCACACCGACTGGTGGAGCGGGTTCTGGGCAAAGTCTGCCATTGAAATCGGGGATGAACTGCTAGAGAAGTTCTGGTACGGCTCCCATTATATTATGGCTTGCTGCAGCCGAAACAAGAAGTTCGCGCCGGGTTTATTCGGCAATTGGATTACGACGGATAACCCGGAATGGGCGGGAGATTATCATTTGAATTACAATTACCAGGCTCCTTGGTGGGGTGTGTATTCGTCCAACCACATTGAGCTGAGCGAACCGTATGATACACCGCTGCTGGAGTATATGGTGAACGGTCGTCGGTATGCAGAGGAGTATTTGGGATGTAGAGGGCTCTATTACGATGTTGGTATTGGCCCGAAAGGTTTGCCTACAGCACTATGTAATACGCCTTATGAGAACGGACACATGTTTTTGGGACAAAAGAGTAATTCGGCGCTAAGTACAGTCAACATGCTGATGCGGTTTTACTATACGTATGACTTTGAATATGCCCGTTATGTGTACCCGTTCCTGATTGAGGTGGCGAATTTCTGGGAGGATTATCTGACCTTCGAGGATGGCCGTTACGTGATTTATCGTGATGCCATTCATGAAGTCGGAACCTATACAGAGTCGCATGACAATGAGGATTGGGACCGCGGCCTGGATGATATGAATCCTATTCTTTCATTAGCGCTTATTCGGATGCTATTCAAAGGACTGCTCGATATTTCTGGGCAATTGCAGCTTGATGGGGATCGTCATGAGAAGTGGACTCATATTTTGGAGCATATCAGCGATTATCCGACGTTTGAGCGCGAAGAGAAAACGATATTCCGCTTAACGGAGCAAGGACATGAATGGTGGGGAGACAATACGCTCGCCATCCAGCATATCTGGCCTGCTGGCGGGATCGGTCTAGATTCAGATCCACAGCTTCTGCAGATTGCCAAGGATACGATTACGGTGTTGAACCGCTGGACGGATTATAACGGCTTTCCAACCATATTCACCGCCGCCGCGCGTGTCGGTTATGATCCTGAGACTATTCTTCGCGAGCTTCGCCGCCAATGCTCGGAGCATAGCTTCCCGAATCTGTTCATCTTCTTCGGCGGAGGGGGCATTGAATGCTGTAGTGGCGTACCTTCTGCTATCAACGAAATGCTGCTGCAAAGCCATGAGCAGGTGATCAAGCTGTTCCCGGTGTGGCCGCAGGAGAAGGCTGCCCGTTTCCATAACCTGAGAGCCGTTGGAGCATTTCTTGTATCTAGCGAGCTGTCGGAAGGAAAGGTGACGCATATTGACCTTACTAGTGAGAAGGGCAGGATCTGCAGCATCTTGAATCCATGGTCAAACGGGGAGTTCTCTATTGTAGAAATAGATGGCGCTGGCGATCAGCAAAGGGAAGTCGAGTGGCAGTTGTCTGGGAACATCATTTCTTTTAATACAGAAGCCGGCAAGTCTTATAGGCTGCTGGGTCATTAGATATAAAACTACTATATAAGACGAATAAAAAGAAAGTAGCAAAAAGCGAGGAGGAACGAAGGGGGAAGATTGGAACTGTAGGAGCGAAAGCGATCGCCTGAAAGCTTTCCGCAGGAAAGCTCGCATCGGAAGCATACGCTGTCTCCAGATTTCAACCGCTAGAAGCGGTATATTCCCCTTCACTAGTCGCCATACAGTGAAAAAAGAGGGCCATCTCCTCAACTAAAGGCATTTTTGTACCTTATTTTTCTTTAATATAGGTAAATAAGGGTAATAAGGGCGTTTTTGTATCTTATTTTGGAAAAAACACGCTCGATGGGCTATTATGGAAGATTTAAGGTACAATATTGCACTTAATCTCCACTAACCCCTAACTGCAGAGGATTTAAGGTACGAAAATGCCGTTAATTACACTTTGATCCTTCTTATATAAGCTCTCTTTTTTCTTGGCTATGTTTGTTTTGTGAATTCGTTCTATGTAGATATAAAAATTCTATATAAGACGAGTAAAAGAAAACAACAAATAGCGAGAAGGAATGGAGGGGGAAGTTTGGAACTGTAGGAGCGAAAGCGATCGCCTGAAAGCTTTCCACAGGAAAGCCCGCACCGGAAGCATACGCTGTCTCCAGATTTCAACCGCTAGAAGCGGTCTAATCAAAGAAATCTGGGGACAACAGCGGCCGAAAGTCCAAACGTTTTCCGCAATGATGATCTAACACCGTGTAAGAATTCTAAGTTCAATCTATATAGCTACGCAGTAACGAGTAAATCTAGCATGTCAGGAGGAAAGTCTGTGTCAAAAATTAAAGAAATACTTGTGCTTCACCACAGCCATTTGGATATCGGCTATACTCATGCGCAGCCTATTCTACTGGAGCTGCAAAAGAAATATATCGATCAGGCCCTGCAATTATGCGAAGCGACCGAGAATTGGGCAGAGGAGAATAAATTCCGCTGGACCTGTGAATCCGGTTACCCTGTACTGAGGTGGCTGGAAGATGCAACCGAAAAACAGGTTGAGCAGTTCCGCCGTTATCTGCACAGTGGGCAAATGAGTATCTCCGCTTCGTTCATGCATACAACACCGCTTGTGACTGCGGAGCAAACGGCTCGTATGTTGCAGCCCATCAAGGAGCTGCGCAGCCGATTTGGGATCGATATCACCACGGCTATTCACCATGATGTCAATGGTCAGCCGTGGCCTTACAGCCAATTGCTGCTTGATGCCGGTGTAGAGTTCTTCATCATGGGAATCAACATCCATATGGGTACCGTTCCCTTCAAAAGGCCGAACGCTTTCCACTGGGAGACGCCTGATCATAGGAAGCTGCTGACGTTCAACGGTGAGCATTATTCACTGTTCAGCCAAATCTGTAATGTAAACGATAAAAGCACAGATCTTATGGCGGAGGGTCTTGCCCAATATCTTAAGAAGATCGAGGATAATCCAGACTATCCATTCGATTTCGTCTATTTAACCGCAACCAATCTGCCGCTATACGATAACAACCCGCCGGATCAGGATTTGGCAGACCTCATCAAACAATGGAATAGCGAGTCGCGCGAACAGCGAATTTCATTCGTGACGCCGGAGCAGCTGTACGCAAGAGTACGCAAGCATACGGAGGAGCTTCCTACATATGCCGGGGATTGGACAGACTATTGGAACTTTGGTTCCGGCAGTGCAGCCAAGGAAACGAAGCTGAATCGCCGCACGAAGCAAGGGATGAAGGCGGTCGAGCTGCTGGAAGCCTTCCAAGGGGAGGCCGATGGAAGATATCCGGTGATCAAACGGCAAGCTTGGGAGCAAATCCATTTATACGACGAACACACCTGGGGGGCATTTAACGCCATCGCCGATCCCGATCATTTGAATGTTGATATTCAATGGGCACACAAAGCGCACTACGCGTACCAAGGCAATAGTCTAACTGGCTACTTGCTTGGAAGCCAACTGGAGCAGCTCACCGCAAATCCGATTCAGGGGGATGACCCCGAGGGGATTATGCTTGTGAACTATTCATCGGCTCCAATCAAGCATGACCTGCGGGTTCCTTCAAGCTTTCGAGCGCCTGGACGGCATCTGAGCGCCGACAGAATGAGGCAAGTGCTTATGAACAACGATCGTCTTACTGGCGGAGAGAGCTATGGCGTGATTGAACTGCCGCCGTTCAGCTGGCGTAAAATTCCGTTCGATAAGCTGCAGAAGGCGGAGCAGGCTGCAAATCTTGAAGCTTTTCCCGGCTCCAAGGAGCAATGGAACGATCCGTTTAGTGCGATGAATCGGGGATTTGAAATCAAAGTACTAGACGGTCATATTGAGTCTCCGTATCACCGGCTACAATTCGATCCCGTTCGGGGAAGAATTCTGAGCTTGTATGACAAGCAAAACGGCTGGGAAACGCTTGATTTGTCCAGTCCGTGGACGTTGTTCCAATATGTTCAGGAGACGATTGACACGACCGCTGCTGAAAATAGCAGACAAACTATTTTTTCGCGGGATGTTGAGAAAGGCAATAATAGCATCAGCTGCTGGAATAACGACTGGCCTGCCGCAAGGCAGACGTATTCCCGCTTGCTCGACTGTTTCGTTGAGCAGGGGACAAATGATGCAACACTGGTGCTACAGTGGGATGCGCCTGGAGTAGATAATCTGGAGCAGCGCTTCACGCTATTCAGCTACCGTCCGGAGATTGAGATCAAAGTTTCTTATATGAAGCAAGACATCACCACTCCGGAAGGAACTTATTTCGCGATTCCGCTCAATTTGCGAGACTGGCGATGCTTCTACGATACTGCCGGACAGCTTGTGGAGCTGGATGAGCAGCAGCTGCCGGGTGTATGCAGAGATTTTGTGACCGTGGACAAAAGCGTTTCCCTATTCGACGGCGACCATGGTGTAACACTGGTTTGCCCCGATGCACCTTTGGTGCAAGTAGGGGATTTCAATTTCGGCAGAGAGCACAAGCAAATTGACAAGTCGGGCAATCCCTTACTGTTGGCTTGGCCTATGAATAACTACTGGGAAACGAACTTTAGAGCGCGCCAGCCTGGTTTTAATTCTTTTACTTATGTGCTGTCGACTTATCGTGCGTTCGAACCATCAGCCATTACTGAAGCTTCCACTCAAGGTGTATCACAAATCTATGCCACCCCTGTTCTGGATTGCAAGCAGGAGGAAGAAGGACAATTCATCACCTTTGAGGGTGAACATGTGCACATTTTCGATGTGAAACCGGCGGAGACAAGTAAGGGCATCATTGTGCGGGTAAGGAATGTGAAGGAGGACAATGCAGAGGCTCGCTTGAGCTTTCCAGGCAGAGTGATTGCGGAAGCGTACGAGTCCAATGTTCTGGAGGAGCAGCTGAATCCATTGGCTACCCAGGATGTAGGCACGTTACACATCAACCTTGGTGCCAAGCAAGTGCGGCATTTGCTGGTTATATTAGAAGCATAGGGTTAAGAAAGACGAAGTACGAATTTTCACCGGAGTAGCCTATTGTCTGGAGAATCGGTAAATGTAAAAAAACCTTCAAGCGGATGCCTTGTGATTGCAGCATGGCATTACCGCTTGAAGGTTTTTTTCTATGAGAAGCAACTTTAAAATTATACTGATATAAACTTTTATGAAATTGTATTATTGTTTACATAGTCCCATTTCTAATGGACCGGGATACATGTCAAAACATATGAAACAATACAGGATAGAGCCATTGGAGGTGCTATTGTACTTATGACATTCCAATCCGAACATACATTGGCTATACCTGCGAACGGTAGCATCAAGGAATCGCTTGCTGTAGAGACGTTTCGCTTGGCCAAGTTGATTAGTGACCATACTCCGTATGATGGGACCTTTAGACAACGTATTCCTGCTTTGTCTGTGGGCCGTTATTCTGCAGCAAGTAAGGACGAGGTCAAATCTTTCGACTTGCCCTCCATGTTAATTGTTGCACAAGGGGCTAAGACAGTGACAGTAGGGCAAGAGGTCTATCAATTCGCTCAATCGCAAATCCTTATGCTCCCTGTTGCGCTGCCGATTGCTTTGAAGGTTACTCACGCTAGCCGCTTGGAGCCTTATTTAAGTGTGAAGCTGGTACTTGACCCGCAAAAAATTGCTGAATTAGCACTCAGAGTATATCCAAATGGAGTGCCTGCCGTAACGAAATGGAGTGCCGGTTATGTTCTTAATGCCGATGCAGGAATGATTAACGCTACCTCAAGGCTTGTAGAATGTCTAACCAATACCAGTGATGCCGAATTGCTCGGCCCCCTTGTAATGGATGAGATTTTGCTACGTGTTCTGCGCAGTCCTATTGGAGCTCGGATCGCTGAACTTGGTTTTGTAGGTTCGGAAGTCAATCTGGTTACAAAGGCGGTCGCTTGGCTCCGTAATCATTATTCCCATCCCATGAAAGTTGCGGAATTGGCGGAAATGGCACATATGAGTGAGTCTACTTTTCGTGTGCACTTTAAGTCCATTACTTCAATGAGTCCCCTACAATATCAAAAAGCACTTCGTCTGCATGAAGCGAGACGGTTAATGGTATCTGAAGCAATGGACGCGACAACAGCCTGCAATCTAGTAGGCTATGCTAGTCCCTCGCAATTTAATCGGGATTACAGCCGCTTTTTTGGAAATCCGCCCAAAAGAGACATTGCAGGATTACGTCAACAACTTCCGTTGAAATAGGCAACAAGTGAACCAGAACAGGCAATTCTTAGGTCAGTATATCTTCTAAAATTAAATTATCCTTGAAACCACGAATTCCGATTACGTCATCATCTTTTCGTCGATTCAAGTAGATTTAATATTTAGAGGAGGATCTCTTAATGCGTATTTTTGTAACTGGAGCGACTGGTTTCATCGGCTCTGCCGTTGTAAATGAATTGTTAACAGCAGGGCATGAAGTCATTGGTTTGGCTCGCTCGGAAGAAGCGGCTAGTGCTCTTCTTAAAGCCGGGGTAACTGTACACCGTGGTTCTTTGGATAATCCTGAAAGTCTTAGAAGCGGTGCAGAAGCAGCGGATGGTGTCATTCATACGGCCTTCAACCACGACTTTTCTAACATGACAGGTGCTGGAGTCACAGACCTGCGTGCAGTTCAGACTTTCGGTGAAGTGCTTGCCGGTTCTGGCCGCCCTTTGGTTGTTACTTCCGTAATTGGCCATCTTGCACCAAGTAGAATTAACACTGAGGAAGATGCTCCTGATGCCAGCACTGCGGGTAAGCACCGTATTGCTTCTGAAGAAGAGGCTCTATCCTTGGCTTCTAAGAACGTACGTGTATCCGTATTGAGACTACCACCTTCAGTACACGGCGCTGGTGACCGCGGCGGTTTTGTTCCGGCATTGATTAATGTCGCTCGTCGTACAGGTGCCTCAGCTTATGTGGGCGAAGGTGCAAACCGTTGGGCTGCTGTACACCGTCTGGATGCAGCGCGACTTTACCGACTGGCAGTTGAAGCTGCACCTGCAGGCTCCAAGCTGCATGCAATCGCCGAGGAAGGTGTGTCCATTCGTGAGATTGCTGAAGTCATTGGTCGCCACCTCGATTTGCCTGTGATCAGCAAGTCAGTTGAAGATGCTCCTGGTCACTTTGGTTGGCTGACGCATTTCGCTTCGCAAAACATCCAGGCTTCGAGTAAGTTGACCCAAGAACTGCTCGGATGGAAGCCTGAGCATGCGAATCTCCTGCGTGACCTGGAAGGAAATTATTTCAAAAATTGATCTAGAACGACAAGTTTTGTAGGATCGCCTTACGGCATAAACTTGAACTGGCCCCTTCCGCTAATCCAGCGAAGGGGGCTCTTGATGTGAGCTCCGCAGGGGCGTCATCTTTTAAAAAAGAGGTGTTCTTATGAACCAAGCCATATCAGCTAATCATCCCTCCAGAAATTATACCGCCATGACCATGATTCTGTGCTGGGCAGGCATGGTTATCATGTCTAGCCTGTACGTTACCCTTCCGCTCATTCCCTTGTTCTCGGATGTCTTTGGAGTATCTTCCACGCAGGCTGCAACTGCAGGCAGTATCTTCTCGTTGGGATTTGCGATAGGTTGTCTTATCTATGGTCCATTATCTGAAAAATATGGCCGCAAGAGTGTTATATTTATCGGATTAATTGCGTTAACCTGCATATCTTTTCTTATTGGCCTGGTCCGCGATTTTTCCTGGATCATTGTATTACGTGGATTTCAGGGGGCGGCTGCGGCAACGTTCTCTCCTGTTGCACTTGCCTATGCTGTTGAAATGTTCCCTGCGCAAAAACGGGTCACGGCGATCGGGTTCATTACAACCGGATTTATGGTAGCCGGAATCGTTGGACAAGTGATGAGTGGAATTGTTAGCCAATATTATGGATGGAGCGCCATTTTTTATTTTTTGGCAGTGGTTTATTCCATTACTGCTATCCTGGTCTTGAAATTCCTGCCTAAAGCGGATTTTCAGAATCCAAATTCCAGTATCCTGGATCCGATTCGAAACATAGGGAAATTATTTGCCCGTAAGAACCTCATACTTGCTTATTTAGTGGCGCTGGTACTTTTGATGTCGTTCGTAAGTATGTCGACTGTTTTGGGCACCTATTTGAGCAGCTCGACATTTGGGTTAAACAAACAGGAGATTTTATACGTTCGTTCCGCAGGTGTGTTAGGGATGTTGCTTTCACCCTTTGCAGGACTGCTTGCTGAGCGTTTCGGCACAATGAAGATATTGCGTGGAGGATTATTATTAGCTGTACTCGGGCTTGCCTCTTTAGGTCTAATCTCAAACTTAACGTTGCTTGTGATTATGAGCGTCATCTTTATTGCGGGCATCGCTCTTGTAGGTCCAGCTCTCATATCTCTTGTGGGTCAGTTTGGTGGGCAATCGCGCGGCATCGCGGTATCTGTTTATACGTTTATCCTGTTTGCGGGAACGAGTTTAGGACCAATTATTGCGATTCAGTGCATGAGAACGGACAACTTCTCGCTCACCTTTATTTTGTTGGCACTTGTGCTGGGGATCGGATTCTTGGCTTCTTGCCTGATTCGTAACGATGCTGCCAAAGAGGTCGTAAGCTGATGGAAAGAGTCGTTTTTATGCTAACGGGCAGTTAGCCTGTGATCTGCTAGGGGCATGAATGTTTAATTATAATTGTTTTTGATGAGTAAAAATCAGTAACATTTTGCTATTATCAGGTGAGAACCTCAGGTGAAATCTGCAATGATCATGCATGGAGAAGCGAGGAATGAACCTTATGACTCAAGAAGAAGTGTTGAGTGGCGGAAATGTAAACCATATAGTTCGTAAAGGAGACACTGTTCGTCGCCCTATAGGATATTGGAGTTCAAGTGTTCATGAACTGCTCAAACATTTAGAAAGACAAGGCTTTGAGGGAGCACCAAGATTTCTCGGAATCGATGACTCCGGCCGTGAGATATTGACATTTGTTAGTGGAGATATTAATCAGCCGGAGCTTGAAACATACACATGGTGGACGGACGAAACGCTTGTGGGCTTGGCGCAACTTTTACGTTAGTTCCATGATGGGACGGGGTCCTTTACACCCAGTAGTGAGGCCAAATGGCAGCTTATATATGCTAATGATGCCGAGCACGAAGTGATCTGCCATAATGATACAGCGTTTTATAACCTTGTCTTTAGGAATGGTCAGCCGGCGGCGCTGATTGATTTTGATATGGCAGGCCCAGGTCCGCGCCTGTGGGACATTGCATATACCCTGTACACATCGATACCGCTTGGCGATTTCATGCCTTACTTTTCTTCAGGGAAAATGGAAATAGTACCCTATAAGCATGAAAAACATGCTGCAGAGCGCCGTCGGCGAATTCATTTGTTTTTTGAATCTTATGGTATACCCGTGCCTACTAATCTGCGGGAATGGATTATTGAACGATTGATTGTTCTATGTGATACGATAAAAAATTTTGCTGCTAACGGAAACCAGGCTTTTCAAAAGATGATTGATGAGGGACAGTTGGCTCACTATGAGAATGAGATTGCATTTGTAGACGATCATTTCGATGATTGGATATAGAAACCGAATATTGAGCTAACGAGAACCGCATCATAAATAACTGAGAAATAAACCCACCATTCTCACAATTTTTATTTACTCATATTTTGTTAATAAAAAAAGTATTGTAAATAATTTCAAATGGTGCTATTATCCTTTTCATATCATTCCAATAAGAATAATACGCATTCAACCGGACAGCCGGAGATGTCGCACACTTGCGATTTTCTCTGGCTGTTTTTATTTTCTCTGCCATTTATCTTTCCGCTATTGATCGTAACGGCGTTTATAAAGGGAGGTCCTATAATTTGGTCATTAGAAGGCATGGACAAGAGGAGGGAAACCAGTTTCCCAGTAAAACCTACGTGGAAGCCGTGCTGGAACCCGCCTACAATCATGCGAAGCAAGAGCTGCTCTTACCGATGATTGCAGTACATAAAGCACATCTCGTTATGCTATTTGAGCAAAGTTTACTATCCAAAAAGGATGCCACAAACATAGCAAAGGCTTTACTCAGCATTGATTTGGAGCAATTTAGACAAGGGAATTACACTGGACAGTTTGAGGATTTATTCTTTGAAGTTGAGGATAAGCTTCTGAAATTATCGGATGACTCTTCAAGTAATCTGCATCTTGCACGCAGTCGCAACGATATGGGGATTGCCATTTACCGAATTACATTACGGCAAAGGCTGCTTCGAACACTTCACTCTGCGCTTGAACTACATGCTAGCCTGCTTGATTTTGCCGGGAAGCATACGGAGACGATCTTTATCGCCCATACCCATACTCAGCAAGCACAGCCTACTACAATCGCCCATTATATCGCCGCGGTAAGTGATTCACTGGCCCGGGATATTCGCAGGCTTCAGGCTGCTTATGCCAACTGTAATTTAAGTAGTCTGGGAGCGGCTGCTCTAACTACGTCAGGCTATGACATCAATCGAGAACGTGTGGCAGAACTGCTTGCGTTTGATGGACTCGTCGAGAACTCTTATGACGCGGTAAGTGGAGCAGATTATGTTGCTGAGATTGCTTCTGGTACGCAGCTGGCAGCGATTAATCTCGGACGTTTCGTTCAAGAGCTATTGCTGTGGTGTACTCAGGAATTTGCTGTTATAAAGGTTGCTGCCCCTTATGTACAAATCAGTTCGATTATGCCGCAAAAAAGAAACCCCGTGTCGATCGAGCACATTCGCTCGTTATTATCCAGCATTGTTGGAGCTTCTCAAACTGTGCTCACGATGATTCATAACACCCCTTTTGGCGATATCGTCGACACGGAGGATGATCTGCAGCCCTTTGCTTGGAAAAGCCTTGATACGCTTGAGGTTGTCTACAGACTGCTGTCAAAGGTAATTGACTCCTTGGAAATCAATAAAGATGTACTTAACAAGCGTGCAGCAGCGAGCTTTGCAACCGTAACGGAGCTTGCAGACACTCTAGTAAGAGAAGAAGAAATCTCATTTCGCAATGCCCACAAGATTGTAAGTAGGCTCGTGTCACTGGCAGTTGAACAAGGGAAAGGAGTTGGGGAATTAGACTTGCAATCCCTTAATGAGATCGCTATTCATACGATTGGAGTTCCTCTCAAGCTCAGTAAAGAGAAATTTAAGCTAGCTCTAGACCCTGAGCATTTTGTCAACATCCGCAGGCTTAGAGGAGGACCAAGTCCAAGTGAAATCAAACGGGCATTGGAAGCTCAACACGCCAGGCTGTACAGCTTGGAAGAGTGGATTATTGAACGAGAAACAATTTTAGCGACCGCCTCAGCACAGCTCGATGAGATCCTATCCAATTGGCAGTACAACTAAACAGAATGGAGTGATCGGATGTTTCGCAAATCGTTCAAAGTATTTGATATTCACGGACATCTACCCTACCAGCTTCAATTAGGCAGCAAAAATAGTCATGCACTTATTTCAAGCTACGGCGCCGAGCGCAGCGAACGGATGCGTCTGACCTGGGATTTCCCCGAACCAGCACCTGTACATGACGAGAGTGATACTACCCCGCTAATTGATCGATGGGTTCAGGAGCTTGATAAATACGGAATCGGTGGACTGAACTTTCTAACAGCCTTAAATAATGACAATATGGCTGACCAAATTTCCAGACATCCAGACCGCTTTACGGGCTTTGCTTATCATTCGATTGAGGAGGAAGGTGCAGAGGCTGAGCTGCGCAGAGCGGTCAATGAGCTTAGCTTGAAGGGCTACAAACTGTTTGGACCGTTAATCTCACGCCCCTTTGATGATCCCTCTTTCACACCCATCTGGAACTTCTTATCTGAAAAGAGATTACCTGTACTTATCCATTTTGGCTTACTTGGTCATGCGGGAGGGATCGCCCATCATCCCAATATTAGTCCGCTTGCTATTTTTAATACGGCTCGTGATTATCCCGATATTCCATTCATCATTCCGCACTTCGGCGCTGGATATTTTCAGGAATTGCTGCACCTATGCTGGAGCTGCCCGAATGTGTATGTGGATACGTCAGGCTCTAACCAATGGATGCGCTGGATGCCATACGAGCTAACCTTGGAGTCTGTACTTCGCAAAACTTATGAGCTAATCGGACCAGACCGGATCATTTTCGGTACAGATGCCAGCGGTTTTCCAAGAGGATTTCCTTATCGCTACTTACAGGATCAAGTTCGTGCAGCGCGTGATCTTCGGATACCCGAAGACGACATTGAAAAAATATTCGGCAATAATGCGCGTCGCCTATTGAACCTGAAACAGCTACGGCATGATGAAGTTACCTCGAATACAAGCTTGTCCAAGCAAGGTTAATATACACATTTTATAAAAATAGGAGTGGATATCATGCAAAATAAAAAAGGGATAAAATCAATAACAACCTTGCTCGCCATCATCTTGGTGCTTGCTGGATGCAGCAGTAACAGTAGCGGTAGTAGTAATGATAAAAAAGAAAATGCAAAGCCGTCCAATGCAGCTACCGAACCGACAGCTTCGGAAAAGAGTGAGCCGGAAAAAGAAGTATCCATTGAATATTGGCAATATGAATTTCCAGCTAAAGTCGAGCTGATTGATGAACTCATTACAGAATTCCAAACCCTTCATCCCAATATTAAGGTCAAGCAAACCAACTTCCCCTATGACCAATATAATCAAAAGGTAGCCACGCTCGTACCCGCAGGAAAAGGCCCGGATATTATTAATTTGTATTATGGCTGGTTACCGAAATATGTTGCCGCAGGCTACTTGCAGCCACTGCCTCAAGACAGCTTCCCTACTGCGGAAATTGAAAAAGACTACTACCCGCTCGTTGAAGCCGCCAAAATCGACGGCTCCTATTACGCCATTCCTACCGCAGTGCGCACACTCGCTTTATTTTATAACAAAGACCTGCTAGACAAGGCACAAATCAAGGAGCTTCCAACGACTTGGGAGCAGCTTGTAGAGGACTCTATAAAACTAACAGAAAAGGATGCTAAAGGTCAGTTTGTTGTAGAGGGTTTAGCTTGGGAACCTGGTGCACAGCTGCATCACTGGTATCGTGATGGCCTTCTGCCTCAAGCGGGCGGCCAGGATTTAAGCGAAGATCGCCGCAAAATTTTATGGGCTGATACGCCAGCTGGCTTGGAAGCCTTCCAATACTTGCTCGATTTCGCTATCAAGCACAAGGTCGGTATTAATGGCTTCTATGAGAATGATAGCAATGCTTTTATGAATGGTTACGCAGCACTCAATATTGACGGTTCGTTCCGTCTAGGCTCCATTAAGAAGGATTTTGCGAATTTGAATTTCGGAGTTGCACCACTTCCATCTTATAAAGCCCAGTCAACACCATCCTCGTTCTGGGCGAATGCAATCCCGAAAAACGTAGAAGGGGATAAGCTAAAAGCCGCTACGGAGTTTCTGAAATTTTTAACAAGCAAAGAAGTTCAAGAGAAATGGGTGGACCGGATCGGGGAACTGCCTGCACAGAAAGCAGTAGCAAGCCAGGATAAATATGTGAAGGATGAGAAGCTCGGACCTTTCATCACTCAGCTTGATCATAGCCGTGCGCATTTCTTCATCGATGAGACGCAAGAAAAAACGCTGTTTGTCGATGCGACCAATGAAGTATTGGTAAACCATGTTTCTGTAGAGAAGGCCTTTGGCGATCTTGTGGCAAAAGTGCAAAAGCTCTACGATGACTACTGGGCTGAGGTCGACAAGAAAAAATAATAGCAGGATCAGCGGCGCTTAGCTCATTGCTAGCGCCCTATCCTTCTTTAAAGGGAGGAAATATCAGAGATGCTCACACATGTCATCAGACTTACTGCCCGAAAAAGCAGGGAGCTGTTCCGTGTAAGGCTGTCCTATCAGACGCAGCGATACCTGTTTATTTATATCGTGCTGGGTATACCGTTATTGTATTTCCTCAGCACACGCATGATCCCCATCTTCTATGCCTTTAATGTAAGCGTAAGGGAATGGAATTTGTTGTCCTCAGAGAAGCCCTTCGTCGGTTTTGAAAATTTCAGCACCATATTCAGCGATGAAATTTTTAGTAAATCTATTTTAAATACATTCAAATTCGTTCTTATAGGCGTCCCAGGCCAGCTCATTGCGGGTCTAGCGGTTGCGTTGCTTCTGCAAAGTATTTATCGTTTTCGTGGCTTTTTCCGAACCATCTATTTTATCCCTTACGTGACAAGCATTGTCGCTGTTAGCTGGGTATTCCGTTGGATTCTCATGCGTAATGGCTGGTTGAATGAAGTGTTGCTACAGCTAGGGATAGAGCCGCAATTATTTTTACAATCTCCACGCCAAGCGCTAATTCTAGTGACTTTAACGATGATCTGGCAAAGCATTGGTTTCCAAATGCTGGTGTTTATGACTGGGTTAGAGGCGATACCTCGAATGTATTATGAAGCTGCGTCTATTGACGGAGCAAGCGGGTGGCGAAAATTTGTTCATATTACGCTGCCTTTACTGAATCCTGTGATCGTATTTTCAGCAGTGATTGGCGTCATCTCTTATCTGCAATCCTTTGGGCAAGTGCTAAGCATGACTAATGGGGGACCTCTAAACAGTACAACAACGATGGTACTCTACATTTACAATTTAGCGTTCCAGCAGTTCAAGATGGGCAGAGCAGCGGCTGCCACGGTAGTGCTATTTGCGATTATTTTAGTACTCACTCTACTGCAATTAAAAGTCTTGAATAAAAAAGTAGAATATTAATAGGAGGACGCTCCAATGAGCTCAGCAAGGGAAGTCCAAGGTAGCAAGAGATTACCCGTTAAGAAGCTTCATACGGCACTCATTTATTTATTGCTCATTATCGGTGTCGGGATTATGCTGTTTCCTTTTTTATGGATGGTTGCCACTTCTTTTAAAATTCCGCAGGATGTATATAACTTGAGCTTGATCCCAGAGACCATAACATTCGATAACTATGCTACGATTTTTAAAAAGGCTCCGTTTGGCGACTGGATCAAAAATACACTTATTATTTCTTTAATTGGAACTGCCACGGTTGTTATTTTTGATACGGCAGCAGGCTACGTACTCGCCAAATTTTCTTTTATCGGCAAGCAGGTTATTTTTCTTATCATTATTAGCACGATCATGGTGCCAACGGAAATGCTTATTATTCCATGGTATTTGATTGCCAACGAATTTGGCTGGTCAGATACCAATTGGGGTGTGTTGTTCCCTAGCATTATTACAGCCTTTGGGATCTTCCTTATGAGGCAATTTATGGACTCTATCCCCTCTGAACTACTTGATGCCGCCCGCATCGACGGTCTAAATGAGTGGCGTATTCTGCTTAATATAGCGATTCCACTCGTAAAGCCTGCTATCGTTACCCTAATCATTCTCACGTTTATTGGAAACTGGAACCAGTTCATTTGGCCGCTGATCGTGCTACAAACGGAAGAGAAATTCACATTGCCTGTCGGGATTGTTTATTTCTCCAGTGAGCTCAAGGATACAAGTAACTGGATTCTGATCATGGCCGGAACAACAATTTCAATAGCGCCACTGATCTTGTTATTCCTTATTTTCCAAAAGCAAATTATACGTGGCATCGCACTAAGCGGTATGAAATAAGAGGAGTAAAGGTGATAACGATGAGCGAACAAAGTCGTAGAATGATATTAAACCTGGCTCTCCAAAATTCAGGCTCCCACAAAGGCGCATGGCGCCATGAGAGCACACAGTTAAAAGATATTCACGACATCAAGCAGTATCTTCGCATTGCTCAAAAAGCTGAAGCGGCTCGCATCGACTCGCTTTTTATTGCAGATGGTCTATCCATTGAAGCTACAGCGGTGCAATATAGTCCGATTTTTGGGTTTGAGCCGCTAACCTTACTTGCGTCAATCGCAACTGTAACGGAACGGATTGGTTTAATCGCTACTGTATCCACTACGTTCAACGAGCCCTATAATTTAGCTAGATTGTTGTCATCGCTGGATCATATTAGCGGGGGGCGAGCGGGCTGGAACATTGTAACGACAGGGGTTGAGCGAACAGCGTTTAATTTTGGACTATCGGAATTACCCCCTCATGCGGAACGCTATGAGCGTGCCCGTGAATTTACAGAGGTGGCCTTAAAGTTATGGAATAGTTGGGAATCTGACGCGCTTGTGCAGGATAAAGAATCAGGGGTGTATGCACAGGTGGATAAGGTACACGAGATCCATCATGAGGGGAAGTACTATTCCGTACGTGGAGCATTAAATCTTATGCGCTCACCTCAAGGCAGACCTCTTCTGATCCAAGCTGGCGCCTCTGAGGACGGTAGAAATCTTGCTGCTGGGTTTGCAGAATTACTGTTCACGATTCAGCAGTCCATTGAGGATGCACGTATCTTTTACAAAGACATTAAAGATAGAGCCATAGCAGCTGGACGATCTCCCGAGCAGATTAAGATCCTGCCAGCCCTTCATGTGATCGTCTCTGAAAATGAAGAAGATGCGCTTAAAATCGCTACGGAGCTTCAGCAGCTGGCACCTATTAAAAGAGCGGTTATGTCATTATCCAACCTGCTTGGTATTGATTTCTCAGGCTATCCACTGGATGAGCCATTCCCCGAGCTACCGGATAGAAGTGGAGGAAATGCATATCAGTCCTTTTATCAAATGGTGCAAAAAGTAGTGAATAATCAGACGGTAACCCTTCGGGAACTCCTCGAGAAGCATTGGGTTGGGCATGGTCAGCTGAACATAGCAGGGACGCCAAAACAAATAGCTGATACTATGGAAGAATGGTTTATAAGTGGCGCTGCTGATGGTTTTACGGTTATGCCTGAATTGGCGAGCGGAGGAGCAGAAGCATTCCTTGATCTGGTTGTTCCTGAATTACAACGCCGTGGCTTATTTCCAACAAGCTATACAGGGCACACGCTAAGGGAGAATTTAGGCTTCGAGCCACTTTAATTGTAGAGGGGAGTTTGTTATTTTGACGGATCAACATTCATCATATCCTAACGCTCATCTGCTTGTAGATAGCGAATGGCTGGAAGAGCATAGAAGCGAGCAGGATTTGATTCTGCTTGACGCTAGAGCCAATAACTACGAAATCTCGCATATTCCGGGTGCTTACTGGTTGAATGTCAAAGCATTTAAAGAGCCTGTTCAAAAATCGATTGTTCCTAAAGAGCAGATACAACAATGGTTAGAAGGCTTCGGGGTCACCAAGGAGTCAACGATTGTAATTTATGACGAAGGTAATAATGTGCTTGCCACACGTGCCTTTTATGTTCTTGAGTATTACGGGCTGCGAGATCAATTGAAACTCCTTAATGGCGGCTTTGCGGCATGGACTGCAGAAGGCTATGAGGTCTCTAGTAATCAGCCGTCACCTCGGAGAGAGGGTTCAATAAGTCTAAACGCTAACCCGCTGCTCATTACTTCCAAAGAGGAACTTCAGGCAGGACTACAAAATGTTATTCTGCTTGATACACGTAACATCTTGGAGTATACCGGTGAGGATCAGCGTAACAATAGAAGAGGAGGGCGTATTCCTGGTGCGATTCATAAAGAATGGCGTGACGCACTCCAGGAAGCAGACGAGAAGGGGGTTACCCGTTTTAAGGATCATTCTGTCCTGGAAAAGGAGTATACCGAAGCTGGTCTTGAGCGGCCCCAGACGATTATTCCTTATTGCCAAACCAACCAACGCGGGGCACATACCTATTTTGTTTTACGTTTACTTGGATATCCCGATATCCGTCCGTATGAAGGATCTTGGGAAGAATGGGGAAATGATGAGTTTACGGAGATTGAGTTAGCTAGTAAAAGCTAAAAATGAACTCTCGTATATCCTCAATATTGATAATTTTCTGTAATATAACCCACTAAAGTCCGCGTCTCAGATCGTCAGAAATTTAGAAAACTTCGATATTCCCAACAACTATACTCTTATTCCCTTATTGTTTTACTGGGGAATATAGAGTATTTTTTATTAGAGCATTGTTTCCGGGGGACGATAGAAGTGGTTAGACGGGGCAAGGGGAGAATTCGGAATGAAAATAAGAATCAGACATAAGCTGGTGCTGTTTGTGTTGATCGGTGTTCTATTGACGAGCGGCATCAGCCTTTTGTACGTACAAAATATGCATAAGTTATATGAACAGCTTGTCTATGAACAAACAAGTGAGAAGCTATATTTGTATTCAGAACGAATTGAGGACAAGCTAGCCGCCATTGACCGAATGACACAATCGATCGCAAGTGACGCTGACATTCAGCAAGGGCTGGAGAAGATCAAGCAGAGCAAGAATAGTCGCGAAACCTATTATGCGATTCATGCGATGGAAGAGAAGTTGTTGTCGTACCGTTTCTTTAATTATCCGATTCGCTCTGTAGCGATTATTGATTATTGGGGCAAGGGTTACTGGCTGGGCACAACCAAGGATGAGACTGCACCAGCTTATAGTAAGCAATTTATTGCAATGGCCGCTCAGAAGGAAGGGGGCAGTCTGTGGAAGGGTGGGGAAAGAGATTCCAAGATTTTTACTTCCTTAAGGGAAATAAGGGGAGTGAAGAGCATGGATTTTCCATCGTTAGGGACGTTAATTGTTCGAGTGAATGCGGATGATTTGATTGAATCCATGGGCTCCAATTCGTCATCTTCCAATAATAAGTTACTCATCTATGAAGATCATACCCCAATCTATTGGAATGATGAGCAATGGAAAGATAAGCCTATGCCAAGCTCTTTAATACAGAATGAACGATCAGGTGAGCGCTATGAGATGGTCACGTTAAATCATCATAAATATTTAAGTACCTTATCTACAATGAGCTTTACAGGTTGGACATTGGTGAATCTGGTACCTTATGAATCGTTATTTCAGAAAGCCATTCTGATGAAGAAAATACTACTGCTGTTATATACGCTCATTCTTGTTTCGCTTGTGTGGATCGGCTTAATTTTTGCAAGAAGCATTACACGTCCCTTGGAGACGCTGGCTGTTCGGATGAGCAAGGTTGAGCAAGGTGATTTTGCGACTTATCGAGAAGAGCCTGTGAGGAATAGGGATGAAATCGGATGGTTAACGAATAGCTTTGACAAAATGACAGCCTCATTAGACCGCTTAATTAAGGATAATTACATCAAACAAATCCATATCAAGGAGTCTCAGTATGAAGCGTTGAAGGCGAAGCTGAATCCTCATTTTCTGTACAATACGTTAGATTCTATTAACTGGCTGGCACGCAGACAGGGACAAGAGCGCATCTCCAGTATGGTTAAAGCTTTGGGTGATATGTTGCGAAGCACAACAAGTCGAAAGGAAATGGTCACGTTACAGGAAGAAATTCAGCATGTACATAACTATTTACTCATTCAGAAATATCGTTTTGAAGAACGACTGCAATGTGAAATCAATATTCCTGATGAATTAAACCAATGTTATATTCCTGCAATCATCCTCCAGCCTATCGTTGAAAATGCTATTAAGTACGGTATTGATGAATTAACAGGAGAGTGTCACATTACGATTAGCGGGGAACGTTTTGGCGAGCAATTAGAGATTTGGATTGCAGATCAAGGTCCAGGGATGGACACACATTATTTAGAGCAAGACTCGGGTGAGGGAATTGGACTAAGAAGCATTCATGAACGTTTGCGATTACTGTACGGAGAGCCCTATGGTATTGGGATTTTGGAAGGCATGGATCAAGGAACCATTATTCGAATTACAATTCCTGTTTTATTGAAGGAGGGAGATAGTCATGTCTAGCTATCGGGTATTAATCGTCGATGATGAACGGATGGCAAGAGAAGGAATTGCAGAAGCCATAGACTGGATTACCCTTGGTATGGAGTTGGTAGGGACAGCTATCAATGGACAGCAGGCATTAGAGAAGATTCAAGCGCTCCAGCCGGATGTAGTCATTACGGATATTAAAATGCCTATTATTGACGGACTTCAATTAATTGAGCAAGGCTCAAAGATTTCTTCCCAAATTGTCTTTATTGTATTGTCAGGATTCGGAGAGTTTGAACTGGCTACTCAGGCGATGCGTTTTGGGGTGCGACGGTATTTACTAAAGCCAAGTGATGAGCATGAGATTACTGAGGCTTTGCAGTGGTCTAAGGGCGAGGTAGATGTTATTCGTAGTAATGCTGCGGGCAACATTGCTTCAAGCGTGCCCCAAAATCAAGGAATCCTTTCTTCCTCTATCCCTAGTGATTTGCTCCAGGCGATTGTTGATGCTGATGAAGCCCAATTAATGAAGATATCGAGAGCATGGATCGAGCAATTATTAAGTGAGGGGTTATCATTGCATACCATTCAAGACAACAATAATCATGTCCTTTCCTATATCCGCACCCAGTTGAAATCTGAATATGGCATTAGTACAGTACACACAAATGTAGAAAGTCAAGATATACAAGCATTCCAGAAGGAGTTAGGCAAGCTGTATACAAGCTATCATTACCGGAAAATTGATAAGAAAGCGATGCTGGTTATAAAAATAAAGCAATTAACGATCCAGCATATTCAGAATAGACAGCTTTCTTTGCAATGGCTGGCGCAGCATTATTTATTTCTTAACTCGGAGTATTTGGGTAAGCTGTTTCGACAAGATACAGGAGAGAAATACACTCAGTTCCTGACCTCTGTTCGCATGAAGAAGGCGAAGGAGCTATTGCTTTTACATCCTACATTGAAAATATATGAAGTAGCTGAACAATGTGGATTTGAGCAAGATCCGCAGTATTTTTCCAATGTATTTAAGAAATTTTATGGATTTACACCCAATGAATATCGTAAACAGCATTTGGTGGATGACTAGTACGGCTTTTTACAATAAAAAACTCGGGTTTTTTATATTCAATTTTTAAGGAAATAACATTACTATTAAACGAAGTAAACCACTATGGATTATGAGAAAGGCAGTTGTTAATGATGACATACTCTGATTCTTCAGATCGTTTTATACGAAATGAGCGGGAAGCAAAAATTGCAGCAAGAGCAGATCAGCTGGCAGGGATTTTTGCAGAGCGAGCTCCTAAGCATGATCTTGAAGGAACATTTCCCTTTGAGAATTTTAATGAGTTAAGAGATAGCGGATACCTTGCTCTTACCGTACCAAAGCAATATGGAGGAGAGGAAGCATCGATTTATGAACTGGTTCTTTCTCAAGAGCGACTGGCAAGAGGAGACGGCTCCACTGCACTGGCAATCGGGTGGCATATTGGTTTATTGAAGCAGCTTCATCTATCAGGTGCAATTCCAGAAGAGCTTTTTAGTGAGCTATGCCTTGAGGTTGTAAATGATGGGCTAGTATTGAACGAACTGGTAAGTGAGCGAGCAATGGGCAGTCCGACCCGTGGTGGTAAGCCTGAGACGACAGCCGTTAAAGTTGAGGGTGGCTGGCGGATAACCGGTCAGAAATCGTACTGTACGTTAAGTCCGATTCTTAACAAGTTTATTATTGCAGCTACGATGTCAGATACCGATACTGTAGGATCATTTCTCGTAGAAGCAGGCGATGGCGCCACAGTGCTGGAGACATGGAATACGATGGGCATGCGTTCCACAGGCAGTCATGATATTGCATTGAAAGAGGTATTTGTTCCGGACCGATATCTCATTCGTGGAAAAGCAAAAGATCAGCTGCGCAAGCCTGTTCCAACAGACGGTAACATGCTGCATATTCCAGCTTGTTATCTCGGAATTGCACATGGCGCCAGGGATTTCGCCCTTTCATTTGCAGCGAACCACCAGCCTAATTCATTACAAGTTCCAATCGCTGAATTGCCCAATATTAAGCGTCTAATTGGAGAGATTGAACTTGATTTAATTACAGCAAGAACCTTCCTTTACGATACTGCAGATCGTTGGGATAAGGAAACGGATAATCGCGAAAATTTGAAGATTGAGCTAGGTGTTGCCAAGCATCTTGCTACCAATGCGGCACTACGTGTGGTTGATCACGCAATGAGAATTGTAGGCGGCTTGAGCCTTTCTAAGAGTTTCCCGCTGGAGCGTATGTATCGCGATGTTCGTGCAGGACTTCATAATCCGCCAATGGACGATGTTGTCATTACGAATCTAGCGAATCGTGCATTAGGGAAGTAAGTACCCCGGGGACAACATCGACCAGAAGTCCAAATATTCACCGTAGTGACGGCCAAGCCTTAAGTGAGAATCTTAAATTCGTCTTATATAGATAGGGGAGAAAGAGATGAAAAGAAGTGCAAAGCTGTCTGTTACAGCTATGTTATTAATGTCCATAATTCTGACGGCATGCGGGAAGGAAAACGTAGCAGAGAATGGAAATGCAAGCAAGAGCGATGTTGTTAAAATCGAGTTTTTCCAGCAGCAGGGTGAGGAAGCTATTCAAAATGCCTATCACGAAATTATTGCTGATTTTACAAAGGAAAATCCGAATATCGTAATTAATATGAATACCGTACCTGACCCGGTTAAAGTATTAACCTCCCGTTTTGCAACAAATGATATCCCACCCCTATTCACTGATTTCCCAACACAGCTTCAATTTAAGGAAAAAGTGAAAAATGGCTATATCGAAAACTTAAGCGATCAACCTTTTATCAAAGATGTTAACGAAAAATATTTGGATATGACTGCAGCAGATGACGGTGGATACTACTCTTTGCCGTATGCTCGAAATTATATGGCAGTGTACTATAATATCGATCTATTTGAACAAAATCATGTGAAAATCCCAACCACCTATGCTGAATTTATCGAAGCCTGCAAACTATTCCAAAGCAAAGGCATTACACCGCTCTATCTTCCATTGAAGGATGTAGGTCATATCTTCCAAGCAACGAACATTGCTTTTGCACCTGGTGGTGTTGAAGAAATGGTTAAAGTGGCTAAGGGCGAAGGTCAAGTGGAAGGCAATCCGGTATTCTTGGAATTTGCTAAGAAGCTCAAAGAACTAACGCAGTATGCTAATAAGGATGCTTTTGGTGTGAGCGCTCAAATGATGCAAGAAGCCTTTGCTAATGGTCAAGCCGCTATGATTATTTCTGGCTCATATGGACGTGGGAATATTAAGCTTGCTAACCCTAATTTGAAATTCGGTGCGTTCCCACTTCCCAACGATACTGTAGATGCAACGACAGCTTTATCAGGTGTCAATGCTTCCCTATCTATCTCGGCAAAAGCAAAGCCTGAGGAAAAAGAAGCTGCGCTTACCTTCTTAAAGTATATTGCCCGACCAGAGGTTGCTCAGAAATGGTCTGATCTATCTGGCGAACCTTCCATTATTAAGGGTACAACCTATGGCGATCAATATTTACAGCCTATCCTTGATTTTATCGACAATGGTAGAGTTCATGACTGGATGTCATCAACGCTCCAAAGTGCGATCGTAACGGAGCTTTATAGTACAACTCAAGGTTATCTCATTAATAACGATACGCCTGAACAATACCTCAAGAACATTGATGAGACGATCAAGCTTAACGCTGTTAAGTAAATCAATAGCTTTGAACGGAGCGACAATTTGAGCATTCAAATTGTCGTTCCCTATTTACAAGCTTCACGTAACAATGAGATGAGGAAGGTGCAGCATGATAGGCAAATTTCTAGAACGCTCAACTTATTTCTTATTCACGGTTCCGGCTATCATTCTGTATACACTATTTTTTGCTTATGCAGTTATTGTAGGTATTCAATATAGCTTTACAGATTGGAATGGGATTAGTTCTAGCTACAATTATGTAGGGTTTAGTAACTATGTGGAGCTATGGAATAACCCGAATTTTAGGAACTCATTATTAGTTACTGGAAAATATGCAGTGATGCTTGTAGCAGGAGTAATGAGTTTGTCATTAATTTTAGCTTTAAGCTTAAATTCTCTTAAGAAGCTGCAAACCTTTACCAAGTCGATATATTTCGTGCCGGCCATCATTAGTGCTGTAACCATTTCTTTAATTTGGGACCAGATATTTGTGCGAGTCATTCCTCCGATTGGTCAGGCCTTAAACATTATGGAATTATTCCAAAGTCCTTTAGCCCATCCCAAGTATGCTTTGTTTGCTGTTGTGATTGTTAACATTTGGCAGGCGGTGGCCTTGCCGACCCTTATCTTTATAGCAGGTTTGCAATCGGTTCCCTCCGAGCTGTATGAAGCGGGCAGAATTGATGGGGCCAGTACCTTTAACCGTTTTCGTTATATTACATTTCCATTTCTAATTCCGACGATTACCGTAAATATGGTGCTTGCGATTAAATCAGGTATCACTTCCTTTGACTATGCCTATACCCTGACAGGTGGCGGTCCAATAAAATCCACCAATGTTATTGGGATTATGATATATAATGATGCATTTCAGAACTTAAAGTTTGCGATGGCTAATGCAGAATCAGTTATCTTGTTTATCGTTATTGCGGTGTTATCTTTTATCCAAATTAAATTAACACGTAAAGGTGGTGTCCATTAAGTATGAATGTATCGATACGAAAAGAAGGGCTTGGCTGGCGTATTCTCCGAAATATCATTTTACTTATTGGAATCATCATTATATTGGGGCCGATGTATCTTGTTATCATTAATTCCTTTAAGACATTAGAAGAAGCTGGTAAAGGTTTTTTCAGTTTTCCCAAAGCATTGAATTTTTCGAATTACGCAGAGTTGCTGTCTAAAGGAAATTACTGGAGAGTGGTATGGAATACGGCCTTGATTACAGTCGGATCTGTATTCATAGTTCTCGTCATTAATCCTACCGTTTCTTATGCTATTGCCCGTAATCGTCATAAAAAATATTATAAATTTCTATATCTCTATATTCTGTTAGGATTGTTTGTGCCCTTTCAAGTAATTATGCTTCCTTTAACTAAAATCATGACCAATATGGATCTATTAAATCCGTTTGGACTCATTTTATTATATGGAGCGCTTAGCTTAACAAGAGGGGTATTTCTGCTCGTCAATTATATTGAAGGAATGCCTACCGAAATTGAAGAGGCGGCACGAATTGATGGCTGCAGCACCTTTCAAATCTATTATCTTGTTACATTACGTTTAATTATGCCGATGCTAGTGACGCTTATCATTATGGATTCATTATGGTTCTGGAATGATTTTATGCTTCCATTACTAATTTTGAATAAAGCGAAGGAGTTCTGGACACTCCCCCTATTTCAATATAACTTTAAGACCGAATATTCCTTCAATTACACCATGGCCTTCACTTCGTATTTAATGGCGATGTTGCCTATTATCGTGATCTATGCAGCCGGTCAGAAGTACATTATCGCGGGACTAACAGAAGGTGCAATTAAAGGATAATGCACAAGACACTCCAAGAGCGGGGGGAAGTTAATGAGAGGTTTAGTTATTGAAGAGCAGATTGAACAATGGATTGAGAAGCATAAGACAGAGCTATTAGAAGACATTGCCGGATTAGTAAATATTCCAAGTGTAGCCAGCTATGATCCATCCTCTCCTTATCCATTCGGGGAAAAGTGTGCGGAGGCTATTGAGTACATATTGAATTTAGGTCAACGCTATGGCTTGCAAACGTTTAACCGGGAGTATTATTGCGCAGTAATTAGCATGGGTGATGAGACCAAGCGAACTGTAGGCATTTGGGGACATGTCGATGTTGTTCCTGCAGGAGAGGGGTGGAGCTACCCGCCCTTTTTTTGTACGCAAAAGGACAGTTTTCTTATCGGCAGAGGTGTACAAGATAATAAAGGTGCTGTCATTGCCGTTCTTTATGCACTCAGATTTATTCAGGAGCTGGGTATCCCGTTAAACTATCAACTGCAGCATATTGTCGGAAGTGGCGAGGAAATAGGTATGCTTGATGTTGCGTATTATCGTGAGCATTATCATGTCCCTGACTTTAATATTGTGGCGGATAGCGGATTTCCGGTCTGTTATGGAGAAAAGGGAATGCTCTCTGTTACCTTAAACTGTGATATTGCTGATTCATCTATCCTTCGTATACAGGGGGGAGTGGCTTCTAATAGTGTGCCTGGTTATGCTGAGCTTATTGTGCGGCGTGATGAAGCAGCGGTTGCCAAGCTAAACCACCTGCCATCTCATATTCAGTATAGTCAGACGGAAGAAGAGATTACATTATTCGCAGTCGGCAAGTCCGGGCATGCCGCATTTCCTGAAGGGACAAGTAATGCGATAGCAGTCCTTCTTGAGCCATTGCTGCGAATTGCATGGTTTGAGGAGTCTACACACAAGCAACTTGAGAAAATTTATGATATTTGCAAGCATTATGATGGAAAGGCATTAGACATCCATTGTGAGGATAAGCTTTCTGGAGCTTTAACCTGTGTCGGAACGTTATTACAAGGGCGGGATGGACGGCTGGCGTTGGAGTTAAATATTCGCTACCCTATTCATCAGTCATCCGAGGTGCTGCTGCAGCAGTTACAGGAAAGTGGCTTTACCCTGACTAATATTCATGATAGTGAGCCGAGTTATTATGACCCCGATACGCCAGAGGTAAAACGTCTCATGGAAGTTTATCAAGCCGTAACAGGAGAGCAAGGTGAGCCTTTTGTAATGGGTGGAGGTACTTATGCCAGAAAGCTGCCTCACGCGGTAGGTTTTGGCCCTGGTTTACCGACTGATTTTTCATCGCTTAATCTGCCTCCTGGTCATGGTCAAATTCACGGCCCGGATGAGGTGCAGTCCATTCCTAATCTGATCACTGCGTTAAAGATTTATATTGTAGCGTTATTAGAGTTAAATGAGTTGTATCAAGTGGGATAACAATACGCCAGAAAAATTCGCAATTTAAAAAGGAAGAGTCATCGGTACCTCCGAAAGGATAAGCGACAGCCATACCATAAGGAGAGAACACCGATGACCTATTTTGTCCGAATGAAAGTTCGGGATCTATTACTTGGCGATTTTTGCGAAATATTCTAATGTTCTAACCAGTTGAGCGGTGTAAGACATTTCATTATCGTACCAGGCTACGGTTTTCACCAGTTGTTGGTCGCCTACAGTTAGAACTTTTGTTTGCGTGGCATCAAAAAGGGACCCGAATGTCATCCCCTTCACATCGGAAGAGACGATTTGGTCTTCTGTATATCCGTACGTATCTGGATCAGATGCTTCTTTCATAGCGGCATTCACTTCATCAACGGTCACGGTGGTGTTCAATACGGCTACGAGTTCCGTTACAGAGCCTGTTGCCACAGGCACACGTTGAGATGCACCATCAAGCTTGCCCTTCAGTTCGGGAAGAACGAGGCCAATGGCTTTTGCCGCACCGGTGGAGTAAGGAACAATGTTCTCTGCAGCCGCCCGTGCTGCGCGGAAGTCACCTTTTGCATCCGGCGCGTCAAGGGTGTTCTGGTTACCTGTATAGGCGTGAACGGTTGTCATCAACCCGGATTGAATGCCAAACTTATTGTTCAGAGCATTAGCCATAGGAGCCAGACAGTTCGTAGTACAGGAAGCGCCGGAAATGACGGTTTCCGTTCCGTCCAGCGTTTCATGGTTTACGTTATACACGATGGTCTTCATGTCGCCTGTTGCCGGAGCGGAGATAACGACTTTCTTTGCTCCGCCCTTCAGGTGAAGCTCAGCCTTTTCTTTAGTGGTGAAGAAACCTGTACATTCAAGCACGATGTCTACGCCAAGCTCGCCCCAAGGGATTTCTTCAGGGTTACGGTTAGCCAGCACTTTAATTTCTTGACCGTTAACAGTAAAAGCTCCATCATGAACTTCGATATCACCATGGAAAGTGCCTTGTGTAGTATCATATTTGAGCAGATGGGCCAGCATTTTTGCGTCAGTCAGGTCGTTTATGGCCACAACCTCGATATTTTCCACCTCTTGAATTCGACGAAAAGCGAGTCTTCCGATCCGCCCAAAACCGTTAATGCCTACTTTTACACTCATTGCATAAACCTCCTGTTTTCGTTCGAAATCCATTCCACATTATTTTGTCCAATAGAACTTAAAGGTAAGCACTGAACCGAAGCCAAACAAGCTTGCCTTTGGAATGGGTTAGTTTTAAGATAAAAGATACCGATCGGTATCTTTATTATATCAGGATTTTAGACATTGGCAAGGCTTCGGTCGTAAAATTTGATATAATGTTACATTAGAATAAGGTCATTCGGAGGAACCCATGAAAAAAGGAGATCGAACAAGAGAGCACATTATTATGAAATCGGCAGCAATCTTTAATCAGAGAGGATATGCCGGTACATCGTTAAACGATATTATTGCTGACACCGGAATTAAGAAGGGGGGCATCTATCGGCATTTTACAAGTAAAGATGAGATTGCGCTTGAAGCCTACAATTACGCTGCCAGTTTGGTTAGCGGGAAATTTGCCGAGGCGGTCGACCGAGAGCAGTCTGCGTCAGGGCGGTTACTTGCATTTTTTCGTGTGTATGAGGATGTTGTTGATAATCCACCATTTGTTGGCGGATGCCCCATGCAGAATACAGCAGTGGAAAGTGACGATACGCATACGGAGCTTCGTGACCGGGCAAGGCAAGGGCTGCATACCTATTTGGATATGATGAAGAGCATCATTCTTGACGGGATGAATAGTGGGGAGTTTAAGGAAGACCTTGATGCGGAGGCCCTTGCTTCATTTGCCTTTTCTTTGCTCGAAGGAGGCATTTTGCTCAGCAAGCTGGATGGGGATAACAAGCATATGCAAATCAATACAGCATGCTTTGCGTCCTATTTGCAGAATTGTTGTTTAAAGACCTAGTACTGACCAGAATATAACGAGGATATGACCGAGAACGTTAAAACTTCTCTGAATAGCGATATAAAATCAACGTTTGATGAAAGTACATTAGATAGTATATCTAATGTACTTTTTTTATTTAGACATTAATGTAACAGACCTAAAATGAAGAGTACATTTCCGTAATCATATTCATAGCTGCTTTCGTAATTATTAATTTCTCATACTTCAAAATGGTATATACATTAAGGGAATCAGCTACGGCAGTTTCTACACCAGGTATGTTATTGGCGCTTTTAAATACAATAGGGTCCATCGATGGTTTAACGATCAGGGATTTTTTATTTGCTCCAAGGGCATTAAGCATAGAGACGATAGATTTTGTTCTGTAATTGTCTAATTTGATCTCATCAACAACAATAAGTTCCTGGTTCTGTACTTTACTGGATAGCGCAGATTTAATAGCAAGTCGCTTAACCTTTTTATTAAGTTTGTAGCTGTAGTCACGAGGTTTGGGAGCGAATACAACGCCTCCGCCACGCCAATGCGGCATACGAATCGAACCTGCTCTAGATCTGTCGATTTTATTCTGCTTATACGGTTTTCGGCCACCTCCTCGAACTTCACCGCGTGTTAATGCGGATTGTGTTCCTCTGCGTTGATTTGCCAGATAGTTAACAACTGCTTCATGCATAACAGACTCATTGGGAATGATACCGAAAACGGATTCTTCAAGCTCCATTTCATCAACAATATTACCCCCCATATCAAAAACTTTGACCTTCAACATTGTTCTTTCCTCCAGACTGTAAACAGTCACGATAGGTTTGAAAATATCAGTGACTTTAATCGAATTAATAACGATATTTGTAAGGTTAACAGATAAAAATCACATAAACTATACACAAAATGGCTCTGTATTATTTGGTATAACAACGAGGATTAGCTGTAATAAAAAAGCCACCGCAGCCCTGAAGCTAGGGCGTGGCGATGGCGAAATTGATTATGCATTTAGTCTGATTTGTTATAAATTATCTTTCTTATAGCATAAACAGAAAGACAGTAAACTTCGGCAAGATCTTGAATCGAAGAACCGGAAGTATAGGCTTCTATGATTTCAAGATTCCGGTTATCAATCTCTTCTCGCGAGCCAGACCGTTCACCCCAATGTTTATGCTGATCTTCTATTGCGGGAATGTAGATGTACTCACCATGAACAAAATCCTGCAATTTTAAAATTAATTCTTTTGGAAGAATTTTATTAGCGTTGATATACCTCATGTACTTTCACCCCTTCCGTAGAGTTGTCCGCATGCTGCATCAATGTCCGTTCCGAATTGCGTCCGCACAGTGACTTTAATTCCTTTTGATTTCAGGATACTGACAAAGCTTTGTACACGCTCCTTGTCCGATTGACGAAAGCTCTCAGGCGTTACGTCGGTTGCATTGTAGGGGATCAGATTAACATGATATAAATGTTCCCACGGCCCTCTGTTCTTTAACAAAGCAGCCATAGCTTCTGCATGCTCATTGGAGTCGTTCTCTCCGCGAAGCAAAATATAGGCAATATATACTTTTCTGCCTGTAGCGCAAATGTGCTGATCCAGTTGGTTCAACACATCATTAAGAGGAAATCGATTGTTAATAGGCATTAACTTACTGCGTTGCTCGTCGATTGGAGAGTGCAGCGAGAAAGTAAGGTTAACCTGCGGGAATTCCGTAGTCAGACGCTCGATACCCGGCAGGATTCCGATGGTAGAAACAGTAATTCTTCGATGGCCTAAGGCGAAAATCTGTGGATCCGTTAGCATCTTGAGCGTGTCGAAGATGTTGGGATTGGCTAACGCTTCGCCCATGCCCATAAATGAAACACTATCCAAGACATGAGCGTTTAGATGGAAATATAACAATTGATCGGTTATTTCATCAGCTGTTAGATTTCGCTTCAATCCAATTGTCCCCGTAGCACAGAAGCTACAGCCATACCCGCATCCGCACTGACTGGAAATACAATAGGATTTCCAACCGCGCTCATAGCATAATTGAACGGCTTCAATATGTTCACCGCCTTGAATAGCAAAAAGCACCTTGTTCACTTGTGCAGATGTTTTTTGAATGACTGGGGTTAAGCCCAAAACCTGTTCACCAAGATGTTTAATTAATTCCTTTCTTATCGCTTTGGGTAGTATAGTCATTCGATCATACTCGCCGATTCTTTGCTTAAAAATTGCGTCCGCAATTTGTTGAAAACGATATGCGGGCTGTTTTAAGCCGGCCAATATTTGCTGTATCATTTCGTATTTCGAAGTTGATTTCATGTGCTTTTCTCCTCTTGAGCCGGAGAAAATGTCCTATATCGAACATGAACATTGACCAACTATATAGATTGAACTGGAAAATCAAAAAGGAGAAAGGATTGAAGGGAAAGTTTGGAACTGTAGGAGCGGTACAAATAAAAGAAATCTGGAGACAACAGCGGCCGAAAGTCCAAACATTTCCCGTAATGACGTTCTTGCTCCGTATAAAGATCTTAGGTTCAATTTATATAGTTATAATCCACGAAGCTTGTAGCTAAGTTGCTATGTGCATCTATCAATAGATGGAAAATGCTCCGGCATCCGTTTATTGTGATCGTGAACCGTGCCAACGGATAATGAACAGTTCACTTGTACATGTACAACCTCAAACATTTTGAAAGCCTCCTTAAGATAAAAGTCTATTGCTGTATTACAGACTCACAATTTCAGTGGTGATATCTTGCAAAACAAAATGGGCTACAAGAAAGTTTCCCTTCTTGTAGCCCAAATAAATACACTATTCCTTAAAAGCGTGACTGGATTAGTAATGTATAACTTTGAGTGAAGAGAATAAGTAACTTCCTTGCCTAAAAAGAATAAAACAAATGATGTTTTATCTTCTCTAACTAAGCAAGAAATTTTACATTACTCTCCTCAACCCCTGTCAACAAAGTTGCTGATAGTTTAGCACAGCAACCTTTTTTTTTCAATCTATATAAGACGAATGAAAGAAATTAACAGAGGGCGGGGAGGAACGAAGGGGGAGGTTTGGAACTGTAGGAGCGTAGCGCTCGTCTGAAAGCTTTCTGCAGGAAAGCTCGCATCGGAAGCACAGGCTGTCTCCGGATTTTATCCGCGAATAGCGGTATAATCAGAAAAATCTGGAGACAACAACGGCCGGAAGTCCAAACATTCCACCGTAGTGACGACCAAGCCTTGAGTGAGAATCTAAAATTCGTCTTATATAGGAACCCTGAAGAATTTTTGTTATAGAAGACTTAATACTTAATTAAGAAAGTTGTAATGGGCGTTTAATTACAATTGCAAAAGGCTTGTTCTACAATTCAACTGTAAGCAAAATACAGAATCATAAAACTACTGAGGAGATGACGAATGATGAAATTTTTAGCGACAACAACAGCAATAGTGACCTTATCCATAGCTTTGGCGGGATGCGGAGCAGCTAACACAGCATCTAACAAAGCAACTAACACATCCACTACTGGGAATGCGGCCGCAACAGCGACGGCAACCGCCATGCCGGGCTCTGATTCACCTGATAAAGCAGCTTCTAATACCAATGCAGGGAACAGTCAGGAAACTACTGCAATGATGGTGAAGTACGGCATGCTCAGCGGCAGCAACAAGCAAATATCTGAAGGTAATGTGGAAATCAAGGATGGCAAGGTCATGTTGACGAATTTTAAAACCTCGAAAGGTCCAGACCTCCACATCTACCTGACGAAGGGAAAAGACGTGCAGACGGGTAAGAGCTTGGGCAAGATTGACCTGGAAAAGAGCGAGCAGACCTTCGATCTGGCGGGAGCCAATCTGAACGATTATGACTCTATTATTATTTACTGTGATAAAGCCCATGTTACGTTCGGGGCAGCAGATTTGACAGATACACCAATGGATAAACCAGCGACATCTTCGGCAATGGTCACGAAGACGGGCATGCTGAGCGGCAGCAACAAGCAAATATCTGAAGGTAATGTAGAAATCAAGGATGGCAAGGTCATGCTGACGAACTTCAAAACGTCTAAAGGTCCAGACCTCCATATCTACCTAACGAAGGGCAAAGATGTGCAGATGGGTAAGAGCTTGGGCAAAATTGATCTGGAAAAGAGTGAGCAGACCTTCGACCTGGCGGGAGCCAATCTGAATGATTATGATTCCATTGTGATCTACTGCGATAAAGCCCACGTGGTATTTGGCACAGCAGATCTCAGCTAAAATAAATAGGATGGGTACCATACTTATTTTGAGGATGGTACCTTTTTTAAAAGGAGATTATAGTAATGATAAAGGCTACTCAAAAAATAGCCGGCTGGATATTAAGTGTAATTCGTGTTCTGTTCGGCTGGATGTGGCTTAAATCCGGTTATGATAAGCTTTCAGGCGGTTTTGGCGTTGAAAGCTTAATCCCGGTCATTGCAGCAAATCATGATTCTCCTGAATGGTACAAAGCATTTTTCAGTCACGTCGTTAGTCCCTTTTCAGGAGTCTTCGATGTTGTAATCCCTTGGGGTGAAATCCTGATCGGGATTGGGCTTATAGCGGGTTTATTTATTGTACCTGCGCTAGTCATGTCGGTGTTCGTGAATGCTAATTATATATTGGCTGATATGATATTTACCTATCCGACAGATATACTTATGGCAACCTTACTTCTTACGGGGAAGAGGTTTACAGCTTACGTGAGTGTGGAACGCTGGCTTTATGCGAAATGGCGGAAAGACTGGAATGGTGTAGAAAAAAGGATGTGATCATCGTTGTTATCCATATTGATCGTTGATGACGAACAACCCATAGTAGATGTTTGTAAGTTATATTTACAGAATGATGGCTATAGGGTATATACGGCGAGCAATGGAGAAGAAGCTATGCATGTTGTTCATAACCATGCTATCGATTTTATAATCATTGATGTGATGATGCCTAAAATGAATGGCTATGAATTCATAGAGTCGCTCCAAAATCAAGGTTTAGATATTCCGTTTTTAATTTTGACTGCTCTAAATCAGGAGAAAGACACGTTATACGGGCTGACTTTAGGGGCAGATGATTATATGACCAAGCCATTCAGCCCGCGAGAGCTTGTTTTCCGCATAAAAAATATTATCAAGCGATCCCAAAAGTCGAAGCCTCGAGTAGCCATCCTTAATGAAGGGGAATTGTATCTGAACCGGGAAGAGCGGGTGGCAAAGCTTTATGGAGAGACGCTTGATCTCACCAATAAAGAATTTGATCTGTTGTGGTTTCTTGTTCAGGAGAAGCATCGCGTTATTCCAAAGTCGGAATTATTGAAAGAAGTATGGGGTTATGAATACTATGAGGACGCCAATACCGTCAATGTTCATATCCATCATTTGCGGGAGAAGATCGCTTCAAAAGCCGGTCAGGAGCCGATATTCATTAAAACCGTGTGGGGTCTGGGATATCAGTTCAAAAGAGAAGGAGAGTAGTGTCATGAAGCTGCGGACATTGGTTTTTTTATCGTATCTGATTAGTTTAATCATCGTGACACTGCTGCTATTTGTTGCGTATAAACAGATGTTCCTGGACTATGACAGGCTCAGGATGGCAATGATGATTACGGTTTCGTCCAGTGTACTGTCATTGTTGATTAATTCACTGTTTATCTTCCCTATGACACGGAATATTGCCCAGTTGAACCGGCAGAGTCAGGGGATCTCCAGAGGGCACTATGATCAGCATTTAAATAAGAGCCGGGTAGTGGAGCTTAGAGAGCTTGCTGAATCGATGAACGATATGGGACTTGAAATTAAAGCGAAAATCAAAGCCCTTCAGGACGAAGAACGCCGCCGGAATGAACTGATTGCTAATCTATCCCATGATATTAAAACCCCAATTGCCTCTATCCGGTCTTACTCGGAGGCTCTGGTCGATGAGGTGGTCACTGATCCCGCCGAGGTTCGGAACTATTTGCTTGGAATTGGGAAGCAAACGGAGCGGGTGGTTTCATTTGCCAATGAGCTATTGGCTATCGCGGCCATAGACGATAAGGAAATAGCTTATAAGCCGGAAGTTGTGTGGATTGATCAGCTGATCCTGGATACCTTGCAAGCATTTGAAGCCCAAATCTCGCGAGAGAACCGGCTAATTGATGTACAAATTAACGAGGACTGTGTATCTGTTGTAACAGACAAAGTGTGTATTCAACGGATTCTATATAATTTAGTAGGAAATGCTATCAAATTCTCCAAACCAGGAACCAGTATTAAGCTTCATATCTATTGTGATAATACGTTCACGTATATGGAAGTTAAAGACGAAGGAATTGGAATTTCTGAAGATGAACTGGAAAGAATTTTCGAACGATTTTATCGTGTTGAAAAATCCCGAAATCAGCAGTACGGTGGCTCTGGATTAGGACTTGCGATTGCCAAGGAGCTGACCGAATTCATCCATGGCAAACTGACCGTGTCTTCGGGCCAAGGGATAGGAAGTACTTTTATTGTTCAGATTCCGAATCAACGGGTGTAAGCCGCGGCAGCCTAGATCTGTTCTTCTTGGCAGCCGCGGTTTCGTGTGTTCGTGCAACAAGATAAAGTTATAATAAATCGGCAATCGTTCTGATTCCCTCCGCAATTTGTGACTCCGTTACATTACCGAACCCCATAATCAGACTCTCTTCGTATTTTCCTTTGGCGATGGTATATCTCTCTGCAGGATAAATTTTAATATTCCGTTCTTCAAGCTGCGCAGCAGTTAGCGAATCAAACTGGCGTCCGGGCAATTTGGTAACTAGATGCAAGCCTGCAGCATCACCTGAAATATTCACTTTGTGGCCAAATGCTTCCGTCAGAGCGGAGATGAGTCGCTTCCGTCTTTTACCGTAAATACGCTTCATACGGGTGATGTGACGTTCCAGATGGCGGTCGGCGATAAACCGCGCTAGTGTGATTTGGGACAAGGTCGGACATTGCATGTCCGTCATTCGCTTTAGCCGAAGCAGAGGGTCGATTAATTCCTGGGGAACTACCATATAACCTAAGCGTAGTGATGGATATAAATTTTTGCTGAAAGTCCCAACATAGACTACTTGCTCGGAGTCGAGCTCTCTGAGGGCATGAACCGGCATTCCGGCATAACGGAATTCACTGTCGTAATCGTCTTCGATAATATAGCTTCCGGTTTGCCGGGCGTAGTCGAGTAGTTGAATACGTCTGCTGATGGACAGGATGCTACCGAATGGGAACTGGTGTGAAGGTGTAACGAAGATGCACTTAGGTTGTACATGAGTTGGCAAGCCTTCGACACACAAGCCGTGATCATCGACGGGAACGGGGATAATGTCGGCACCAGTTGCAGCAAAAATACTATGGATGAAGCTGGCGGTAGGATCTTCTATTGCTACTGCGTCTTCCGGATTTAATAAAAGTTTGCATAGTAAGGAGATGGCCTGGGTAGCTCCGGCTGTCACGATCACCTGCGAAGGTGAACATTGTATTCCTTTGGCATCCAGTAGATAGCGGCAAATATTTGCCCGAAGCAGCCTATTACCTGCCGGATCTTCATCATAACCAAAATTAGAAGCGTAGGCCTGATCATAGACGCTCAGCGTAACTTCTTTCCACTTTTTATGCGGGATATGTTCAAGTGAAGGAAAGCTCGGACGAAAATCAATGCCGTTGAAAGAAGGTGCAAGTTCTGGAGAAGTCATTTCATTTGAAGACTCTGGATCTATGGACTGCGCCTGAACCGGCCTGCTTGCTCCTAAATCCAAGACATAGGTACCGGATCCTTGGCGACCTTCCAAATAACCTTCGGCGATGAGCTGTTCATACACTTCGACGATAAGAGCCCGCGACACCCCTAATTCACTTGCCAGATCCCGCGTTGACGGGAGGCTGCTTCCCGCTGCATATCTGCCTGAAAAAATACGTTCCCGGAGAAGCGTATAGATTTGTTTTGTTTTTGTATCGGCTATAAAAGTCCCCAAGGAATCGGTCATACATAGCGCTCCTTCCTATGTTGAAATTGGTATACCAATATTGGCGTAAAGTGGTACTTATTCATACCAATTTAACATGCTAACATGAATCTTGTCAGCACGAAATTATTACAGAAGGAAGAGATCAGCCGATGAGTGAACGACAAAATAATCCCCGGGCACCTTCGAGGCAAGATCATGTCGATGCAGTAAACGAACGGATGGTAAGCAAGAATAGCAAGGATAGTAAGGTAGCTACTTGGTTGGCGGTCGCAGCCCTTTTTATGGCATCACTTAATTTGCGTCCGGCGGTTACTTCCATCGCCCCCGTTCTGGAAAGCATTCGAAACGATCTCGGCATAAGCGGTGTAGCTGCCAGCTTGCTTGTCTCGATCCCTGTTCTCTGTATGGGGCTTATCTCGCCATTGTCTGTTCGTTTCGGCCAGCGGCTGGGAAATGAACGGGTGATTGCCTGGTCGCTAGTTCTGATTGGCGGAAGTACTTTGCTACGTATCGTCGTTCATACCGAAGCCTTGTTATTTTTAACCACTGTATTAGCTGGTGTCGGAATCGCAACGATGGGACCTTTGCTGTCGGGCTTTATTAAAAAGCATTTGGCAGGTAGGATGCCGCTTATGATTGCACTCTATTCCATGGCATTATCGCTTGGTGCGGCGCTGGGCTCCAGTTTCTCTGCCCCTTTTCAAATCAAATTTCATTCGTGGCAAACGGCACTTTCGTTCTGGGCCATACTGGCCATTGCGGCTGTACCGTTTTGGTTGGGAATTCTGCGGTGTAGCAATGTTCGCACTGAGGTGGCGGCTGTACCTGGGACATCGAAATTACCGTGGAAAAATAAGAAGGCGTGGCTGCTTTCCATCCATTTTGGACTCTTGGCTATGGTTTTTTACTCCATCATGAGTTGGTTGCCGCTGATCCTGATTAACGCAGGGGATTCACATTTGCATGCAGGGATGATGCTGACGGTGTTTGCTGTGGTTCAAATTCCGAGCGGGCTTATGCTACAGATGCTGCTACGCCGCTTCCCGTCCCGGCGGACATGGCTGTTGGTCTCGACTTCCATGCAGGGGATCGGTCTTGCCTTTCTTTTCAGTTCCATACTGTATTGGCCAGCGGTTCTCCTCTGCGGATTTGGCTCGGGGATGTTATTTGCTCTAGGTAATTTGCTTCCAATTGAAGCAGCGTCAAGTCCTGAAGAAGCGGCCTCTTGGGCAGCGATGACTCAATCGGTGGGGTATTTAATAGGAGCGGCAGGCCCGATCCTGATTGGCTTTGCTTTTGACAGTATGGGGGAGTTCAGTCTGGGGATACTAGGCATGATCTTGGTTTCACTCCTTATGCTAATACTTCAATTATTCATAGTTTCGCGAAAAGAAACAGAGAAAGCGAGGTTCTAAGCTTCTCCGTAATGGGTGAACATCGCACTTAATCATATATAAATTTGGAGGTTTTTCGATTATGAAAATTTTTGTAGCTGGTTCTACCGGAGTTATTGGACGTATTCTGCTTCCAAAGTTAGTGAAGGCTGGTCACGAAGTGATTGGAATGACGCATAACCCGGAGCAACAGAAGAAGATTGAAGCATTGGGCGCAAAGTCTATCATTGCAGATGCCTTTGACCGGGAGGGAATGATTAAAGCTCTTGGAGAGATCCAGCCGGAAGTGGTCATTCATCAGCTTACCTCACTCAGTAATTGGAGCTCTGCGGATAATGCGCGGATTAGAATCGAAGGGACCCGGAATCTAGTGGATGCTGCTAAGCAGGCGGGCGTTAAAAAAATCATCGCTCAGAGCATCTCTTGGGCTTACGAACCGGGCGATTCCCCTGCTACGGAAGAAGTCTCCTTGGATATCCAAGCACCTTCGCCACGGAAAACAACAATTGATGGGATTATCGCACTTGAAGGCGCGGTTGCAGAGATTCCAGATCACGTGATTCTCCGTTACGGTTCACTTTACGGACCAGATACCTGGTATGACATTAGGGGCGTGATGGCAGAAAAAGCGCGGAACAGCGAGCTGCCCGCAACAGACGGAGTGTCCTCTTTCGTACATGTCGAAGATGCGGCAGAAGCGGCCTTCCTGGCCTTGAATTGGCAGGCAGGAACTTTGAACATTGTAGATGATGAGCCTGCATCAGGTACGTCGTGGGTTCCTGTCTATGCTGAAGCTTTACATGCGCCTGTACCTGAAGTTCAAGCGGGCGGTGCCGGCTGGGAGCGCGGGGCTTCGAATGCCAAGGCACGGAATGAGTATGGCTGGGAGCCGAAATATCCGACTTGGAGAACGGGATTTGTACAAGTGTTGAGCTAAAAAGCTGATTCGAGCCCTTAAGATTCCTTACAGGGAGATTCGCTGAATTTAAGCACAGCTAAGTCAGGGTAACTGTTAATTTCTAATTGGTGGCCATCAGGGTCATACATAATAAAATCTTGGTATGGCCCATTTTTTCCGTCACCGTATTTAGTTATTTCGCCTACAGCAATATTTTTATTTTTTAAATCTTCATGTAAAGCTTCCAAATTGGATGTTTTAAAGCTTAGCACAGCGCAATTTTCGTTATTGATTGAGAACTTTATGGGTTGGTTCGCAGAAGTTTTCTTTAAGAATAATAACGGACCTGCAAATAGTCTTAGATTGGCTGCCTCCGGCTCCTCCCAAATGACCTGGTAACCTAATGTATTTACGTACCAATCAACAGACCTTCGAATATCAGTAACAGGTAAATAAATCTGAACTATTTGGTTGTGAATATTTGGATTCATAGTTTACAGCTCCTTAAGATGTTGGATTTCATTTGTTACCTCATCCGGTTCTAGAATAACATATTTTTACATGTGCTTGAACTTTATTGGATCAATAACTAATAATCTTAACAAGATGTCGCATTGACATATCGGTAATTATCGATATAATAGCTGATATGGATACTATCGAGATTTTAAAAGCATTGTCTAACGAGTCCCGTCTCCAAATTTTGCAATGGTTGAAGGAACCTGAAAAGCATTTTAACCCCCATGAAGGGATTGATATGAGAACAATCGGGGTATGCGTCGGTCAGGTGACTGATAAATTGAACATGACACAGTCCACCACTTCCCAGTACTTAACTACCCTGCAACGAGCAGGGCTCATCACCAGTGAGCGCATAGGTAAGTATACCTATTACAAAAGGGATGAGGGGAAAATTAGCGAAGCATTGGCTTTGTTGAAAGGCGAGCTTGAATAAAGCACAAACGGCGGAATTCGGTGAAGTGATCTTCACCGCTTTTCCGCTTAAAGTCTGCCAAAACACATCGACAATTTCAAATATATCAATTTGTTAAAGGGGAAAACATCTAATGAAAGGCACATGGAAAGTATACTTATTGGCGCTTGTCAGTTTTTTGGTGGGGACATCCGAATATGTGATTTCGGGTATTTTAGATAAGATTTCGTTATCTTTAGATATATCGATTACTTCGGCGGGGCAATTGGTAACGATTTTCTCATTCATTTATGCTATTTGTACGCCAGTGGTTATGGCTTTGACCGCGAAGATTGAACGACAGAAGTTACTGGTTGCCGCACTGGGCGTTTTTGTGATAGCTAATGTGCTGGCGTTTGTGCTGCCGGGATTTGAACTTTTTATTGTCGCAAGGGCATTGATGGCTTTAGGTGCGGGGACCGTCGTTGTATCAGCACTGGCTATCGCCGCCAAAATTGCACCTGAAGGTAAACAGGCCAGTTCGATTGCCAATGTCACCATGGGGTTCACCCTGTCATTAATTATTGGTGTCCCGCTCGGGCGAATGATTGCTGCTGAATTTGGATGGAGATCAGTATTTGGTCTTCTATCTTTGGCGGGGCTGTTGGTCATGATCGTTATATATTTCACCATTCCCCGTATAAAAGGTGATGATCCTGTACCCCTTTCCAAGCAGCTGGGCTTCCTTAAAAATAGCAGGGTTGCGCTCGGACTTGCGATCACCTTCTTTTGGCTGGGGGGTTACTCGATCGCTTATACTTACATTTCACCTTATCTTCTTACGGTTGTTGGTTTAAATGAAAATATACTGAGCAGCGTTTTACTGGCTTTTGGTATCGCCAGCTTGGTCGGTTCCAAATTCGGTGGTTATAGCGCCGATAAATGGGGCGTTGCCCGTACCTTGGGTGGGGGAATGACACTGCATGTATTGGCCTTAATTTTACTAACGGTTAGTGTTATGTTTACAAATTCGTGGATACCGATTGTTGTTATCCTGATGCTGTGGTCGTTCGCGGCTTGGTCTACAGGTCCTACTCAGCAGTATAACATGGTGCGAATTGAACCGAATTATTCAGGCGTGATGCTGAGCCTCAATCAATCCACGATGCAATTATCAATGGCTGCAGGGGCTGGCATTGGCGGCATCGTTGTCAATCAAACTTCCTTATCACATATCACATGGGTTGGTGCGATCAGTGTATTCATTGCCATTCTGGCCTCGTTCTTCTTGAATGCAAAAATGAAACAAAAGGTACTCACATCTCGCAATTAATAGCTAGCACGCAAGTGGTTCCTGATCTGCTTTTTTCAAGCGGAGCAGGAACCTTTTCAATAACCTTTAAGTGGAATTAACAATAGTCCTTAGCTGGTACCATCAATGGAAATTCCCTTTAACAGCAGCTTGATCGCATTGACATGCAGGGCGGCGTATTCGTCCCCGCTTAATTTTTCTGGCTTCGCCAGGCAGAGCTGTGTTGCCCCAGTCAAGGTGGAAATCACACTAAAACTCAACGTTTCGAAATCCTCATTAATGAAAACACCCTGCTGTACCCCTTGTTGCAGCACTTCTCGAATAGCACGATAGACTACTTCTACAATCTCTCTCAATGTAACCAATGCTTCGGAATCGCTGGAGAGTGTCCTCCCATATTCTTCGAGTGCTTGGATTAAGGGATTTTCACATTCTCTTCCGAATGAATCCGCCATTTCAAGCAACTGTTCGCTAGGGGATGTGGATCTTTCGGCCAGACGAAGCCACTTTTGTGAGGATTCTTCGGAATACTGGGACAGCAACTGGAGAAAGAGGACCTCTTTATTTTTAAAATGATGATATAAATTGCCTTTACTCATCTGTGTTAGTGTACATAAGTCGTCCATTGTAGCCCGATCATAACCTTTTTCAATAAATAACAGCTTGGCATGGTTTAAAATAATTGCTTTTGCTTCTTCTGCCGGCAATCGTCTTCTGGTCATAAGTCCCTCCTGGGAACCTTACGAACGGCTCCTTTTATGCTTGAAAAATTGAAAAACGCCATATGAGATAACGATAGCAAAAATTCCGCAGAATGCAAACGGCATATCCAGCGTGTGGCGGTAAACGATACTTTGCAGCCCCATATGATCCGCCGTCGATGTACCATATCCCCAAATCGTGAAATTAAAAATGTTCGTGGCAAAATGGATGCCTGTCGTAGCAGCCAGACCATTGGTGCGATAAGCAACGATTCCGAGAAAGAATGCCCCCATCAAGTAATATAACGGTCCCCAAATGCCATTGCTGAGCATCTCAGGATTCAAACCATGTACCAGGGCGAAGGTGAGAGAGGAGATAAAGATCGACCAGAATGCGCCGCCTTTTAATGATCTGAACATCCGGTACATATAGCCCCTGAACAAAATTTCCTCAGAAGCACTCTGAACAAAAATCAAAGGGATGACAACAATGAATACGCCTAACCAGCGAAGCGGATCAAAATGAAGCGTAAAAGCTTGCGGATGTACGCCGATATCGACAAGTAAATACAGGATCAGTGCTGCGAAATACCATGAAAAATAAGTCGCGAATTTTCGGAAATCGGGCCGTTTATTTTCAAACAAAAATGTTCGAAAAGGAATCTTGAAGAAATACCTGGTAATAAGAAAGACCCCGAGAATCAGGAACCAAAAGGTTAAAAAAAGCGCGATAAAGCTAGGTAATCCTGAGCGAGTGGCGGGAATCAAGGAGTTCACTAGATTTAACCATAAAAATGAACCTCCTTGCCAAATGACAAAAATGAGGAGGAATCCCGCTAAGGATTTGAGGCCGAAAGGGATCTTCGGCTGAAGACCATAATTTTTTTCCATGACATGCACCCTTTTCTTATTATATTACCGACTATATAGTCGGTAGTTACAATATAGAGGCATCGTCTCATTCTGTCAACTGGGTACAAGAGCTTGAAGTTGCTATCGCGTGCTGAAGAAAACTTTGGAAGTGGATAAGAACATTGAAGTTACAACAATCAGAATGCAAGACGACTTCTATGAAGCTGTAGATGCGAAATGGCTGGAGTCCGCACAGTTGGCGGCAGATAAGCATTTATTGGTGAATTTATGGATAATTATGGGTATTTATAGATATATTCACTCTGTTGTCGAAGGATATGGCACAAAGGGGAGTTGAAGAAGGTGAGCAAACAAGGGGATGAAGCCATTAAGGGGAATATTGCAAAAATTAAATCGATGAACAGCCTATATAGAACGCATTAAAAAACAAACATAGCCAAGAAAATAAGAGCTTATATAAAAAGGATAATTAACGGCATTTTTGTACCTTAAATTCTCTGTAGCGAGGGGTTAGTGGAGATTAAGTGCAATATTGTACCTTAAATCTTCCAGAATAGCCCAATCAGCGTAATTTTTCGAAAAATAAGATACAATAATGCCCTTATTTTACTCATATGTCTATATTTGAGGAAAATAAGGTACAAAAATGCCGTTAGTTGAAGAAATCACTCCTCTTTTTCACTGTTAAGACGACTGGTGCCTCTACAACTGATCTATTCGTTCTTCTTAGACAAAGGAAAACTCCCCATCAAGTAGCGGTTTATTTGTTAAACCTGTCTGCTTGATGGGGAGTATATAAAAATCGGTAGCCTGTTCCGTAATTACAATAGTGAGGTTCCGAACTTCATCTCCGGAAAGCGGCTATCCGGTCCTTTCATTAAGGTTCCGCCTTGATTTTTCAGGTACATATCGAAGAAATCCAGCATATAGGCATTGATAACGGAGTTCGCTCTTTCGGACGCAATCTTTCCTGTAATGCCCAGCATTTTGAATATCGGAGAAATGTATTGTACGTCGGTAAAGTTCAAATGCTCCGAATTTTCGATATAGAGGAATTGTCCCCCTGAGTCGGCCGATTCGCGCATCCGTTCAAGCTCTAGCTTTTTGTCTTCCGTTACTTGATCCATCCACTCTCTTGTGTTGCCCATACGTTTAAGCTCTGCCTCCGTGTAGGCGTGGTTATCCATTACCTTCTTTAATCTTTCGAATTCGCTTTGCGAGTTCATGAACAAGAACGGCTTTCTTAGACCCTCTCTGTCACGCAGCCGATAAAGCGCGCCATCCAAGTCTATTCCAACCGCGATTCGCGGATCGTAAGCAGCGTCATAGGCCGTCGCTCCGCCGATGGAATGACCGAACACCCCGACATGACCGAGATCAATCTTCCCTTTTAAATGACTAGGAATCTGCCCTGATTGGATGAGCTCGAATTGGTCCAATGTAAACGTCACATCGTCGGTTAACACCTTTCCGAGCTTGTCGCGGTTTCCGCTTTCCGTCCGGTAATCATGGTCGGGCGAGAATAAGTCGTTGGTTGAGCTAGTCGTGATTCGGCCGTCCGGAAACTCGGTTGCAAATGTATTGTAGGTGTGGTCGATCACGGCCACGATATATCCGTGACTCGCGAGATTTTCGGCTTGCGACGTGTGGAGGAACCTGGAAGAGCCAAAGCCGGGATTCGCAAGGATCAGCGGGTATGAAGTCTGTGCCGAAGAGACTTCGGCCCTCGAATAAGTATGACTGGATACGTACTTCAGGTGTTGCAGAGTAAACCCGGGAAGGCCATAGTTCGCAGCCATATAACTTAAAATCTGGGTATCGGGAATCAAGGGAGCGTACTTGCCGGTGCCAGCTTGTGCCGGATACCATACCTGAACCATCAATTCTCTCTTACTACCTCTGGCGTCTCCGAAAATCTCTTCCCTATTGGGATCCACGAAATGAAAAGCTTGTGTTCCCACCTTAAATTCGCCTGCCGGTTCAGGCAGTTTAAATACAGGAAAAGCATACATGAGACCCGCTGTTACGACCAGCATTGTCGCTATAGCGGTATAAGCTAAACCTAGCAAGACTCGCGGGATCTTTTTGGGTCCGGTTTTTTTAAAATAGCTATAACCTGAAATGGCTAAGAAAATGATCGTTATGCAATATGGGAAAAATAGCTGAACTCTGTATCCTTCTACCGTCAAATGAATGACCATTAAAAGTGTGGCGATCCCGCTTGCAACGAATACTGGAATTCTACGCTGTCCTTTTTTTAATAGGACTGTTAATGCAAACAAGCCGATGTTTGACACAAAAAGCAACAGTTCAAACAGCCTCATCTCGATTCTCCTTTTAAAAAATTTCTATTTTTATTTGTTCCAATCTTATCCTGCCAGACTGGCCTGAACTATCGATTTTCCTTACATCTACCTTACAGCTACCTTAAAGTTAACTTACAATTTTGTAATTCGATCTTGTGGTCCGGGAATGCGATTCCAACACAATATACGGAATATGTAAGTGATGCAGTTCATGGCAATGAAACAACAATTCGTGTTCCTGTGCAGGGTTTGACGCTTACGAATAAAAAAGAAAGCTGCAGGTTTTATTAACCCTGCAGCTTTCTTTGCGGTAATAAATTTAATGCTCCTGATGCTGTACTCCCCACTCACATAACCCTTCCAACACAGGCAATAAGGTTTCGGCTTTTTCTGTAAGACTATATTCGACCTTTGGGGGAACTTGAGGGTATTCTACCCGTTTTACCATGCCATCTGCTTCCAACTCTTTAAGCTGTGAACTGAGCATTTTATATGTGATCGCTCCAACCTGTCTCTTCAGATCATTAAAGCGAACCGGCTGGTTTTCGGCGAGGAGATAAATGAGAACCATTTTCCATTTTCCTCCGATAATCGATAATGTATAGCCAAAAGGCGTATCTTGAATATGTTTAACTTTACCTTTATATTCAGCCATACTCATGTTTACACTATCCTTTCTGATAGTACCTATCAATATTGTGCGTACTATTTTTTTGTATGCTCACATTCTATACTAGCCTTACTTTAAATAAAAGGAGAGCAAAAAATGACTAAGCAAACCATATGCTTACTGATGCCGCAATGGCAAGGGGGAAATAATCCTAACTATTCTTTTGGAGCTGAACTGCTTGCTTGGCTCGCTCCTGATAATGATCAGCCCCTTATTCCTGTTCCTGTTCAGGCTTATGACGGAACTCCGTTTGAGAACGAGAACGGTATCTATGGAAGAAAACAGCTGCTTGCACAATTAGAGGCGGCTCATCATATCATTGATGCGCATAAGCCAGATCGTATCGTTATGTTTGGTGGTGACTGTTTAGTTGAACAAGCCCCATTTGCCTATTTGAACGAACGATACAACGGGGAATTAGGTTTGATCTGGATTGATGCTCACACTGATTTAGGGAGAATTGTAGGATATGATTATGGACACACCTTACCTCTTGGCAACTTGTTGGGAGAAGGCGATGAAGAATTCGTCAAACATGTGAAAACGCCCCTAAAACCTGAACATGTGTTTATTGCGGGTTTAAATGTGCAAACGGATTTTGATGCAGAAATCATTCAACGGCTAGGGATTAGAACCGCTGGAACCGAGGAGCTAACAAACAGCACTGAATCTATAAAAGAATGGATTAAACAGAATAACATTAAGCATCTGGCGATTCACATTGATCTGGATGTGCTTGACCCTAAGGCATTTCGTTCTTTAATCTTCGCCAACCCTGAAGCACATTATGATTTTTCTGCTGCTGGAACTATGCAAATGCCGGGACTCCTTAAGCTGCTTAAAGAGCTATCTGAAGAAACAGATGTAGTTGGATTAGGTATAACAGAGCATATGCCGTGGGATGCTATGAACTTGAAGGAACTGCTTAGCGAAATACCAATTTTAAATAAATAAGATATTAGCGATAAAATAATCGTTCTTGTCTAATAAATACAGAAAAGATCCGCGACTCACGCGGGTCTTTTTAGTTTAATGTTTGTTCTTTGGATAACATATAAAAGAATGCTTGCGCCTGACGTTACGTCAGGTGCTACACTGACGTTAGAAAGGAGCTGAGAAAAATAAGTAAGACGTATTATACGATTGGTTCATTCGCCAAACTGACCTCGACAACGGTACGTACGCTGCACTTCTATGATCAAAAGGGGCTGCTCAAGCCAAGCGGCTACAATGAGCAGGGCCACCGGACCTATACGGATGACGATTTGTTCCGACTCCATCAAATATTGACCTTAAAATATTTAGATTATTCCTTGGACGAAATTGGAAAGTATTTGGAGCAGGACAGCAAGAATTTTAAGACTTCTCTGGAGAGGCAATACGAGCTGTTAATGGAGAAGCAGCAGCATATCCAGCGCGTTGTGGCTTCGGTTGAACGGGTAAAAGCGATTGTTAAGGATAACGACACGATGGATCCCGCACTCATTATGCTGCTGATTCATTCCATTCAGCACGAGGAAGCGCAGAAGCAGTGGTTCTCCGATCGTGTGCCGGATGAGGTCGTACAATCGGTGTTTATGAGTGAATCAAGTGTAGAAGAACGGATCCGGGTAGAACGTGAGTTTACGTTAGAGATAAACGATCTGATGGTGATGTACAAGCAAGGACTGCCGCCGGAGCATCCCCTTGTACAGGAGCATGCCTTTACGCTGTTTATGATGATCGAGCGGATGCTCGGACAAGAGCTGTGGAATAGCGAGACCGGAAAAGTGCTGGAAGAGATGGATCCGCAGCTCTTTCCGAACCTGGAACAAGACTTTAAGAACTACTTGATTGAAGCGTTTGGTCATATGTTGATTCGGCAATGGGGAGAAATAGAAAAAGAAAAAGAGTAGGTTACTCCGACAGAAGGAGCTCTATATCAATGAAAAAACTTAGCGCTACCATACTAACCCTGGGCCTGCTTACCTCTGGACTTTCTTCCGCTCATGCAGCTGAGAAGGCCTCGTCCGTATGGCTAAACGGTGAGCAGATCCAGTTCAGCAATTCCGCACCAATTGTAGAAAAAGGGGTGACCCTTGTCCCGTTGCGTCCCCTTCTGGAGAAGCTGGGCGTCAACGTGAAATGGGATCAAGCGACGCATACCGTCAGCGGCTCCAAAGGAAGCCTTTCCTTGTCCCTGAAGATTGGCAGCACAAACGCCACTGCAAACGGCAAAGCCGTCAAGCTGGATGCAGCGCCAAAGCAAATCCGGAATGTAACCTATGTGCCGCTACGCTTTGTCGCTGAAACTACAGGTTATCAAGTGGCCTGGAATCAATCACTGCGCAAGGCTACTCTTACTTCGAAGCAGCATACAGAAGGCCGCGGCTTTCTGTGGAAGGTGGAGAATAAAGGTAACACGGTGTATGTGATGGGTTCAATCCATCATGTACCCGAAGGGATGTATCCGCTGCGTCCGGAGATTGAGAATGCGTTAAAAGCTGCCAACTACTTAGGGGTAGAGGTCGATATGTCGACAGTCACTTCCGAAGATTTACAAAAACAGGTATTGGAATTGGGTGTTTATAAAGACGGAACCACACTGAAGGATCATATCTCTACAGACACGTATAACAAAGTTACAGCATTCCTGAAAGCCAATGGAATGCCCGAAAATAGCTTCGATATTTTCAAGTCATGGTTCGTCACACAACAGATCATGAACATTCAAGTTGCAAAGGATGGCTTTACGCCAGAAAAAGGGATTGATAATTATCTGATTGAAAAGGCTAATGAAGCAAAAAAACCGATAGTCTCACTAGAAACTATGGAGTCCCAGATGAAAATGAACAACAATTTCTCAGACGCCTTGCAGGAAAGGCTGCTGATGCAGAACCTGGACCCTAAATCTGTGACGCCTCCTTCTCCGGATGTATCGATAGATTATCTGAACAAAATATGGCTTCAGGGCGATGAAAAAGCTTTGAATGAGTTCACCACTACTGGCTGGGATGCTGAATACTTCCAAGGTCTAATCAATGACCGCAACGAAGAAATGACCAAGAAGATTAAAGGCTATCTGAATGGTGATAAAAAAGAGACTTACCTGGTTGTCGTTGGAATGCTGCATTTGCTGGGTAATGAAGGAATCGTTCCATCGTTGGAAAAGGAAGGCTTCAAAGTAACAAAACAATAGCACTCATTCTTGTTTATTACACGGTAGAGCTAGCCATTAGGTTGGCTCTGTTATTTTCTCCAGGAGTTTAGCTCCAATCCATTTGTTTGTTAGGAGGGAAACACTTGATTATTACAACAACCGCAGTCGTTGAAGGTTCCCCAGTCAGAGAATATGTCGGTGTGGCAACCGGTGAAGTCATTATGGGAGCTAATGTCGGGAGGGATATTCTTGCCTCATTTAGAGATTTGGTAGGCGGGCGTTCGAAAGCCTATGAAACCAAGCTAAGGGAGGCAAGAGACGCGGCCTTCAAAGAAATGACCCAGCACGCTTCGACGATGGGGGCCAACGCTGTAATCGGCGTGGGGATCAATTACGCAGTTGTCCGCCAGGACATGATGATGGTAGCTGTTAGTGGAACAGCAGTTGTTATCTAAGTAGTCGTTCATAATATTGCAGGGCTAACCATTAGGTTAGCCCTATTTTTAATTTAGTTTTTTAGTATTCATGCAGCTCCATTTGATATAAGGAGTTTGACTAGGGAGCTCTTTTTTTGACTATATAAGATAAACAAAAGAAAGTAACAAAAAGCGAGAAGGAGTGAAGGGGGAAGTTTGGAACTGTAGGAGCGAAGCGCTCGTCTGAAAGCTTTCCGCAGGAAAGCTCGCATCGGAAGCACAGGCAGTCTCCGGATTTTATCCGCTAATAGCGGTATAATCCAAAAATCTGGAGACAATAACGACCGGAAGTCCAAACATTCCACCGTAGTGACGACCGAGCCCTATGTTAGGATTTTAAGTTCATCTTAAATAGAATAAAAAAAATGCTTGAGTGTAACGTAACGTTACACCTTATACTGATGCTAGAAAGGGGCTGAGAAAGATGAATAAGAGACATTATACCGCTGGTGCATTCGCTAAACTGACCTCAACGACGAAACGGATGCTACATTTTTATGATAGCAAGGGATTGCTTAAGCCAAGCAGCTACAGCGAAAAGGGATACCGTGCTTATTCCGACGAGGATTTGTTCCGGCTCCATCAAATATTAACCTTAAAATATTTAGACTACTCGTTGGATGAAATCCACGAATATTTGGAGCAGGATGGCAAGGATTTTAATGCTTCTCTGGAGCTGCAATATGAGCTGTTGTTGCAGAAGCAGCAACATATCCAGCGCGTTGTCGATACGGTTGAGCAGGCAAGAGCGATTGTTAAGGACAACCATACGATTGATCCAGAGCTTATTATGCAGATGATTCGTTCCATTCAGCATGAGGAGGAGCAAAAGCAGTGGCTCTCCGAGCGTGTACCGGATTCACTCGTACAATCTATATTTAGTGTTGAAGTAAACCTGCAAACTGAGCTGATGATAGTGTTTAATGATCTACTCGTTATGTCCAAGCAGGGGCTGCCGCCGGATGATCCACTTGTACAGGAGCGCACACTTGCTCTAAAGCTGTTTTTTGAGCAGATACTTGGACACCCGCTAGAGGAACTAGGGACGAACGAGACGGGAAGAGTGCTGAAGGAGGTGGATCCGCAGCTCTTCCCGAACTTTGAGCCTAGCTTTGCGAAATACTTGTCTGAGGCGTTCGTTCATTTGTTCCGTCGTATGTGGGAGGAGAAGATGAAGGAAGAGCAATAGGTTACATCCCCAAACGAAGTTGTCCGTCGACGCATATTGAAGGTTGCTTATAGAGATAGAGATAGAGATAGAGATAGAGATAAAGACAGATATAGAAATCGGATATAAAAAGGTTGCTTAAGAACTCAAACGATTAAAACTGCGTTTTATTATTCCAACTAGAAGGAGTTATATACCAATGAAAAAAATTAGCGCTGTATTACTTTCCCTGATCTTGCTTACTTCTGCATATTCTTCCGTTCAAGCAGCGGAAAAATCCTTATCCGTAAAGTTAAACGGCGAGCAAATCCAGTTCAGCAACTCCGCACCGATCATTGAAAAAGGAGTGACACTCGTCCCATTGCGTCCGCTCCTGGAAAAGCTGGGTGTCCAAGTGAAATGGGATCAAGCGACTCGTACCGTCAGCGGTTCGAAAGAAGGTCTCTCCTTCTCCCTGAAGATTGGCAGCACGAATGCCACGGCAAACGGGAAAACGGTTAAGCTGGATGCAGCACCAAAGCAAATCAAGAATGTAACGTATGTACCGCTCCGCTTTGCTGCTGAAACTACAGGCTATCAAGTGGCTTGGAATCAATCGCTGCGCCAGGTTAGCCTTACCTCTGGAAAACAATCCGAAAGCAGCAAAGGCTTTTTGTGGAAGGTAGAGAATAAAGGCAACACCGTGTATATGCTTGGTACAATCCACACCGTCGACAAGACTATATACCCGTTGCGTCCGGAGATTGAGAATGCGTTCAATGCTGCTGACTACTTGGGCGTAGAGGTCGACTTTACAAAGGTCGTCCCCGACGAATTAACTAAACTGATAACTGATGTGAGTGAATATAAAGACGGAACCACACTGAAGGATCATATCTCTGCAGCAACCTATAACAAAGTTACCGCATTCCTGAAAGAAAATGGACTACCGGAAAATAGCTTCGATAACATCAAGGCGTGGTACGCTCAGCAACAGATGGGGACCATTTTGGGGGCAAAACAAGATTTAGACGAAGGTATGGGTATTGACATGTATTTCATGGGCAAAGCCATCAATACGAAAAAGCCAATTATTGGGCTAGAGACTTTTGAGTCCCAGTACCAGGTCTTCAACAACTTCTCCGACTCTCTACAGGAAAAGCTGCTCCTTCAATTTTTGGATCCAAATTCTTTGCCTTCTTCTGCTACGGAAATGTCGATGGATGATATTCTGAAAGTATGGAAAACTGGCGATGAAAAAAACCTGGTTAAATTTGTCGATGCGCTTCGCTGGGATGATGACTATTTCAAAGGTATGCAGACGGACCGCAATTTAGCAATGGCTGAGAAGATTAAAGGCTATCTGAACAGTGATAAAAAAGAAACGTATATGATTGCCCTTGGCGCTTCACATTTTGCGGGCGACTCTGGTCTGGTTACTATGTTGGAGAAGGCGGGATACAAGGTGGTAAAACAGTAACATTTAAGCAGCTTGGGTGAGGATGCTATAATTTCTGCATTAGCATGTAGTGATAATACCTCTAACAACGGATGAACTATTGTTGAAAAGGCGATGCAATATATGTTTCTCCAGAAGACAGAGTTAGTAGTACCCATAGACTAGGAACTGAAAGAAAATATTAATTTATAGTGGGAGTGTTTATGATGTCAATTAATAGGGACAGGCTACAGGAATCTTTGGATCCCGGCCTTCGAGTTCGTCCCCGCGTACGGTGGGGTGTTCTTGCATATTTCCTCTATAGCGCAGTCTTCTACGCAATCTTCGTGCTCAACGGCGTCGACTACCCGCGAGTGGGCGAGAGTGAGCAGACCCTTCTTCTCTGGTACGTATTACCGCTGTCCGGCGGTGCCGTGCTGACCATCACAATGGTCACGCTCTACGGATGGTGGCGCCCCAGCCTGGTGGAAAAGCGGCGTCTTTCCGGGTGGACGATGACTCTCCCGATTATCATGATGGTCATCGCGATCGTGAACATGCTGATCGGCGATTTCACCCGTATCACGCCTCTCATGTGGCTGTATCTCATCGTCGGTAGCATCCTGGTCGGCTTCAATGAGGACATGATCAACCGAGGTCAGTTGATAGTCGCTCTGCGCAGCCGATTCAGCGAAACCGGGGTTTGGCTACTCGCAACAGCGATGTTCGCAGTCTTCCACCTGCCGAACATCTTCCTGGGCATCGGGGTGGTTGCCCTGTACCAGGTAATGATCGCTTTCGGCCTCGGTTCGATCTTCTACCTTGCCCGGCGGTCTACCGGCTCGCTCGTGTCCGCCATGCTCCTGCACGGACTCTGGGACTTCAGCAACTTCGCTACGAATGGCTCGTCGTCGTATCCCATCGCTGGTGCACTAGCTCCGTTGTTGGCGATCGTTGCAGTGATCACGGTTCCGATCATCCTCCGCCGTGAAAGAGGGCGCGATCGCGCCCAAAGTGTGTCACAACCAGCCGGCTGAGTCATACCATCCCTCTCCATTGAATGCTGTTCAGGCAACATCATTCAATTGGAGAGTTTTGGCTATGACTCTTTTTTTGTTGATATGATCAAAGAAATAATGCTTGAGCTTGACGTTACGTCAGGCGTTATACTGACACTAAAAAGGAGATGAGAAAGATAAGTAAGACTTACCATACCATTGGTTCATTCGCTAAATTAACCTCGACGACGGGACGTACGCTGCGCTTTTATGATCGCAAGGGGTTGCTCAAGCCAAGCGGCTATAATGAACAGGGACATCGGATGTATACCGATGAGGATTTGTTTCGACTCCATCAAATATTAACCTTAAAATATTTAGATTACTCCTTGGATGACATCAGCAACTATTTAGAGCAGGACGGTAAGGATTTTAACGCTTCTCTGGAGATGCAATATAATATGCTGCTGCAGAAACAGCAGCATATCCAGCGTGTTGTGGCTACGATAGAACGGGTAAGAGCGCTTGTTAAGGACAATCATACGATCGATGCCGGGCTTATTATGCTAATGATTCATTCCATTCAGCACGAGGAGGAGCAGAAGCAGTGGCTGTCCGATCGTCTGCCGGATGCACTCGTACAATCGATGTTTATGAGTGGTTCAAGCTTGGAGGAACAGCTTGAGTTAGAACGTGAGCTGATGATGACGCTTAATGATCTGCTTGTCATGTTCAAGCAAGGGCTGCCGCCGGATCATCCGCTTGTACAAGAGCATGCGCTTCCTCTGAAGCCGATATACGAGCAGGCGTTTGGACAACCGTTGCAGGAGCTGTGGAAGAACGAAGCGGTAGGAGTTCTGGAGGAGATGGATCCGCAATTGATCTCAGGTCACTTCGATCCGGAATTTAAGAACTATTTGAGTGAGGTGTTTTTTCATATGATGGTTTCGCTGATTGAAGGAGAGGGCGAATGATTAGGTCCATATAAGTGATAGCTATTCTATATGTTTCGGATTGAATTTTAATTTGATAGAGTCATGCCTAAATTTATTCATCGAATGTTGTCTAAACTACTCCATTCGATAGGGGAATTTCGGTTATGGCTCTTTTTTGTGCTGATATGCCCAAAAGAATGCTTGCGCTTGACGTAACGTCAAGCGATAAGCTGATGCTAGAAAGCCACTTTTTATTATTCTAACTAGAAGGAGCTACACACCAATGAAAAAACTTAGTGTTGCATTAATTTCTCTATCCTTGCTTACCTCTGCATTTTCTTCTGTTCAAGCAGCAGAGAAAGCTCTATCTGTAGGACTCAACGGAGAGCAGATCCGGTTCAGCAAATCTGCACCGATCATCGAAAAAGGGGTGACACTCGTTCCCATGCGTATCCTTCTGGAGAAGCTGGGCGTCCAAGTGAAATGGGATCAAGCGACCCGTACCGTTAGCGGTTCGAAAGAAGGTCTCTCCTTCTCCCTGAAGATTGGCAGCACTAATGCTACTGCAAACGGCAAAGCAGTCAAACTCGATGTAGCACCAAAGCAAATCGGGAATGAAACGTATGTGCCGCTCCGCTTTGCCGCTGAAACTGCAGGCTATCAGGTGGCCTGGAATCCGTCACTGCACCAGGTGATGCTGACCTCTGGGAAACAGTCAGAAGGAAGCCATGGCTTTATGTGGAAGGTAGAGAACAAAGGCAACACCGTTTATCTGTTAGGTACAGTTCACGTAGCCGACGATAGCATGTACCCGCTGCGTCCAGAGATTGAGCGTGCGCTCAATGATGCTGATGATTTGAGCGTAGAGGTTGACATGTCAAAGATTGATCCCAAAGAAGTACAACAACAGTTAATGGAACTGGGCTTTTATAAAGACGGGGATACGTTGAGTAATCATGTCTCCGCAGAAACGTATGCAAAACTTAAATCATTCTTGAACGCCCGTGAAATGCCGGAAAATAGCTTTGATAACTTAAAGCCGTGGGTGATCCAGGGACAGATTAGTTACTCTAATATTGCAGATGACGGCTTAGAAACGGGAATGGGTATTGACCTGTACCTTATTAATAAGGCCAACAAAGCGAAAAAGCCTGTTATTTCGCTGGAAACTACGGAAGGAAATTACCGGCTTAATAATAGCTACTCCGACGCTCTACAGGAAAGAATTCTACTCCTAGCTTTGGATCCAAAATCTGTGGTTCCCCCTGCTCCAGATGTTCCTGTGGATTTCTTCCCTAAAATATGGAAAGAAGGAGATTATAACGCCCTGGCTGAAGCAAGCAAATCAACTGGCTGGGATCCTGAATATTACAAAGGCATAATGTCTGATCGCAATGTAGCAATGTTCGAGAAGATTAAAGACTATCTGAACAGTGATAAAAAACAAACTCATTTGGTTGCAGTGGGGTCTGGGCACATGCTGGGCGACAAGGGGATTGTTCCATTGCTGGAGCAGGCAGGCTTTAAGGTGAAAAAACATTAGCATGTAGATGATCATCGTTCAAAATACTAAAGGGCTAACCGTGAGGTTAGCCCTTTTTAAAGTTCAAAGAAGTGCTTGCCCCTGACGTAACTTCAGGTGCTATACTGGCGCTAGAAAGGGGGTGGGCACGATAAGTAAGACGTATTATACGATTGGTTCATTTGCAAAACTGACCTCGACCACGGAAGGAACGCTGCGCTTTTATGAGCGGAAGGGGTTACTCAAGCCGAGCGGCTACAATGAAAAGGGACATCGTATCTATTCCGATGACGAATTGTTCCGGCTCCATCAAATATTAAACTTAAAATATTTTGATTACTCTTTAGATGAAATCAGCAAGTATTTGGAGCAGGACAGCAAGGATTTTCATGGTTCTCTGGAGATGCAACATGAGTTGTTGCTACAGAAGCAGCAGCATATCCAGCGCGTTGTGGCTACGATTGAAAGAGTTAGAGAGATCGTTAAGGATAACGATACGATTGATCCTGGGCTCCTCATGCTGATGATTCGTTCTGTTCAGCATGAGGAGGAGCAGAGACAGTGGCTCTCCGGTCGTTTGCCGGATACGCTTGTACAATCGATATTTATGAGCGAAGCAAGCCCGGAAGAACGGACCCAGCTAGAACGTGAGATCACAATAGGTCTTAATGATCTGCTCATCCTGTCCAAGCAAGGGCTACAGCCGGAACATCACCTTGTGCAGGAGCGTGCGCTTGCTCTAATGCAAATCATCGAGGAGTGGTTTGGAGAATCGCTACAAGGGCTGGGGACCAGCGAAATTGGGAGCGCATTGGAGGAGACGAATTGGCAGCTCTACCCGGGCAGCTTCCCGCCTGATTTTAAGAACTACCTATATAAAGTATTTACCAATCTTAATGGACGAAGTGGAGAGTGAGACATGGAAGCATCTATTCAAACGGATGTAACAAAACAAGTAAAAGCAGCACCCATTCTTATTTCTTTATTATTAGGCGCCTTCATTGGCATGTTTAGCGAAACAGCCCTAAATATTGCACTTCCAGAGCTTATGAAGCAGTTACAAGTCGGCCCGACTACTATCCAGTGGCTGACTACAGGTTATATGTTAGTACTAGGTATTTTAGGTCCAGTGTCTGGTCTGCTGCTTCAATGGTTTACAACGAGACAACTATTTATTGCTGCGCTCTCTTTTTCAACACTAGGCTCAATCATTGCTGGATTAGCGCCTAATTTTGAAGTGCTTCTGGTGGCACGTTTTTTCCAGGCCGCTGGTCTGGCCTTACTTTTACCCCTTATGATGAATGCCATACTGATTCTTTTCCCGGCGGAGAAGCGCGGTGCAGCTATGGGATTGATGGGACTTGTATTGACGCTTGCGCCTGCTTCTGGTCCAACCGTTGCCGGCTTAATTATTGAAAAGCTGTCTTGGCATTGGATTTTCTGGATTTCCGGCACAGTTCTTTTTATCTCACTAATCTTCGGCATAATCTTCTTGAAAAATATATCCGTGATTACACGTCCGAAAATTGATATCCTTTCGCTACTGCTTTCGACAATCGGCTTTGGCAGTCTATTATTCGGCTTCAGCAAAGCCGGCGAGAGTGGCTGGAGTAGTATGTTGGTTATATCTTTTATAATTGTCGGCGTAGCAGCACTTATTCTCTTCACTTGGCGTCAATTGAGTATAGAATCACCGATCATGAATCTCCGTACGTTCCGTTTTCCAATGTTTAGTTTGTCGGTGGTGCTATTCATTGTAGTGATGATGCTGCTTTTGTCATCTATGCTGTTGCTGCCGATGCTTTTACAGAACGGTCTTGGAAAAAACACCTTACAGGCCGGACTGCTCTTGCTACCTGGTACGCTCATTAGTGGTATAATGGGTCCTCTTATGGGTAAAATGTTTGATAAGTATGGACCAAGAAGGCTAATTATACCTGGTCTGATTTTAATTGGTGCCGTTATGTTTCTCTTCTCAACGATTACGGTGAATACCCCAACCGTGTTTATTGTTGCCTTGCACTGTACATTATTGTTAGCTTTGTCGATGGTCATGATGCCAGCACAAACCAATGGGATGAACCAGTTGCCGGCTGAATTTTATCCACACGGTACAGCAATAATGAGTACGCTGCAGCAAGTGGCTGGAGCGATTGGCAGTGCGCTGGCGATGACGATGCTAGCGACAGGTCAAGTAAACTATTTGCGTGATCAAGGATTTGATATGAGTAATGGGCTTAATCTTGCTCAACTAGATTCTGCGATGTTAGCTCATTTGCCTTCTTCCTTTGTTTTTGGCATCAAAGGCGCCTTTATTTTTGCTGGTGTCATGTCGATTATCGCCCTGTTCATCTCGTTATTTATGAAGCGTGTCAAACCAAACGAACAAGAGGCAGGATTAAATCAACCTGAAAGTGGTACTGTTCTCCATTAGTAAGACAGGCTTCACAGGCACCTTGCCAGTTTAATCAGTCAGTCGCCGGAAATCCAACGGTGGCTGGCTATTTTGTTTACCCAGAAAATCCTACTCGTTATGGGGAGTTTGAACTAATATGGAGATCTTTTTTAATTAGAGTCCAAAAAAAGGACTTGAGGTTAAAGTAACTTTAAGCTTTATACTGAAACTAGAAAGGGGCTGAGTAAGATGAGTAAGAAGCATTATACCGTTGGTTCATTCTCGAAATTGACCTCAACGTCGACACCTACTTTGCGATATTATGACCGCAAGGGGCTGCTCAAGCCAAGCGGATACACCGAGGGTGGATACCGTACTTATTCTGATGAGGATTTGTTCCGACTCCATCAAATATTGGCTTTAAAATATTTAGATTACTCCTTGGAAGATATCAGCGAGTATTTGGAGCAGGACGGCAAGGATTTTAATGCTTCTCTGAAGCTGCAATATGGGCTGCTGCTGAAGAAGCAGCAGCATATTCAGCGCATTGTGGATACGGTTGAACGGGCAATAGCAATCGTTGATGATAACGACACGATTGATCCAGGACTTATTCTGATGATGGTTCGTTCCATTCAGCATGAGGAGGAGCAGAAGCAATGGCTCTCCGAACGTCTGCCGGATACATTCGTACAATCGGTGTTACTAAGTGGATTGAGCCCGGAAGAACGAGATCAGGTAGAACGTAAGATCATGATAACGGTGAACGATCTGCTCGTGATGTCCAAGCAAGGGCTACCACCGGAACATCACCTTGTGCAGGAGCGTGCGCTTACTATAAAGCTGATAATCGAGCAGATGTTGGGCGAATCGCTACAGGAACTGGAGACGATCGAAACGCTAATAGCGCTAGGGGAGTGGGATCTGCAGCTTTTTCCGAAATTCGAACCGGAACTTATGAACTACTTGGTTGAAGCGTTAGTTCATCTGCTCAGTCATGATATCCCTAGTTCTTGAAGTATTCGATGTTGAAATCTAAAAAACAAGAGCAAATGAAAGAAAATACTAATGTATAGTGGGAGTGTTTATGATGTCAAATAATAGGGACATGCTGCAAGAATCTTCGGATCCCGCCCTTCGAGTTCGTCCCCGTGTACGATGGGGTGTTCTCACCTATTTCCTCTACAGCGCAGTCTTCTACGCGATCTTTGTGCTCAATGGTGTCGACTACCCGCGAATAGGCGAGAGTGCGCAGACCCTTCTTCTCTGGTACGTAATACCACTGTCCGGCGGTGCCGTGCTGACCATCACAATGGTCACGATCTACGGATGGTGGCGCCCCAGTCTGCTGGAAAGGCAGCGTCTTTCACGATGGACGATGACTCTTCCGATCATCATGATGGTCATCGCGATCGTGAACATGCTGATCGGTGACTTCAGCCGTTTCACGCCCCTCATGTGGCTGTATCTCATTGTGGGTAGTATCTTGGTCGGCTTCAATGAGGACATGATCAACCGGGGTCAGTTGATAGTCGCTCTGCGCAGCCGCTTCGGTGAAACCGGGGTCTGGCTGCTTGCAACCGCGATGTTCGCAGTCTTCCACCTGCCGAACATCTTCCTGGGCATCGGGGCGGGTGCCTTGTTCCAGGTATTGATCGCTTTCGGCCTCGGTTCGATCTTCTATCTTGCCCGGAGGTCTACCGGATCGCTCGTGTTCGCCATGCTCCTGCACGGACTTTGGGACTTTAGCATTTTTTCTACGAATGGCTCGTCGTCGTTTCCTCTCGCTGGTGCACTAGCTCCGGTGTTGGCGATCGCTGCAGCGATTACGGTTCCGATTATCCTCCGCCGCGAAAGAGGGCGCGATAGCGCCCAAAGCGTGTCAAGACCCGTCGCCTGATTCATCTGTGAAAGAAGACGATAAAATGCACATTGCCCCATAGAACAGAATTACTCTCTGCTAAAATAGAATATGCTTAAAAAGGAAAGCTGCGGGTTATTAACCTCGCAGCTTTTTTGCAACACAAACGCTTTTATTTTTGCTGATCTAATGACGATGATTGCCCTCTCACTAGGATGGAAAGGAGTCAGGCCTTACCGGTTTTCGCTTAGCAGGGCAACCAAATCTCAATTTTCGTACCTTGCCACACTTTGGATTGAACAAGGATTTCTCCGCCATGCGCTTCCACGATGGTTTTGGCGATGCTCATCCCGAGCCCGGTGCCTTCCGTCTTCTCTTCAGTATTGGTTCCCCGGTAATAGCGTTTGAACAAATGATGGAGCGTCTCCTCGTCCATCCCTTTGCCATTATCGATTACCCGTATGCATGCCTTGTTGTCCACTTTACGGATGGAGACGGTAACGACCACGCCTGGCGGGTTATGCTTCACGACGTTGGACAGCAGGTTATCCATCAGCCGCTGTAGCCAAATCTCATCTGCCTTTACCAGTAGGGGAAGCTCATCCCCAACGTAGTGAAACTGATATTCCGACATGATGGCGTCGTTCACGTACTTCAGTACAGAGCAGCGTATCAACTCATCCAGATCCATTTCGCGAAGCTCCATGATCGAATCTCCCTGTTTAAGCTGATGAATCATAGAAAAGTCGGAGATCAGCTCAAGCATATACTCTCCCTTTTCCCGAATTGTCGTGCCCATAGTCCGCATATCCTCGTTACTCCATTCAGGCAAACTCTCCAGCATATAACCATAACCTTGAATCGTAGCGAGGGGCGTACGCAGATCATGCGAGATCCCTGACATCCACTCCGATTGCGTCTTTTCCAGCCGTTCTCGTTCCTTCTCAGTTTGAGCCAATTGATCGGCCATTCGATAGAAGGATTCTATCACTTCTTTATAGAGTCTGTAACGAATTCGTATCGTGCCGTTGCGGCGAAATATTTTGCGCTTATCCTTGGCGGTCAGCACCTCGTTGTATTGTCCTCGTCCCATCCGTTCGAACCAGCCTGCGAACAAAATCAGCGGCTGACCGTAGCGATTACCATGCCAGATGGAGATGGTCACCGCCAAGAGCAGGACAAGACCTGCAAACCAGGTGAGGTTATGCGTTGCCGAATCATACACAGGGTGCTTCAATGGTTTTCCTGCTGTATTGGTTGTATAGAGAATCCATTTCATGCCACTCCGCTCGTCTCGATGAGTGACAATATTCGTGTCATAGTAGCTCGGTGATTGCTGGATCGTCAGAAGATCTAGCGGACGATAAGCTTTCTGTTCGTAAGCTTTATCGCCGATGCCTTGTACAATATGGCTCTCAAGGTCGATTACCTGCAGGTAGGAGCCAGTCTCGCGCAGCTGCTGCTCCAGGAGAGGAAGCGTGTCGCTTCGCACCTTTCCCTGTTGCCCATAGGCATTGAACCAGGACATGAGCTGATCAAGTTCAGAACTATGGTAGCCCAGTATGTACAGCAGCGGCCCGTTAGAAGCAAAATTTAACTGAGTGTGTACGGCATACGTCCCAATCGTGCGTGTTTCTTGGATATCCAGCAGTCCGGCGGTGGAGTAAGAGACCGGTAGTGATGGATGCGAAACGCTATTGACGTTGTAGATTACTTCTCCTTCAGCATTGACAACCTGCAGCCACATTCCTTTCTCCGTGATGAGCTTGTCCCACTCGGGGGAGAGCTGAATCGCACCGTTCTTAGAAGTTGCTTCTTGGGCAATAAGCTGCAAAGCGCCATCCGGAAAGTTTCGTCGTAAATCATTATTCGTTATGTTCTGGTAGAACAGGACGCTGGCAGCCAAAGAGAGGGCGAGAATTACCAGGGCATAAAAGATCAGTTGGTATGTGAAGTGAAAAGCCATACGTTGTTGGATCTTCATCGCTCCTGCGATTCCTTTACCAGTTTGTAGCCGAGCCCACGTACGGTAAGCAAAAGCTTAGGATTGCCGGGATCAATCTCAATCCGCTCCCGGATGCGCCGGATATGCACCATCACGGTGGAATCGTCGCCCTGTCCGTTGATTCCCCAAACCTTGTCGTAGAGCTGTGTTTTGGAGAATACCACCCCGGGAAACTTACAGAAGTGCAGCAACAGCTGGAAGACCTGTGCGGGACAAGGAACGGGCTGTCCCTCCACGATCAGCTCGCCTTCCGCCTCGTTGACGGTGAAGCGGCCGAACCGGTAAACCCCTGAATCAGGTCGCTTCACTGGATTTGCTATGGGAGCTTCCTGCTCCAAACGGCGTATGCGTGCCTGAATTCTCGCGGTCACTTCGAGGGGATTGAATGGTTTCGTAATATAATCGTCCCCGCCCATGGCAAAGCCGCGCAGAACATCGAGATCGGAAGCCTTGGCAGTCAAAAACAAAATATGCGGATTCCCGTATTCGCGGAGCTTGGAGCAGAGATCCAGTCCGCTGCCGTCGGGGAGCATAATGTCGAGTAGAACGATGTCAGGGGCTATACGCTCCGCTAAGTCGAGTGCTTCTGCACAGGTGGAAGCTGCGTACAGCTGATGGAATCCTTCCCTGCGAAGCACCATTTGCAGCATCGTGACAATCGAAGGTTCGTCGTCGACGATTGCGATTTTAATATCAGATAGATTTCTCATCATTTTCACCCCTTACCATAGTAGCCTACTCACATTAACAGAACCTAAACTGAGGCAGCAAACTTAAGCTAATGTTTATCTATTCGTTTAGGCTCTGTTTCACTGGGGCTGGTAGGATAGCATTAATAAAGAAATAGGTTCAGAGCAACGGACAACACTCTAGTTGTTCTTAGGAGGTAGTCACTTGATTATTACAACCACCGCAATCGTGACTGGTTCCCCAGTAAGGGAGTATATCGGCGTGGGCACCAATTACGCAGTTGTCCGCCAAGACATGATGATGGTCGCTGTCAGTGGAAGGGCAGTTATTATCTAATTTCCCTGAAACATCTTTCTACTATATAAACTCATAAAAAGGAGCTTACAGCAGATGAAAAAACTTAGCGCTACAATACTATCCTTAAGCTTACTTACCTCTGGACTCTCATCCGTTCATGCAGCAGAAAAGGCTTTATCCGTATCACTGAATGGTCAGCAAATCCAGTTCAGTAAGTCTGCACCGATCGTTGAAAAAGGAGTGACACTTGTCCCGGTACAGCCACTACTGGAGAAGCTGGGTGTTCAAGTGAAATGGGATGCCAAGACCCGTACCTTAAGCGGTACCAAGGTTGGACTCACGTTATCCCTTAAAGTAGGTAGCACGAGTGCAACTGTCAACGGAAAAGCAATCAAGCTGGATGCAGCGCCAAAGCAAATCCAGAATGTAACGTATGTGCCGCTCCGGTTTATCGCTGAAACAGCAGGCTACAAAGTTGCCTGGAATCAGTCGCTGCGCCAGGTCAGCCTTACCTCGAAGCAGCAGCCTTCCAATGGAGTTGCAGCAACTAGACTACAAGACGACTTCTATGAAGCAGTAAATGCGAAATGGAAGGCATCGACCGTAATACCGGCAGGTAAAGTAATCATAGGCGGATTAAGTGACCTTGATGCTGTAGTAAGAAAACAGCTGTTGAAGGATATAACAAAGATGTCGGCTGAAGGACGCGACAAAACAGATGACGAGCTCGGCAACATGATTAAGTACTATAAACTTGCCGCTGATCGGGGAACCCTGAACAAACAGGGATATGAAGCCATTAAAGGTGACATTGCAAAAATTAAATTGATAAACAGTTTGGCGGATTTTGCAAAAAATCAAAAAGATCTCTATGTTCGAGGTCTCTCCTTACCCTTTACTTTGGATATCTTGTCCGATATGAAGGATGCAACGAGAACGATCCTGTACATCAATTCCCCTAAACCGAAATTTGAAAAGAGTATGTATACACCTGACAATCCTCAGGGTCAAGCAATGGTAGGGCTATACAAGAACATGCTGGCAGATCTATTGGTGAGTGTTGGGGAAACCAAAGAAGCAGCAGAACGAATTGCCGGTGAAGCGGTAGCATTCGAAGCAGAATTTGCCCAATATACAATGACGGCAGAAGATCAGAGTAACGTTGAATCCTTTTATACTCCAAAAACATTGAAAGAGCTAAAGGTATATAGTAAAAATATTGATCTCGAACAATTTATCGTCGATGTAACGGGTAAAACACCAGAGAAGGTCTCATTGATGAAAATGGATTATTTCAACAATCTGGATAAGTTTATTAATGAGAAAAATTGGGAGAAAATGAAAAGCTGGACCTACGCCACTTTTGTATTAAACTCTGCGACTCTACTATCCGATGAAATGATAGCAAAATCTACGCAATTGAGCAGAGGGGCCGCCGGCCAGGAACAAACGGCAGTAACGGATGACACGATCTACGATATTGTCAACGCTAATTTCAAAGAGGTTGCTGGACAATACTATGGCAAGACTTATCTTGGAGAACAAGCAAAGCAGGATATTTCCAAGATGGCAGACAATATGATTGGCGTTTACAAAAATAAGTTCCTGAAAAATGACTGGATGTCTGAGCAGACGAAAAAAGAAGCGATTAAAAAACTGGATCATTTGAAAGTGCACATTGGTTATCCGGACAAACTGGATGAAATGTATGATTCGCTTAAGGTCGATGCGGGCAAGACATTGTATGAGAACAACCAGGCGATCCAAGCAGTCCTTACGAAAAGCAAATTTGCAAAAATTGATCAGCTCATTGACCGGAACGAGTGGAGAATAGCAGCAAACACAGCGAATATGATCTCCGAACCGCTGACCAACACCATTACATTCCCAGCTGCGGCTCTTCAGGCGCCATTCTATGATAAAAATCAAAGTGCAAGCCAGAATTACGGCGCTATAGGTGCGGTTATCGGGCATGAAATCTCTCACACCTTTGATTCCAATGGCTCCAAATTTGATGGGATTGGAAATCGGACCAACTGGTGGACAGCCGAAGACTTTAAGAAATTCGAAGCCAAAACTAAGGCTGTTGTTGACCAATATAACAAATTAGAGTATCTGGGCCAAAAAATCAACGGACAACGGACACTTCCAGAAAATATTGCCGACATTGCCGGACTGCAGGTTGCGCTTGAAGCCGCTAAACAATTGCCTGATGCAAATCTGGAAGAGTTCTATAAATCATGGGCAACTGTGTGGAGACAGAAGGTTGTTCCTGAAATTGAACCATTGCTGCTAGCCATCGATCCTAATCCGCCTGTAAAATTCAGGGTAAATGTCGTGGTTGGTAACACTGATGATTTCTACACGACATTTGGCGTCAAAGAAGGCGACCAGATGTACAGAGCTCCTAAGGACAGAATTAAAATTTGGTAAAATAGGGTCTGAATAAAAATGAAAGCTGCGGGGGTATTAACCTCGCAGCTTTTTTTGCGCCTAAGACGCTTTTATTGTCGCTGGTCTAATGACGTTGTTGCTTATGGCCCTCTTTTGTTGAAGCAAGAGTGCTCGCCCATAACGTTACGTACAACGCTATATTGGTACAAGAAAGGGGCTGGAAAAGATAAGTAAGACGCATTATACCATTGGTTCACTCGCCCAATTGACCTCTCTTGGTAGGATCGGTAAGTATCTGGGGCAGGGAGGGTAAGGAGTATCAAAGTGTAATTAACGGCATTTTTGTACCTTAAATCCTCTACAGCTGAGGGTTAGTGGAGATTAAGTGCAATATTGTACCTTAAATTTTCCAGAATACCCTGTCCAGGGTACTTTTTCGGAAAATAAGATACAATAATGCCCTTATTTACCTCATTTGTCTATTTTAAAGTAAAATAAGGTGCAAAAATGCCGTTAGTTGAGGATGTAGCCTCCTTTTCATTGTTCAAACGGTTAGTTAAGGAGGTGTCCCTCTTTGTCACTATTAAGACGACTGGTGAAGGAGGATTTGAGATTGGCAAAAAAAGAATCGTTTCATGACACGACAGGCTAACCGTTAAGTTGGCTCTTTCTTTTATGGTGTTACAGTAGATGTGGGGCAAATGTTACTATTGGTACTGTTGATTTTAAATTATAGGAATAAACAAGAAAAATAAATGATTTTAAAATAAAAACGACAGATATTCAGTTACTTATACATGTAAAACAAGGAATTAATCCTATAAACTATAAATCGTTAGAATTTATAGATTAGAGGTGTTATTCATATGAACCGAAATACGGCCTCGGCCTCACAGCCTGGCACGGGTAATAGTTCGACTGACCGGTTTCCATTGGGGGGATTACTGGCTTTGGCGATGACAGGTTTTATCTGTATCTTAACCGAAACGCTTCCAGCAGGTTTATTGCCCCAGATCAGCAATGGACTGGGAATTTCAGAAGCACTCGCCGGCCAACTCATCACCTTATATGCCCTAGGTTCTACCTTAGCGGCAATACCGCTAATTACCGCTACGCGCGGGTGGCGAAAACGGTCGTTGTTGCTGATGTGTATCGTTGTTTTTCTTGTGTTCAACACGATTACAAGTCTATCCTCCAACTATATATTGACACTCACTGCCCGTTTCTTCGCGGGGGTGTCCGGAGGTGTGGTATGGGGAATAACAGCAGGCTATGCACGCCGTATGGTTCACGAATCTCTGAGGGGGCGGGCGCTCGCAGTGGCGATGATCGGTTCTCCACTTGGGCTTCTGCTTGGTGTTCCCATTGGAACATTTGCCGGGGGCTTTATAGGGTGGAGACTTGTCTTTGGGATTACATCTCTGCTATCGCTGCTGCTTATTGTTTGGGTAATCAAGGGGGTACCGGATTTTCCAGGGCAAGTTGGTCAGCAGCGGCTTCCCCTTCGTGAAGTGTTCTTCATACCTGGGGTGCGCTCCATTCTCTTTGTTGTGTTGTTCTGGGTACTTGCGCATAACGTCCTCTACACCTATATTGCACCGTTTCTTGCACTGGCAGGACTCTCTGGGCGAGTAGACCTGATCCTTCTTTTATTTGGTATTGCTTCTGTTGTTGGCATTTGGATAACAGGCACGATGATCGACCGTTGGCTGAGAATGCTTACCTTATTCAGCCTGGCTGGTTTCTCCGTAGCATCTGTTTTGCTGGGAATCGGCAGTGGTCAACCTGTGATCATTTATTTCAGTATTGCATTGTGGGGGCTGACGTTTGGGGGAGCAGCGACATTACTTCAAACAGCGGTCGCAGAAACGGCTGGCGAAAATGCCGATGTAGCTCAGTCCATGCTGGTAACAAGTTGGAACATAGCCATCGGGGGTGGCGGTATGATTGGCGGCATCCTGCTTGGAACCCTTGGTATCCATAATTTCCCTTGGGTAGTGCTCATCCTGCTCTTGCTAGCTCTATTTGTAACAGTGCGTGCCAGAGAGCATGGATTTCGAAGTATGAAACATTGAAGGCCGAATTCTATGAAAATAACTAGCCGTAGTGTTATTGTCATGAATAGCAAAAAAAGAAATCCGGTTTGAATGCCGGATTTCTTTTTTTTTATAATTTCTAATTCTTGTCGACAAGCATTTTTGTATCTTCAGAGATGAAGAATTTATGGTCAATAGGTGATGACATGACAATTAGAATGGTATAAGTTCCGTATTTATCGCACTTATCTCCGAATTTCTCCAGTGACTGTATGGAATCAGTAACGACTTTCAACATGTAGTTGTATTCTCCGCTTATCCGATGACATTCAATGACTTCAGGAGCGGAGCGGCAAAATTCAATAAAGCCGTCACAGTCTCTTGTATGAAGCAGCATGTAAGCTGCGGCCTGTCGCCCGACCTTTGCGGGTGAAACAATCGTACGATACTGTTCGATGACGCCCTTTTCCTCCAAACGCTTCACTCTTTCCGTTACAGCCGGTTGTGACAGGCCGACGGATTTGCCGAGCTCTGTCATAGGAATTCGCGCTTGATGTTGAAGGTGGTACAGGATATTCAAGTCAATCTGATCCATGGTTAGACCCTCCTTTTAAAATTAAGGTGTTATTGGTAAATGAATTGATTTTCATTTGAGAGATAGTCCCTTTTCAGGAGAAACTCATGCTATTACTGGAATACTCATTATGATTATAAACCGTCTAAATAAGAGGAATCAATTATATAAGCAGGTTCAAAGATAAGGAACTGTTGACTATGACGATCGTCATAATATATGATTATGATGGTCGTCATAATCGTGCTAAAAAAAGGAGAGTTACACTATGCCAATGATCGATGTGTACACACCAGAGAATCTTTTCCCAGCAGGTGCAGAAAATGAATTAGGAACAGCATTAGCCCATGCAATTCTTAGAGCCGAAGGTGTTGCTTCACCTAGCCCATTTCATTTGGACAATACAGCAGTTTTTATACATCGCCTTAAAGCCACAGATATTCATACCGGAAATACAAACTCAGCGAATAATGTGCGAGTCCAAATTATTACACCACCAGGTGTACTTAATCGTGAGGGGCAGAAGCAGATTACGAAGGAAGCGACAGAAATTGTAGCGCGGATTGCTGGTGATGATACGCTGCTCAAGCATACCTGGGTGATACTTACAGAAGCTTCCGAAGGTGGTTGGGGGATGCAGGGAACTGCTTTTGGTGTTGAAGAATTTAGTGCATTGGCAGCTCGTGCAGCTGCTGCTAAAGCGGCTCAGGAAGCCAAGAAGGATTAAAAATTCACAAAAAAATTTTTGGCCTGTAAAACTGCATGTTCCAATTCGGAATGGCAGATTACAGGCCAAGTTTTTTAGGTAGAAGAACCTTGCTTTCAAGCGGATATTATTCCGTTTCCCGTTGTGAGCTGGATGCACTCTTAACCATAATCAGTAGCTGCTCTGCTACTGTATCGAAGGTATCGAATGACTTTTGCGCTTTACTAATGGCTACAGCCCCTTCGCAGGAAGCAATGAGGACACTTGCCAGTCCCTTTGCTTTGCCTAGGTCCAGCCCACCGGCAGATAGCATGGCTGTTAAGCGGTCTCCCCATTGATGGAACACCGTTGCGGCTTCATCCAACAAGTCTGATGAGTCCGATCCTACAGTGACCGCGAGCACAGAACAACCCATTTCAAAGTTAGAGTGGCTTAACAACATTCTCCACAGTGAAATGAACTTCTCGGCTACGATTTCAGCGGGTTGTCCTTCAAAGGTACTTAGATAGCTTATAGCGCGTTTTCCAGCCAGATCTATAGCTTCCTTGACCAGTTGATCTTTACCTTCAGGAAAATGATGATAAATCGAGCCTCTTGGCGCTCCGGTGGCTTTCATAATTTCAGAAAATGAGGTGGCATGCACGCCTCGTTGTCCTAGGAGCTGTATGGCACCTTCAATCATTAGTTCTCGAGTGTTTAGAGTCATATTTAACACCTTTCTTTTGCCTATGCTCATCCAAGCTCATTAGCTTCTATAGTAACGATTGTACATTTCAAATATGCAAACGTACAGAGTAGAGACATCAAGAAACATGAAGGCCTTCCAAATAATTATGTAGGAATTGTACTATAGAATGTCGATTTTGTTAGCTGTAACAGAGGATGGAATTCTATAGAGTGGTAGATATTATACGATTTTTTACAAATCATAATTGGGAGGTAATCTTCATGAGTAATCAAGGATTAGTTCAGCAACAACAATGGTTCGTCAATCAAAGATTTGGTATGTTCATTCATTTTAATAGTGCTACATTTCAGTTTGCAGATACAGAAGTGGAAGATTGGGAATATGGCCACGAAAATAACGATAAACCCCGCAGATTTATTTTCGATCCTAAGGATTGGAATCCGACTCAGTTGAACTGTGCTCAATGGGCCAAGGCTGCCAAATCTGCAGGGATGAAGTTTGCTGCGATGACAGCGAAGCATCATGAAGGGTTCAGCCTGTGGCCGACAAAATATACCGAACATTCTGTGGGAAATGCGACGCTAAAATCCGACGTAGTTAAGGAGTATCTTGATGCATTCAGGCAAGAAGGGATTGAAGCAGGTCTTTATTTCTCCGCACTCGATCTGCATCACCAAATCGGCCGGAGGAAATGTACGCCTGAAGACAAGCAGTTTATTAAAAATCAAATTGAGGAACTGCTGACCGGTTACGGGGAAATCCCGTTCCTGATCATCGATGGGTGGAATGCTCCTTGGGGCGGCCCAAGCTACGAAGATCTTCCTTTTGAGGAAATTGACGCTTTGGTCAAAGGACTTCAACCACAGTGCTTGTTGATGAATATTGGCTGCGAGTCTGGCGTAGAGCAAACGGACATTGCCTTTTTTGAGAATGCTGCAGGGCAAGAGGTGGATAACTCTTTTAACGGTCCCGGAGCGAGCTGCAACATATTAACGAAGACTTGGTTCTGGAGAACATCAGATACCACTATGGAGCTTAGAACCGCTGACTGGGCATTGGAGAAAATCGTTGAATGTAACAAACACAATGTATCATTCTTACTTAATGGTGCGCCGAACCAGCAAGGTGTTCTGGACGATAACATTCTGCAGCGCTTTAAAGAAATCGGCGAACGATATCATCACCCGGCTAATCTCACTACGATTCCGGACAACTGGTCTTATAGAAAATAAGCTTTCACATTTACTAAGGAACTGAAAACAAAATAGATGTTAAAAAATCGCTGCTTGGTTCATTCATTGAACCGGCAGCGATTTTCTATTTTCGAACCCTCTTATTCCACGATAGGCTAGTTCTACAACCCCTCTTAGTATGATCAAGGCCCCTGATTCGCTAGTTAGATTCAATATTTTGGATAATCTAATTGAACAAATCTATTGGACAGTGGAGATTCAATAATGGTAAATTTAGCTACAATTCATATTAAACAAATTGGAATAATCAAAATTAGGGGGTTAAAAACTATGAATCGTCATTATCGTCGAACCATGCTCTTTATCGTTCTTGCACTTGTGCTCGTGTTATCTGCGTGTGGTTCCTCAACGAATACAACATCTTCTTCAGCAACGCAGGCGCCAGCTACTGACAAGCCTAAAGAAGCTGAACCTTCTCCAAATAAGGAAGAGAAAGAGAAAGTTGTATATATAGGCATTGTGAACGTACCCGTCACGCTGAATCAAATTAATGATCAGGGCGATTCTGCTGCTGACAATGCTATTGCACTAATTAATGACTCTCTTCTTGATCTTAATGAGAAATTCGAATTTCTGCCAAAGATCGCTGATTCCGTGGAGACAACGGATAATCAAACCTTTGTCGTCAAGCTGAATCCTGCGGCTAAATGGAATGATGGGCAGCCGTTCACCACAGCTGATGTTGCCTTTACATTAAAAACAGCCCTTAACCCGAAGGTAGAAACCAACTTTAAGCTGAACTTTATCGAAGGCTTGAACGATGCCGGTAAGTTGGAAGAAGGAACGACTGAGATCAGTGGCTTGAAAATTGTAGATGACAAGACATTCGAGGTCAGAACTAAGACGCCAATCGATCCACTTATTTTCAAGGAACGTTTCGGTACCAAGGTGTTCTTCCTACCCGAGCATATTCTGAAGGATGTAGCACCTGAGCAGCTCTCCACGAACCCATACTTCCAGAAGCCGGAAGTTACGATAGGTGCTTTCAAGATCGCTAACTTTGCCCAAGGACAGTATGTTGAGGTGGTCAAAAATACCGACTATTACCGCGATGTCGCCAAGCTGGATAAAATTTTTATCAAAGTGCTGCCAGCCACCAACCTTGTCGCGCAGCTGCAAACTGGGGAAATTCAGATGAACTCTGTACCTGTAGGTCTCATCCCTATTACAGATTATGAGAAGGTCAAAGGATTCGAGAATGTCGAGCTGGCTTCAGGAAACCCTTCTGTACCCCCTGAAATCTTTTTTAACAGTAACAAAATTGCAGATCCAAAGGTACGCCAAGCCATTGCTTATGCGCTCAACCGCACCTTGGTTGTAGACCAGCTGCTTAAAGGTCAAGGAGAGGTCATTGACGGAGGTATTCCGAGCTACCACCCTTACTTTAATAAGGATATTGAGAACTATAGCTATGACCCGGAGAAAGCAAAGCAGCTGTTAGAAGAGGCCAATTGGGATAAGAAACAGCCGATTGAATTCCTCGTTCCGGTAGGCAACAAAATCCGCGAGCAGGCTGCTGATATTCTTGTGCAAAACCTGACGGCCGTTGGCCTCAACATTCAAGTGCAAAAGTTTGATTTCCCTACACTAATCCAAAAGGTGCAAAAGGGTGATTACGACATTACCATCTTCACCCGTGACTTTTATATTGAGCCGAGCTCCTACTTCACTCTGTTCAAGAGTACCAATCCGGGCAACTTCTTGAATTATAAAAACCCGCTGGTTGATGAGCTGATCACTAAGGGCGAAACGGAAGCCGACCCGGCTAAACGCAAAGAAATTTATAACAAGCTCCAGGAGACCCTGCATGAAGATGTGCCATCCCTGGCTGTTTATTCGGAAAAAAGATTACTAGCAGTGTCTAAGGACGTACTTGTCGGCAAGCCGCTCGATATTGGGATGTTCAACAACATTAATGAATGGGATCTAAAATAGCAGGAGGAGAGCATGAGTAAAAAACAACTGGTTAACTGGCTTGAAACCAATAGAACTACTTATGAGGAGCTTGCGCTGCGCATCTGGAATCGCCCTGAGGTAGCTTATGCGGAAGCTTTCGCCTCAAAGCTGCAGTCAGAAACGCTGGAGGCAGCCGGTTTCCGAATTACTTCTGGCATAGGTGGTGTACCAACAGCTTTTGTGGCTGAGTATGGCTCGGGTGGACCAGTACTCGGTATCCTTGGGGAATATGATGCGCTTCCGGGACTTTCGCAGAAGGTGAGTGCGGTTCGTGAGCCCATCACTCCTGGCGGACCCGGCCACGGATGTGGCCATAACCTGCTGGGGACGGCAGGCGTGGAAGCTGTGACCGCATTAAAGCAAAGTCTGGATGAGGCAGGATTGTCAGGTACGATTCGTTATTATGGTTGCCCAGCGGAAGAGGTTTTGTCCGGCAAAACATTTATGGCGAGAGCCGGTGCTTTTGATGATCTGGATGCAGCGTTAACATGGCATCCCGGGAACTCGAATGCCGCTTGGAGCATTCGAACATCGGCACTTACTTCTGTTGAATTTTTCTTCAAAGGCCGTGCTGCCCATGCAGGCGTAGTTCCGCACTTGGGACGCAGCGCTCTGGATGCAGTCGAGTTGACCAATGTTGGGGCTAATTACTTGCGTGAGCATGTGCCAGACGGATCGCGTATTCATTATACGATTACAAATGGGGGAGAAGCACCGAATATTGTACCCGATGAGGCAAGCGTCTGGTACTACCTCCGGGGCGTCAACCGCAAGCATGTGGACGAACTGCTGGAGCGCCTAATCAAGATCGCCCAGGGAGGTGCGCTGATGACAGAGACGTCGGTCACTTGGGAGATTAAAGCGGGTGCTTATGATTTGAATATAAACGAGTCGCTAAATCAATTGCTTGTGAAGCAACAGGACGACGCAGGTGAGCTGAGCTTCTCAGCTGAGGATCAAGAGCTGGCGACAGCTCTTGCAACCACCCTCGATCCGGATTTGTTGCAAGCCGCTAAGAAACGTCATCAGGAGTGGGGGAAGACAGACGAGCTTCTGCCAACGGGTTTCTACGAAAACCGCTCTACTTCACAGACAACGGGTGGCGGTTCTAGCGATGTGGGTGATGTGTCTTGGATTACGCCAGTGGGCCAGATTACTACAACCTGTGCACCACTTGGTGTACAGGTACATACCTGGCAAGCGACGGCTGCTTTTGGTTCGCCAATTGGTCTTAAAGGTATGCACCATGCCGCCAAGCTGCTGGCCCTTGCAGCTTACGAGCTGCTAACAGACGGCGGAGAGGCATTGAATAAGGCCAGAACAGAATTTTTAAACTCGACACAGGGCAAGCCCTATATTCCGGCTATCCCGCAAGATGTGCATGCACCCGTTCTTATTTGAGAAGTTGAACGCGGACGGCTTCATTTTGTCAGAAGGGCGGTGAATCATATCACTAATCTATTGGAAATCGATCGGCTGCAAACTGTATTTTGGAATGGGAAAGAAGACGTAGTTGCTGTTCAGGATATTAGCTTCAATCTGAAAGCAGGGGAGACGATAGGCATTGTTGGTGAATCTGGTTGCGGAAAGAGTGTGACCTCACTTTCAATTATGAGACTGCTCGGCAATAATGGCCGGATTAAGCAAGGGGAAATTCGCTTTAACGGCCAGAATATAGCTGCGAATTCCGAGAAGGAGCTCCGTACCCTAAGGGGGAAGGAGATATCTATGATCTTCCAAGAGCCGATGAGCTCGCTGAATCCCGTTCTGACGATCGGACATCAGCTTGTGGAGATGATTCAGTGTCATACGAGCCTTACCCGCAGGGAGGCCAAGGCTTATGCTATTGAAATGCTGCATAAAGTCGGATTACCTCATGGTAAGAATCTAATGAATACCTATCCGCATACGCTTTCTGGCGGGATGCGCCAGCGAATTATGATTGCTATGGCGTTGTCTTGTAAGCCTAAGCTACTGATTGCCGATGAACCGACGACAGCACTTGATGTCACGATCCAAGCGCAAATTTTGGAGCTGATGAAGGTGCTTCAGCAAGAGAGCAAAGCAGCGATTATGCTGATCACTCATGATCTGGGTGTCGTAGCGGAGATGGCGGATCGTGTAGTCGTTATGTATGCGGGCCAAATTGTAGAATCGGCTGATGTATTCACGCTCTTCCGTGAACCGAAGCATCCCTACACGCAAGGATTGATGGCATCCATCCCGAGTATTCATGGAGAGAATGAACGGCTACAGGCTATTCCCGGCACGGTGCCCTCGATCACAAAAATGCCTGAGGGCTGCCGTTTCCATACCCGTTGTGCCTTAGCGACCAACCGTTGCCGGCAGGAACAGCCGGAGCTTAAAAGTGTGGCGGGTGAGCATCAAGTACGATGCTGGGTCGTCGAGGAGCAGACGATACCTTTATCAGACATTGTAAATTCCCGGCAACAGGAGGCTAGCGTATTATGATCGCAGATTCTCCGCTGCTTCAAGTAGAACAGCTGAAGACGTATTATCCGATTAAAAAAGGTGTATTCTCACGTACTGTCGGTCATGTAAAGGCGGTAGACGATATTAGCCTGAGCATCCATAAAGGCGAAACACTCGGACTTGTTGGTGAATCCGGCTGTGGCAAATCGTCTTTCGGTCGTTCGATTGTACGACTTGAGAATCCTTTTGAAGGTCGGATATTGTTTGAAAATGAGGATATTACTTACCGGAAGCAAAAGGAACTCAGGGAGGTTCGTACGCAGCTTCAAATCATTTTCCAAGATCCTTATGCATCACTTAACCCACGCCAACGAGTGGCTGACATTTTGGCAGAGCCGTATATTGCACATAATTTAGCAACCGGCAGTCAGGTACAGGCGCGTGTGAACCGACTGCTTGATATGGTCGGATTGCCACAAGCTTATAAAAATAGGTACCCGCACGAGTTCTCCGGTGGTCAGCGTCAGCGGATCGGGATCGCTCGGGCAATTTCATTTGAGCCTAAGCTGATCGTCTGCGACGAGCCGGTATCTGCGCTGGATGTATCGATTCAAGCACAAATACTGAATCTCTTGTCCGATCTGCAACGAGAATTGAATCTGACCTATCTATTTATTGCTCACGGAATCGGTGCGGTGAAATATATTAGCACTCGAGTGGCTGTGATGTATTTGGGGAAAATCGTCGAGATTGGTGATAAGGATGAACTATTCCGCAGTCCGAGGCATCCTTACACGCAAATCTTACTTCAAGCCTATCCGAAGCCAGATCCGACCTTGCGTGCAGACAAACGGATCGTCATCCAGGGCGATGTGCCGTCTCCGGCCAATCCTCCCAGTGGCTGCCGATTCCATACACGCTGTCCGTATGCGCAGGAGCTATGCCGCGTGGAAGAACCGGTATTAGACGAGAAGCCGCATGCGGTTGCTTGTCATTTTCCTCTTGCCCAATAGAGTTATGAAAGAGAAGGGAGGAGTCGGCCATTTTTCAATACATTATACGCCGAATCCTGATTGCGATCCCCGTCCTATTGGGGATTACAGTGCTTAATTATTTCATTATCAAGCTTGCGCCTGGCAATCCAGTTGATATGTTTATCGATCCGAATACCCCAAAGGAAGTCCTTGAGCTCAGGAAAGAGATTCTGGGTCTGAATGATCCTGTGATTCTGCAATATTTTAAGTGGCTGCTGAATCTGCTGCAGGGTCAGTTAGGTTACTCTTTCAGCTCGTATGCACCCGTTACCAAGATTATCGGCGAAAGAATCGGTCCAACTTTACTGCTGGCCTCTGCTGCGCTTATCTTCGGTATGCTTATTGCCATTCCTGTTGGTATTCTTAGTGCTGTTAAGCAAAATACGAAGTTCGATTATATCATGACAGGCCTTTCTTTTATCGGTACGTCTGTTCCGCAGTTTTTTCTCGGTTTGGGCCTGATTTATGTATTTGCTGTTCAATTGAAATGGTTCCCCACGGGCGGGATGGTTACACTCGGCGGCGCAGGGGGGTTCTGGGATCGTTTTACCCATATGATTCTGCCTGTGTTTGTGCTAGGTATTGTTATTGCAGGGAAAAAAGTGCGATATGTACGGGCAAGTATGCTGGATGTAATGAATATGGACTACCTGCGTACAGCAAATTCCAAAGGCCTGCATCCGTTTATTGTCACGAATAAGCACGCGCTGCGTAATGCGCTTATCCCGATCATTACAGTAGTTGGCATGGAGATTCCGCTGTTGTTAGGCGGCAGCATTCTTATTGAGCAAATATTCCAATGGCCAGGTATCGGCCAGTTGACGATTCAATCCATATTGTCCCGTGATTATCCAATACTGATGGGATTGAACCTGGTAGCGGCACTGATTGTACTTACGACCAACTTGCTTACCGATCTACTGTATGCAGCAGCTGATCCGCGTATTAAATACACTTAGAGAGGGGTGATCGACTTGGCATTATCTCCGTATGAGCTTGATGAGGGCTCCATGTCTGCAGTGATCCCTGCTGAGAGCGTTAAACCGGAGACGGAGGATGCTTTTTTAAAGCAGTTATTCACTCGCTTCATTCGGCACAAGCTGGCCGTTGCCGGGCTTGTAATAACTGTGTTGCTTATCCTTGTGGCATTGCTGGCACCGTGGATTGCTCCGAACGACCCTAAAGAAGTAACGGGAGTTTTCTCAGCTCCCCCTTCGGCAGAGCATTGGCTTGGGACGGATCAGGTTGGACGCGACGTTCTGAGTCGTCTCATCTATGCGACGCAAATTTCACTTATCGTCGGGTTCGTGACAGTAGCTCTATATGTGACCGTTGGAACACTAATCGGAATCGTGTCCGCTTATTTTGGCGGCTGGCTGGATATGGTGATCATGCGGATAACAGATATGTTCATGGCGTTCCCCTTTCTGATGGTTATTCTTGTAGTCATTAGTATTCTAGGCTCGAACATGACAACGATTATTCTCGTCCTGGCCTTGTTCTCCTGGCCGGGCGTCGCACGGCTTGTTAGAGGTAGCGTACTGTCTATTAAGCAGCTTGACTACATTAATGCAGGCGTCGCTCTAGGGCTGAGCACGCCGAGGATATTGTTCCGGCATATTTTCCCCAATGCTGTTGGACCTATCATTGTGAACGCAACCTTTGGCATTGCTTCTGCCATTATGAGTGAAGCGGGCCTTAGCTTTCTCGGTATGGGGGTGCAGCCCCCGACAGCTAGCTGGGGTAATATGCTTACGGACGCACAATCATTGACGGTATTAACTGATCAGCCATGGCTGTGGGTACCTCCGGGGGCAATGATCCTGCTCACTGTGCTTGCTATAAATTTCGTAGGTGATGGTCTGCGCGATGCGCTAGATACCCGCCAGTAGTCTGGCGTTCCTTGCACACAAGGCCCATACCATGAGCGTAAAAGGAGTTTATCATGAAACCTGTTATCGGCATTACAAGCACATTAGCCAGATTGAACGCTTATAGTGAAGGAGTATACGTTCATCAGGATTATCACATTGCGGTAGAAGCGGCGGGTGGTCTCCCCATCGTTCTGCCGCTTGCTTCAATAGAAACAGTTAAACAATTGATCGACCTTTGTGACGGACTGATTTTTACGGGAGGTGAGGATATCGATCCTTCCAGATACGGCGAAGAGGCCATACCTGAGCTTGGACAGACACTGGCAATTCGTGACGTGATTGAGCTGGAAGCGATTCGCTATGTTCTAGATACTGATAAACCACTACTGGCCATCTGCCGCGGAGTGCAAGTTCTAAATGTTGCCCTCGGCGGTACGCTCTATCAGGATTTGCCGAGCCAGTATGAGGGAGCTCTAGAACATGTGCAGCGCGACGTTCCTCGAAGCAGAGATACCCATGATATTTTGCTTGCACCTGAAAGTCGATTGGCTAGCATTTTTGGGAGCAGTCAAGTAAGGGTCAACAGTCTTCATCATCAGGCACTTCGGGAGCTCGGAGTAGGATTGCAAGTGACGGCAACGTCACCTGATGGTGTAATTGAAGGGGTTGAGCATACGGGGAGAAGTTTTACAATCGGGGTACAGTGGCATCCTGAAAATATGGCAGCTGCTAACGAGCGTCAAATGACGAAGCTATTTGCAGCTTTTGTGGAGCAGGGCCGTACGTGGAGGGATCGGAGTAAACAAAACAACGGTGAATAAGACTGCGGTAAATGAGATCGGGCGACTCTGCTGTTAATTATAAAAGTAAATACACAATACGAAAAAAAAGGATTCGATGCATGGGTGATCCAGGCAGGTCGCTTTGCGAGAGTGGCTGCCCATAACGCCGATGCCGAATCCTTCTAATCGCGTGTTGTACGCTTGAGACGTATATTGGAAGCCTTGATCCGAATGGAGCACGGCATCCGAGGTACGTCTATTTTGCTTTCCCACTGCTTGACCGTATCCAGTGCGAGCTGCGCATCATTTCGGTCTGGACAGGTATTTCAGAAGCCGCCAGACCTTCTCGTTTCTGTATGCCGCTTAATTATCGAGGTTTACGTTTTCCTCACCTGGAACAATTTCTATATTGGAAATCAGGTTATTTGCGACAGTAAAGAAATAATAAAATAGTTGGGGACTTCCCGGGAAATTGCCGCTGGTTAGGGAAGTTACAATGACTATTCCGTGTTTGTCTTCCACGTTTATAACCTCGGATCTCAGCTTAAATTCGTCATTGGAGTCTCCGCGCCACTTCTTGATGGCCTCAAGTCCATTAAAATGTTTGTCTTCACCGATATCGTGAACATGAGCGTCGTTTGCCATGCAACCGTCAATAACAGTATTGTCATTGGTATTTAGGGAATTCATGTAAATTGCAATTGGTGTGGGTAGTTGAAAAGACATGATTACTCCTCCTTTGTAATTCAACTGTATCATTCATAACTAGACTACAGTATGTCATGTTATGAATGATCTTATGATTCCAACCTGCAAGTCAAATTCCGACTAAACTTATAAGTTAAGTATTGACACGGAAACGTCTATCTTTTACACTTAACTAAAATTAACCAAATAAAGAAACATCTGTTTCTATTATAGAAACGGATGCATGATACGGGGGATCGATTATGAGCGAAGTAATACTAGATGGAGAGAACATAAAAATTGAAGATATTGTTAATATCTCCAGACATCATGTTCAGGTTCGAATTGCTGAATCTAGTAGAAGAGAAATTATTAAAGTCAGAGAATACATAGAGAAGAATTGGATCAGAAGTGACGCCCCCCCAATCTATGGTTTTAATACTGGCGTAGGTAAATTGAAAGATTTCAATATTTCGGTTGAAGATAATGATTTGTTCCAAAGAAATATTATTTTGTCGCATTGTGGGGGCGTTGGCGACCCTGCATCAGAAGAAGTCGTTAGAGCGACCATGGCGGTAAGATTAAATGCTTTTTGTCAGGGTGTATCCGGGCTGAGGATTGAAGTGGTGGACAGGCTGGTCGAAATGCTGAATAAAGGTGTCCATCCTGTAATTCCCGTGCAAGGCTCAGTTGGAGCATGCGGCGATCTGGCGCCTTTGGCTCATATGGCCTCTGTTCTCATCGGGTATGATGCTGCTGAAGCCTACTATGAAGGTGAGATTTTACCTGCTCCGGAAGCTTTAAAAAGAGCGGGTATCTATCCGATCAAATTCGAGCTGAAAGCAAAGGATGCACTCGCGCTCATTAATGGAACGACAATGTTTGCAGGGATGGCTGTACTTAATTATTTCGATGCTGCAAAGCTAGTAAAAGAAGCAGAAGCTTCTGCCTCGTTAAGTATTGAGGCTATGCGTGGAGAATTGGCGGCATTTGATGAGCGAATCCATCTTGTCAGACGGCAAAAAGGGCAAGTAGATAGCGCCAGCAATATTAGAAGACTTGTCAGAGATAGTGAGCGCACGACTGAAGATGCAAGGAAGGTTCATCTTAAGCATGATGTCCTGCATCCAGAGTATCAGCCGCGCGTTCAAGATTTATATTCCATCCGCTGTCTGCCGCAAGTACATGGTTCTTGTAGGGATAACCTGAACTATGTCAGAGAAATTCTGGAGCGGGAAATCAATGCAGCTACAGACAATCCACTTGTGTTTTGGAATGAACAAGGGGAGCTTGATTTCTTAAGCGGAGGGAATTTTCATGGTGAACCGATTGCCTTTGCCATGGATATTCTAGCTATGAGTCTAGCGGAAATCGGGAATATTTCGGAACGACGAATTTTCGCACTATGTGATTCAACGCTTAACTATGGCTTGCCGCCAATGCTTGCCGGAGAACCTGCGGGTCTGAATTGTGGTTATCCTGTTATATCATGTGCAGCTGCAGCGATCGCCTCCGAGAATAAAACATTATGTTTTCCTGCCAGTGTAGATACCCTGTCTACTAAAAGTAATCAAGAAGATCATGTAAGTATGGCCCCTTGGGCATGCAGGAAGACAAAGCAAATCATCGATAATCTTCCTAAAATTATTGGGATCGAATATTTGCTCGCCTCAAGAGCCATCTATATTACAAGAGATGTACTGGGTGATTTTAAACTAGGGGCAGGCACGCAAATCGCATATGACGTGTTACTAGATGCCATTCCGTTCACAGATAATGATACATACATGCCTTCGCTTTCTAAGGGAGCTATAAAACTAGCTGAATCTGGTGAGATTGTGAAAAAAATCGAAGCCGCAATTGGAGATTTAATTTAGTAGATTCATGTTTCAAAAACATACAATTAATAAGGGAGTGGATTTTTATGAAAAAGAAAGTTTTCAAACAATGGATGCTTATTAGCTTAGTAGGGGCGTTAGTGTTGGTATTATCGGCTTGCGGAGATAAAAATGACGACACTCAGGATGCGCTGGCGGCTATAAAGGCAAAAGGTAAGATCGTGGTTGGTAATAATGCTGTATTCGCTCCATTTGGATTCCATGCCATCGTTGACGGTGCAGATCAGAGAGTCGGCTTTGATATTGACTTAGCTAAAGAAATTGCCAAGGATATCGGAGTGGAAGTGGAGTTCAAACAACTAGATCTGGATGCATTAATTCCAGCCCTCAAAGCTGGCCAGACTGACATCTTGATTTCAGCTTTATCGGCAACAGAAGAAAGAAAGCAGCAGGTTGATTTCTCGGATATTTATTATCTGTCCCAAGATATTGCGTTGATTCAAGCTTCGGACAAGGACAAATATAAAAGCCTGGACGATCTAAAAGGAAAGAGAATCGGCGTGCAGCTGAATTCTACGGAGCAAACGCTAATGCAAGCTCAATTCCCGAATGAGAATCTTGTTCTGATGGACAACATGAATACGCTAAACCTTGCTCTAAAAGCTAAGCAGGTTGATGTTGTTATTAGTGAAGGTCTTGTTGCAAAAGTTGCTGTAGCTGCAAATCCCGAGCTTGCGATTGCTGATGGAATCGTTATCGATGATTCTGCTTTAAACAGCGCTGGAGTTGGAGTTGTCGTCAAAAAGAATGAAGATGCTTTGCGTGAATCTATCAACAAAACCATTAAACGACTTCAGGATTCTGGAGATCTTGATAAATATATTCAAGCCGCTTCCGAATTGGCTGCAAAAAATCAGAAAAATGAATAGAGAGTCCGAATTAAATATGCCTGGATAAGGTTTACGTGCATAAAGAGGAGGCATATCATTGCTTGATTTTAGTTCTCTAGACCGCTATATTCCTAAATTTCTTGAAGGTTTGAAAGTCACCATAGGCTTATCAATAGCAACCGTTATTTTAGCCACGGTTTTAGGCTTTATCATCTATTTTATGAAAGCTTCCAAATCCGGCATCGGGAGATTTAGACCTATAAGCGCGTTTGCTGTGGTTTTTATCGAGCTGATGCGGGGAACTCCATTGCTATTACAGATATTGCTTGTTTTTTCGGGTGGTAAAATGCTGCTGGGTATCGATATCTCAGCATTTCAGTCGGCGGTTATTGCCATTACCTTAAATGCCAGCGCATTTATAGCTGAGATTGTAAGAGCAGGTATCGAGGCTGTGGATAAAGGGCAAATGGAAGCGGCAAGAAGCTTGGGCATGTCTCGTAGCTTGGCTATGAGACTTGTCATTATGCCACAGGCAATCAAAAACATTTTACCAGCTATAGGGAATGAGTTTGTGAATATCATAAAGGCTTCTTCAATGGCCTCTGTAATTGGCGTTGGAGAATTGACATTAGCAGCCAAGATTGTGCAAGGCGCCACCTATCTTGCTCTTGAACCGTTAATCATTTCGGCCGTGTTTTATCTTATCCTAACGTTCTCGTTGGGTAGGTTGATGAGCTGGATCGAAAGGAGGTTTAAGAGCAGTGATACACGTTAAAGACCTGTATAAAAACTTTGGCAAGACTCCAGTATTATCGGGCATCAATCAACATTTTAAAAAAGGGGAAGTAACGGTTATTATTGGTCCCTCCGGTTCGGGTAAATCAACTTTGCTGAGATGCTTGAATCTGCTGGAAGCCCCCACCTCTGGATCGATTATTTTCGATGGTCAGGATATTACGGATAAAAAGGCAGATATCAATAAGATCAGGCAGAGAATGGGCATGGTATTCCAGCAGTTTAACCTCTTCCCCCACAATAACGTCATCAATAATATTATGCTTGCACCTATTCATGTTAAGCGGATGTCTCAACAGGATATTTATAAACGCGGATTAGAGCTGTTAAGCCGGGTGGGTTTGTCCAGTAAGGAAAAGGATTACCCGGCTTCTCTCTCAGGGGGGCAAAAACAGCGGATTGCTATAGCCAGAGCCTTGGCAATGGAGCCGGAAGTCTTGCTATTTGATGAACCTACATCTGCGCTAGATCCTGAAATGGTGGGGGAAGTGCTCGATGTCATTAAAAATTTGATTAAAGAAGGGATGACAATGGTGATTGTCACCCATGAGATGGGCTTTGCCCGAGAAGTTGGCGACCGGATTCTATTTATGGATAAAGGGGCCATTTTAGAAGAAGGTACGCCAGAGGAAGTATTTTCTAATCCTAAACATCAAAGAACAATAGAATTCCTATCGAAAGTTTTGTAATGATAAGGAGAATTTTATGTCAGGAAATGATACAGACCAACTGCAAACACTGGATAAGGGATTAGAAGTTCTTATGAGACTGGTTGAACGGGATGGAGGATGGGGAGTTGCTGAACTCGCAACTGCCTCCGGCTTCAATAAATCAACCACCTTCCGTATTCTTCGTACGCTGCAACGGCGGGGATTCGTTTCCCAGTTGCCTGATGGAAAGTATGAAGTGCGTGTGGAAATATTTCAATTCATCATGGACCGTCTGTCCGGGAGATTGAACTTCCAGCGGATTGCACGTGCCGAATTAGAACGTCTGGCTCATGAAGTGAGAGAAACGGTTACCTTATCCATTATTTCTAATCGTCAGGTGAAGTGTCTGGACAAAGTGGATAGTCCTGCAGCTGTCCATGTCACGCATTTGATCGGACGTTTGAGTCCGATTAATAAGGGATCATCGGGGAAGGCGATTCTTGCTTTTCTTGACCAAGAAGAGCTGGAAAGATATATGGATTCTTCTGCGTCGAAGCCATCTTCTGAACATGAAACTGCGAATCGCCAGAAGTTATTAAATGACCTTGTGATCACCCGTCGCATGGGATATTCGGAATCACACCAAGAACTGGACCAAGGTGTCAGTGCGGTTGCAGCTCCCATATTCGACCGCTTTGGAAGGGTGATAGGGAGCCTTACCGTTCTAGGTTTTACGCAGGATTTCACACCTGATTTTTGCATACAATATGGGTCAGCCGTTAGAAAAGCAGCTGCTACAATTTCAGCGTCCCTCGGTCATTCCTTGACACCAAAACCAATTTGACAGAAGATTGATATTCAAATATTTAAGTTTTGGCATGGAGGTTAAAGGGTATGAAATTTGATGTAATCATCATTGGTGCAGGTTCAATGGGAATGGCCGCAGGTTATTTTTTAGCCAAGAGTGGCAAGAAAACCTTATTACTAGACTCCTTTAACCCACCACATAACAAAGGTAGCCATCACGGGGAAACTAGAATTATCAGGCATGCTTATGCCGAGGGTGAGGAATATGTTCCATTTGTTCTTAGAGCACAACAATTATGGACTGATCTAGAACAGGCTACTGGAAAGCAATTGTTTCTTCAAACAGGGGTCCTCAATGTAGGTGAGGAAGGATCCGATTTTACGCGAAATATTATCTCTAGTGCTGAAAAATATTCGTTGCCACTCGATATTATGGATTCTAACGAAGTTCATCAGCGTTGGCCTGGGATCACTTTACCTGACGATTATATTGGGTGTTTTGAACCTGCGTCGGGAATACTGAAAAGTGAGGAATGTATCCAAGCTTATAAAGAGCTTGCCGAATCCCACGGTGCTACAATTCTCACCAATAGTAGAGTACAAGATATTTCCGTTCTAGATGACAGAGTAATTATTAAAACGGACGAAGAGACCTTTTACTCCGATGCGTTGGTTGTCTCCGCAGGTTCATGGTCAGGGGAGCTACTCTCGACGATGCTCGATTTGGATCTTCCTCTTACAGCCGTAAGAAAGACTTTTGCTTGGTTTGATGCTGATGAAAATAGTTATAATCATGAGCAGTTTCCAGCCTTTAACTTTGAGACTCCAGAAGGTATCTATTACGGTTTTCCAAGTACGGATGGCTGCGGCTTAAAGGTAGGACGACATGATGGCGGAGATGAAATAAATCCGGATGAATCGATGCAAGAGTTTGGTGAAGTAGCAGGCGATAAGGAAGATTTGAGAGATTTTTTGAATGGATATCTTCCTGAAATTCAGCAAATGAAGTATGGGAAAATTTGCATGTATCCGATGATTCCTGATGAAAAATTTATTATCGATTTACATCCAAAGTATCCTAACATTGCGATTGCAGCAGGGTTTTCAGGACATGGATTCAAATTTAGCAGTGCAGTTGGACAAGCCTTGAGCAACCTGATTATTTCAGGGAAGAATGACGTAGATCTCTCTCATTTTTCACTCAAGCGATTTTAAAAGTTTCGTGTAGGCTAACATCATCAATATAATGCTAAATATCACTAGAGCAAGTAGTGAAAAGGTGACTTCTGAATGAATCAGAAGTCACCTTTTTTTGTTTTTGTGCTACAAATTCCGCTAAGGAGTGATTTCCAAATTTTTAAAAAGCGGCTTGACGAACAAAAAAGTTCAAGATATTATTGAGCAGTAAATTAGTAATTTAGTAAATTAGTAAATGAGAAGAGGGAGCAAGATGAAAATTCCTACAACGTTAAAGCATAAACCTGTAGTTGTAGTGGAGAATTATGAGAAGGTTGACGGCCGATTGGCCAGAAACACAGACGCGCAGGGCCTTTCCCTGGGATTGGCGCAGTGGAACGATCGGGGAAAGGTCGATATTTCGGCTAAAGTATGGAGATACACGGGAGAAAAGTGGTCAAGACAATCGGAAGAACTGCCTCTCCATCGTGTTCTGGATTTGTCCATTTTGATCTGCCGGACCTTGGCCCATTTTCAAGAAGCTTATCGCTATGAGCATTTATATGATCCGAAGCAGCCGGTTCTCGATCGTATTGCCCTGCAAGGTGATGCTATGACCGTGGCGGTCGATGTGGCCAATGAAAAGATTAATAAAGATATTCAGCTGTTCAGTCAGGCACTGAGTGATGATGATGAAATGATCAGCGAGCGTCTGAGTGCGCTATCGAAAATTTTAGAAGATATGGGGTATTAAAAATGTTTGCGAATCGCTATGTTCGAACAATTATCCTCTCCCGGGTGCTGCTGCAGCTGGGGATATGGATCCGTAATTATGCCATCCTGCTGTATGTTTCCGAACTGACGCATAATAATCCGGTGGATATATCATTGATTTCGGTTGCAGAATTTGCACCGATCTTTATATTTGGCCTGATTGGCGGAACCTTTGCCGACAGGTGGCGGCCGAAGAGAACGATGGTCTGGAGTGACTTGTTGTCTGGTTTGTCCGTTGGGGCTGTGCTGCTTGCGGTCATAAACGGCGGATGGGTTGCCCTTCTGATCGGGTCTTTTGTTTCTGCCAGCTTGTCGCAATTTTCTCAGCCTTCGGCGATGAAACTGTACAAGCGACATGTGCCTGCTGAACAACTGCAGGGCGTGATGGCAATGTCTCAAACGTTGGTCGCTGTCTTTACGGTGCTTGGACCAGTCATCGGTACATTTATTTTTATTAAGTTTGGGATTAACGTGTCTCTGATTTTGACGGCAGTGATGTTCCTGGGCTCTTCCTTCATATTATCGACCCTTCCGCGTGATGAGGCGGAACCGAAGTCAGAGAATAACGGTGGCTTCATCAAGGAGTTAACGGCTGGACTGCGCTATATCAGGGACAATAAATCTTTAAGAACACTGAGTATGACGTTCTCGGCAGTCGGTTTGGCTTCCGGATTGACTCAGCCCCTGCAAATCTTCCTGGTCATCGAGAATTTGGGACGGGATAGACAATTTCTGCAATGGCTCGTGATGGCCAATGGGGCAGCGATGATGGTAGGCGGAGCCGCTATTATTGCGATAGCCAAGAAGTTTAAGCCACAGACATTGCTTTTAGTCGGCCTGCTTGTCAATGCCGTCTGTACGGTGGGAATGGGCGCGTCCAAGCAAATTTGGCTGACCATTGCTCTGCTCGTAATCAGCGGTCTGTTCTACCCTTGTATCCAAGGCGGAATTCAGACGCTTCTTGTGCGGAACACAGAGGGAGCATTCATTGGCCGGGTATCCGGAACGATTATGCCGATTTTTATGGGGATGATGGTCGTTGGAATGTTCATCTCTGGTTATCTCAAGGATGCATTTTCCTTAATAGGAGTATTTGCGGTGAGTGGTATGTTTGCGATGCTCGGTGCGCTGTTGCTGCTCCCTATTGTTGTTAAGAAGAGCAGTAAAGCCGAAGCAGGCCCGACAGCATGACGGGCAAGAAGGAGAGATAAACAATGCAAGAACATGAGGAATATTATTTGTCACCTGAGAGATCATTGACAGATGCGGAAAAAAAGCTGGTATGGCAAAAGCCCATGTCTCATAAGCCCGGCGAAGAGGAACAGCGTATCAGTAACGAAGTGAAACGGAACTGGAATCGCGGTGAAATGAAAATCGCCAATATTCTATTAGAAGGTGATGCCGGCTCTGGCAAAACCCAATTAGCCAAAGCGTTATCCGCTAATTTTGGGCTACCCTATACAAAGGTGACCTGTTTTGCGGACATGGATAAATCGGATATCATTGGGGCGATATTACCGGTGATTTCTTCTGAACAATTAGAGAAACTGGAGCCTGTAGAGCAAACTGTCCTGAAAGCTCTGTATGAAAGCGACGGGTTTCAAAGTGCTACTGAAATTTTGATGAATGCATTGGAGATTACCCAGGAGCAAGCAGGCTTAAAGATGAAGCAATTGCTGAAGATAGCTGCGGAACACAGTGAAGGGGAAACTGTTGAGTACCGTTTTTACCCTTCAGAGATCGTTAGGGCTTATCAGCAAGGCTATCTTCTAGAAATACAGGAACCAAACGTCATTCGTGATGCAGCCGTACTCATGGCGCTCAACTCTGCTTTAGAACTGGACGGAAGTATTAATCTTCCCACTGAAATCATTCACAGACATCCAGACTTTATCGCGGTCATTACCACCAATCGTAGTTATGCTGGGGCGAGACCGCTCAATGAAGCGCTGCGGGACAGAGTCCAGCACTCGGAGAAAATGAATCTGCCAACGAAAGAAGTCATGGTGGAACGGGCAAAAGTCAAAACTGGTTATCAAGATGACCGGGTACTCAGCGTATTAGCAGATACGATTATCATTTTGGATACTACAGCCCGGACCAATGCCATCAAAGGTGTAGCTGGAATGCGTTCCTTCTTTTACTGGGCAGATGCGGTTGCAGAAGGCGCTTCGGCCAAAGAATCGCTATATCATAAGGTTATCTACAAAATAACTACCGATGCAGAGGAAATAAAGATTTTGGAAGAAGCGCTCGAAAAACATGGTCTACTCACAAGCTTAGACACTGTTACCACGGGTGAAGTAAAAAAAAACGAAAATCTAGCGATGACGCAGCAATAGAGATCAAGCTATGGGGAGATACAGGCGACGACACTGAGGTTGACAATGACAGCGGGGCAGACGAAGAGGGAATCGCACTCAAGAAATCTGCGGATAGTGAAGAGAACTCTTCCCATGTATCCGATGATTCAACTGACATGAGAAGTACGGATACCGGAGAAAATGGCTCTCCGCAATACCATCAGGCGAACCCCGAACCGATGTCTGAAGAGGAGAAACAAAAAGAGCGCAAATTCCGTAAAAAACTCAATCAGACCGCAAGAGCGATGTTGTCAGATTCCATTCATGAGCGGGTTAAGCTTATTGTTCATCGTCCCGATTACGATCAGAAACTCAAAGCGGAATATGCCACTCTAAGCAAGGAGCTTATGCCGATTGTCCAGGAAATTGCCCGCAAGACCCTTCCGCTCCTGGAACATGAGACATCTTCCGAATTTGAGCGGTACCGTTACTATGGTAGTAAGTTTCAAGCAGACAGTGTGGCGTATAAGGATTACAGGTATTTTTCCAAAAAACGTCCTCCAACGGAATCCCCTTCCCTAGTGGTTGCTCTAAGGGTGGACGAATCCGCATCGATGGCAGCGTTCGGAAGACTCGAAGCAGCCAAGCGAGCAGTAATCGCGGTCTATGAATTTTGCCAAATATGCAATATACCCGTATTAATCTATGGCGATACTGCGGATGTTTCCAGGTTAGAACAAATGTCGATCTTTGCTTATGCGGACTTTGATAAACCAGATAGTAATGATCGATACAGGCTGATGAAGATTCAGGCTCGAAGCAATAATCGTGATGGAATGGCCCTTCGAATTATGGGGGAACGGTTAGTCGTTTCGCCAGAGCAGACCAAGCTGTTAATTAGTATCAGTGATGGACAGCCCAAAGCAATGGACAATTATACTGGGAGGTATGCCATTACAGACATGCAGCAAACGATAGAGGAATATGAACGGAAAGGCATTACCTTCCTTGCAGCCGCTATCGGTCAAGACAAGGATGTCATTAGTGAGATTTATGGCAATGAAAGATTTTTGGATATTACGAATTTACGCGAGTTTCCTGCGAAGCTGGTGCGGATTATTGCCCGGTATTTGTAAGTTCGATGAATATTGATTATATAGATTGAACTGAAAAATAAAAAAGGGGCGTAGGAGTGTAGGAAAGGTTTGGAACTGTAGGAGCGGTAGCGACCGCCTGAAAGCTTTCCGCAGGAAAGCTCGCATCGGAAGCATAGGCTGTACGCAGATTTCAACCGCAAGTAGCGGTATAATTGAAAGAAATCTGGAGACAACAGCGGCCGAAAGTCCAAACATTTTCGAAATGACGTATTTACCCATCTAAAGTTTTTAAGTTCAATTTATAAAGCTAAGATAAGGAGAGAAAGATATGGATATGAAAAAGCGTAAGGAACTGCTTGAGGAGTACAAGCAAATTAAGATTTATATGGGTGTCGCCCAAATCAAAAACAACGTCAACGGCAAAATCTTCATCGACAGCTACCCCAACTTGAAAAACAAATGGTTTACTCTGCAGATGCAGCTGGATCAAGGGCGATTCGCAAATGCCCAGTTGCAAAAGGATTGGAAAGAATTCGGAGCGGATGCGTTCACGTATGAGGTGCTGCAGCAGAAGCAAACCGATCAGATCACTGATATACGCTGGGAACAGAAGCAAATCTTGAAGCCGTGGCTAGAGAAGCTACAGCCCTATGGAGACAAGGGGTACAATAAGCCTCCAAAGGAGTAAATAAATTCATAGATATAATGAGGTTAGAAGCCCGTCAATGGAACAATTGGCGGGTTTTGTGATGCCATTGAAACTGGTCCAAAGACGGATTTGACTAACGATGAAAACCAAGATAAGATGAAACCGTCGTTTAGTAAATTAGTAAAATGGTAAAAGGAAAGAAGGGAAACAATGAAAATACCTACAACGTTAAAACATAAACCTGTTGTCGTATCGGAGAATTATGAGAAGGTTGACGGCCGGATGGCGGGTAACACGGACGCGAAAGGTCTTTCCCTGGGACTGGCCCAGTGGAACGATAGAGGAAAGGTCGATATTTCGGCTAAGGTATGGAGATATACCGGCGAAAAATGGTCCAGACAATCGGAAGAACTGCCGCTGCACCGCGTTCTTGATTTGTCCATTCTGATCTGCCGGTCTTTGGAACATTTTCGTGAAGCCTATCGGTATGAGAATTTGTATGACCCAGAGCAGCCCGTGATTGACCGGGTTGGCCTGCAAGGGGATGCCATGACGGTATCGGTATGTACGGACAATGAACGAATTAATGAAGATATTAAGCTGTTCAGTCAAGCGCTAAGTGATGACGATGAGATGATCGGCGAGCGTCTGAGTACGTTATCCAAAATATTAAAGGATATGGGATATTAAAATATCCCCTGCCCACCGTATATCGGAAATCATGGAGTCCTGACTCCATGAGGTAATGAAGACCCGAAGAGTAATCTTCGGGTCTTCATTATTTTCATCGATTAGAGGAGAGCTAATTTGCTCTTCTGAACGGTAGATAGCCATTGCTCTGCAATGATCTGCTGACCGGCACTCGTTGGATGGACGCCATCCCAAATCCAATAATCAGCTTCAGCGCGCCGGCATGCGTCATTAAATGCAGCTTGCAAAGGCACAAATATTGCACCGAACTCTGCTGCTAATTCCTTTGTTATCTTTTGATACAGCTGGATTCGCTCTTGCCATTGATCCCAACGATCTTCTGTTGCACCTGTTTTTAATATAAATGGTTCTAGCAAAATTAATTTGGTGTCCGGGAGCACGTCTCTGGTTTCTTCAAGAAGGATCTTGTAAGCGCGACCAAAACGGTCCGTGACTCCACTAGGTTCACCATCCATCGATCTCCAAGCATCATTGGCCCCAATTAAAATGCTAATCACATCAGGCTGTAGTGCTATGGCATCCTCATTCCAGCGAGCATATAAATCCGAAACACGGTTGCCGCTGATTCCACGATTGATAATTAAAGGCTGTTTCTCAGCCAGATCATAACCAAGCTTAGAACCAATCAGATACACGTAGCTATGTCCCAAAATATGATTCGGATCATCACTGCGGCCTCTTGATCCGTCTGTAATGGAATCGCCTTGGAACAGTATCGTTGTCATCATCCATTCCTCCAAAAATAATAGGTATTCGCATCTTAATCTGTAGTATATAACGACATTAACTACTTGTCTCTATAATAATGAGGAGCTTGGAGGTGCCATAATGATAAACAAATAGCCCGTTAGAGGAAATACTCTAACGGACTTAGCATGTTAAAATTGTTGGCCAATACGATAAGCTTCATTTAAGATAGCGTCGTAATGTCTTTTCTCTTTTTCGGAATCGTCAGGGAATTTCTCAATGGTCTCATACAAGTAGTGAACAGCTGCTTCTTTAACTCCAACGTAATCCACCAAGTAGGTCAATTCTCTATTTATTGCAACATTATGTCCGTGTTTCTCGAAATGCGGCTGTGTTCCTCCAACTAATGACACCCAACCTATTTTTTCTACCGGTAAACGGTACCTTTCGCCTGTAACACTATCCTGTCCGTAGGCAAATCCATTATTCCATACCCGGTCGATATAGCCCTTCAGCATGGCAGGTACGCCAAACCACCACAATGGGAAGACGAATAGAATGGCATCATTGTTTCGGACGCGCTTCATTTCCCGCATTACTTCTTCCGAATATATTTTATTCGGATTGTCCCAGACCGGCTCATCTGCTGGATGAAGGAGAGGGTCAAAGCCCTCGGCATACAAATCCGCAATTTCGTATTCATGCCCTGCTTCCGTTAGTCCCTTTATTAATTGTTTCGTAACACTTCCCGTTAATGAATCTTGTCTTGGATGCGTTACTACCACTAGTACCTTCATTATATAATTCCTCCATTTTGTAAGTTAGTTGAGATTAAAGGCCTCAGCCAGTAACCGGTAACCTTCGATTTTTTGTTCGTAATCAGGCGTCAAAGATACAAGCATAAATTCGTCTACGGAATAGGTGGCTTGCAGTTCTTCGAGTTGTGCTTTGACCGTTGCTGGGGAGCCTACCAGAATTCGATTTCTATTCTCCCGGATTCGCTCCAGAAGGCCAGGCTCCTTGGGTAATTGACTCGCAGTGGCTACACTTGGAATACCTTGAAGAGCCACACCCGATTCGATCAGGATCACCGCCCAATCTGTACTTTGGGCAATCTCTTCTGCCTGTTCATCGGTCGCTGCTGTCACGGCTTGTATGCTTACGACGACTTTCGGCTTTGGGTAATAAAGAGAGGGCCTAAAATGATCCATATAGTATTTGACCGCAGCTTTTCCGTCATAAGCATTAATAAAATGTGCGAAAGAAAAGGGGAGGCCTTTTTCAGCGGCAAGTTTGGCAGTATAGCTACTTGAGCCTAGCATCCAAATGTGCGGATGGCTTGTTAATCTCGGCGTGGCATGTAATCCCTGGAGTCGATGCCCTTCCGGCAGCTCTCCATGCGTATAAGCCAGTAATTCGTCCACTTGCACGGGGAATCGGCTGTTATTTCGAGCTTGGCCGTCTTGCAATGCGAGCGTAGATAGTGGTGCCCCTCCAGGTGCTCTGCCGATACCCATATCAATTCTTCCTGGAGCAAGTGCTTCCAGTACATTGAAATTTTCTGCCACTTTATAAGCGCTATAGTGAGGCAGCATAATTCCGCCGGAGCCGATTCTAATCCGCTCTGTCTTGGCCGCCAGGTGGGAAACGAGAACTTCAGGAGAAGAACCGGTCAGGCTGGGTGTATTATGATGCTCAGATACCCAGAATCGGGTATAGCCAAGTTTGTCAGCTTCTTGGGCAAGCTTGATTGTATTTTGCAAGGCCTCTGCTTGTGTTTGTTGTTCAGCAACGGGCGATTGATCAAGAATACTTAATTGAATCAAGTTGTGCCCTCCTTTCTATTTGTTAATCCTTGTCTGAATGCTATTATGTAGTATGGATGTTAAAATAGGAAGTAGGCACTATATTGTTCTATAGGAACATAAAAGGTATCTATAGGCTTTTTGAACCTTTAATTATTATTTAATTTTGATGCAAATTAGGAGGATTTAGATATGAATAAGCAAAAGAAATATATGATTGGCGTGGAGGTTACTCTGGAAGTAATTGGGGGGAAGTGGAAGGGGGTTATCCTGTATCATTTAACCAATGGGAAGAAACGGACGAATGAATTACGGAGTTTAATGCCTGAAATCACGCAAAGAATGCTAACCAAACAGCTGCGGGAATTGGAACGGGACAAAGTGATTAATCGTCATATGTACAACGAAATTCCGCTTCGGGTAGAATACGAGCTTACTGAATACGGCTTGAGTTTGAAGACGATCTTGGATCACTTCTGTTTGTGGGGGGAGAATCATTTAGAACATATCCATGGAAATAAAGATTTGCTTGAGCAATGGGAATATTGAATCGTTACGCCTGTTTTCCTGGGAAACGGGCGTTTGATGTTTCTCTCAGTGGATACTAAAACCGTGGTCGCCAAAGTTGATTTCACGGCAAGCGGAATTTATGGTAAATTATAGATATGATTTTCCCATATTTTATGGTTTCGTATGTTTTGGATGCGGAGGTGTTCTGATGCTAAAACGCTATTCATATTCTTTTTTCTGGACTGTAGGGTTTCTTCTTCTGCTCTATTTAGCGAATAGATCTTTCCTTTACTTTGATATTAAATATAAACACACATTTAATCTGTCCTACAATTTGTTGCCTTGGGGAACAATTCCGATTTTAATTGGTATTTATTTTGCTTTGTATAAGGGTTTCCCTAAATCGGTTACAGTGAATTCATCTCAATTAGTTGTACTTATAATAAGTTTTATAGCAACAATCTATCCGTTCCTTATCTTTTATTTCGGAGTACCAGTGGTGCCATTTTATAATGTGTTATTTAATTACAATGGGTATTCTCTCATTCCATTTTTATTTGGTTTTTCTGTTGTGAAGACTTTTTTTAAATGAAAAATTTATTATCTCTTTTTTATTTTATATTCTCCGAAGGTAACAGTGAGCGTCTTTCCACGTCAAGTTTGCGCTTGATTTTATCTAAGAGATGTTTATAATATGTTTATGTAATTAAACGGATAAACGAAAGGGAGGGAGCGGTATGTGCCAGGAGACTGAGCATATTGTGGAACAGTTTAAAGAATGTATTCCTTTGCTGGATGTGCTGACAGATGAGAAGCGTCAGGCAATCATTTTACTGCTTGCACAGCATAAAATGGGGCTTAATGTTAACACTATAGCGGAGCATATCAATTTGTCCAGACCTGCCGTTTCCCATCATTTGAAGGTGTTGAAGCAGTCTGGCTATGTTAGCTTTGAGAAAAAGAGTGTCGAAAATCACTATATCCTGACTGTCCGCAAACCATTAGAGCAACTCAAATCATTAATTGAGGCTATTGAAACCCAGTGCGCACACCTTAATAATTAGTTATTGATTTAAGTGTGTTTTTCTTGCATAATAGGTCCATATGTTTAAACTAATGATCATAAACTGATGACATAACGGAAAGTCATGATCATTTTTATATAAAAAGCAGTAGACCGTTAGTTAGGGGGGAGCGTATATAGCATACAGCAAAACGCCGTTGCCAAAACAATATTTGATGTACTATCCGTTCGTTTGTTTAAACTAATGATCTTAATGGGAGTGATAGAAATGAAAGCTATGTTGATTGAGAAATACGGTAAAGATGTACCTTTGTTGATGAAAGACAGACCTATGCCTGAGATTGGAGAAGATGATGTACTGGTTGAAATTCACGCAGCCAGCCTGAATCCTATCGACTTTAAAGTAAAAGAGGGGAAAGCAAAATTCCTGCTCAAGTATGACATGCCTTTAATTTTGGGAAATGATTTTGCAGGTGTGATCACTAAAGTTGGCGGCCGAGTGAAAGACTATAAACCCGGAGATGAGGTGTACGGGAGACCGCGCAAAGGCAGAATTGGGACATTAGCTGAATATATTGCGGTTCACCAAGACGATATTTCACCAAAGCCGCGGAACCTGAATTTTGTAGAAGCAGCCTCTATACCACTGGTCGGACTTACGACGTATCAAGCTTTTCATGATGTTTTGAAGCTGCAAAAAGGGCAGAAAATCTTGATCCATGCTGGAGCAGGCGGTGTAGGTACCTTTGCCATCCAACTAGCTAAATTAATGGGTGCTTTTGTCGCCACCACAGCCAGTGATAAGGGATATGAATTGGTTAAATTGATGGGTGCCGATCAGATTATCAATTATAAGAAAGAGAATTTTGAAGAGCTGCTCACAGGATACGATGCTGTGTATGACACCTTGGGCGGCGAAGCCTTGGAGAAATCATTCCAGATTCTGAAGCCACATGGGAAAATAGTTTCCGTCTCCGGTCTGCCTAACGCAAGATTTGGAAAAGAAGCGCAGCTAGGCTGGTTGAAGACGACCCTTTTATCCATCGCCAGTCATAAGCTTACCGCGCTCGAGAAGAAAACGCAGAGTAGTTATCATTTTCTTTTTATGAAACCAAGCGGTGCGCAATTAAAGATCATTAAGAAATTTATTGAAGAAGGCCACATTAAGCCGGTGATTGATAAGGTGTTTGATTTTAAAAATGCCGCGCAAGCCTTGAAATATCTGGAGGGTGGAAGTGCCAAAGGAAAAGTTGTCGTCAAAATAAAGTGATCACAAAGGGAGACTTTAAATGAAACTGATATTGAAATGGAAATGGCCCATTGTGGCGATTTGGATTGTCGCTGCAGCCTTGTTAATTCATTTTATGCCGGATATGGAGCAGCTTGTTCGTGAAAAAGGTCAGGCCGGTGTTCCAGAGAGATACTCTTCGAGGCAAGCGGAACGGTTGATTCACGAGTTGAGTGGAAAAGCAGAGAATGCGAATGAAATGTCGGTCGTCGCAGTTTTTCATAGTAAGGATAAGCTGAATACAAAGCAGATGGATCAGATTGGGTCAGGAATTCAAACGCTGGAGCAGCAGAAAGCGGACTTAGGCATTCGTTCCATTTTGTCCCCAGACAATGAGGATATGAAAGAGCAGCTTCGCTCTAAAGACGGAACTACAGCTCTTGCTGTGGTTACAGTAGATATAGGCGACCGCTCGAAAGAAGAAATCAGAAATCTTCTGATGGACAAATTGGAACAAGTAGAGGTGGAGCATTATCTAACCGGATCTGATCTGATTATGGAGGATTTCGTCAAGACCACCCAAGCCGGTGTTAAGAAAACAGAAGGTGTTGCGGTCGTTTTCATTATCGTTGTCTTGATCTTAATCTTCCGCTCACCGGTGACCCCGATCATATCGCTTGTTACCGTGGGAATAACATTTCTAATCTCGTTAGGTATCGTAACTCAGTTAGTCGACAAGCTCAATTTTCCATTCTCCGGATTTACACAAATTTTCTTGATCCTGGTCCTTTTCGGGATTGGCACAGATTATATCATTTTGCTATTTATGCGGTTCAAAGAAGAGTTGTCCCGGCAGGAATCCACACTGGAAGCGATTATTCATACCTACAAAACCGCTGGGCGGACCGTATTATATAGCGGAGTGGCGGTGCTGATCGGTTTTAGCAGCTTGGGACTGGCTGAATTCCAATTGTTCAAATCCGCGTCAGCAGTCGGCATCGGAGTGGGGATCCTGCTCTTGGCCTTGTTCACGATTGTACCGATCCTTATGGGACTTCTCGGTCGTCTAAGCTTCTGGCCTTCCAAAGCGGCCGGTGAACATAACGGAAACAAGCTGATCTCTGGTATCACAGGATTTGCTGTAAAACGCCCCATTTGGGGGATTCTCATTACGATCGTGATTGCGGTGCCCATCTCTCTTTTCTACTCCGGGCATTTGAGCTACAACTCGCTGGACGAGATCCAGGATTCATACCCGTCCGTCAAAGGCATTAATATAGTTTATGATCATTTTCCGGCGGGACAAGCATCCCCTACAACGGTGGTCATGAAGGCAGGAGAGAGCCTCGATTCTTCAGACAATTTGGTCTTTATCGACAGGGTTACCGAGCAATTAACTTCTATTGATGGTGTAGATAAGGTATTTAGCGCGACCCGGCCTCATGGCGAAAAAATCAAAGAACTATATACCACTGACCAATCCGCCTCGCTAAGTGAAGGTATTGGAAAAGCGAATGATGGAATTGGCACGATTAAGGATGGATTATCAGGAGCAGTGGATAAGCTGGCAACTGTTCCGTTGGATCAATTCAGTAAAGTAAATGATTTGGTTACTGGGACTAAGAAGGTACAAGAGGGAATTAATCAATCTATTACAGCACTGAACAAGATTTCTGCCGGGCTGGACAAAGGGACGGCTGGCGCAGGGGAATTGAAACAGGGCTTACACAGTCTGAATGGAAATTTAGTAAAACTGAATGAGTCGACAGCCAAGATAAGCTCAGGTCTCCCCAAAATTACAGAGGGATATAATACACTCTACACACAGTATGACAATATCAAGAAGTCACTGGATAGCATCATAGCAGCTTCCAAAAGTATGAACGATACGATAGGACGCTTGGAAGCGTCCAATAGTGAATTAAAGAACAGCTCTGACTTTGTAGTATTGAAAAGTACGTCGGCAGCGCTTATTGAACAATTGGCTAAGTTAAGCCAAGGGATGAACCAGTTAAACCAACAGTTCAATGCCGTGAACGGTCAATTGGTTACTGTTCAGCAGGGCATGCAGCAAATTCAGCTTGGGCAGGATAAGATCAGACAAGGCTCTACACAGTTGGAGGCTGGTGCTGCCAAACTGCAGGATGGACTTGCTCAAGGCAGTGCGGGTCAGAAACAGGTTACAACGAAGATGCCTGCTCTAGCAGAAGGAATGAGCAGCATCGTAAAGGGACAATTGGAGCTAAATAAAGGACTGAGCAATTTAGCAAGCAACCTTCCTCAGCTGAAAAATGGGCTAGGGGATAGTGTAAACGGATTGCAGAAGATCTCTGATGGATTGACGAGCACAACCAATTACTTGAACGAAGTTGTACGAACAGGCGCCTCCGAAACCTTCTTTATTCCAGAAGAGGTGCGTACGGGAGCAGCATTCACCAAGTCGTTGGATACGTATATGTCTTCAGACAGACATGAAGCCCAGTGGACTATTCTTCTGAAGGACGATCCTTACTCCTCGCATGCGATGGAGACTGTAAAGCAAATTCAGGACAGATTTGACCAATTGCTTCAGCAGTCCAAATTTGCCAAGGCTGAATACGGGATTGGGGGAATATCCTCGCAGAACCAGGATCTTAATACGATGTCCACGGGAGATTTTACGAAGACAGCAGTGATTATGCTCATTGGAATATTCATCTTCTTGGTGATTATCACGCGCTCCTTTTGGATTCCACTTGGGGCGATCATTTCGTTGGTACTGGCGTATCTTACGGCATTGGCAGCAACAGAATGGATCTTCGGTACTTTCACAAGTCATAAGGATCTGACATGGACGATTCCGTTCTTCTCGTTCATTATGATCATCGCTTTGGGAGTAGATTATAGTATCTTCCTGATCATGCGATATCTGGAGTACAAGGATCGAAATCCGCGTCAAGCAATCTATGAAGCCATGAAGCATACAGGTGGGGTAATCCTCTCGGCGGTTCTTATTCTTTCAGGTACGTTTGCCGCTATGATTCCATCAGGCGTATTAACCTTGGTGCAGTTGGCTACAGCAGTCATTATTGCTTTGGCTTTGCTGGCCGTGTTGCTTCTGCCTCTGTTCTTACCAGCGTTTATTAGCCTTTCTACAGCGTCATTCTTTAAGAAAAAGACTGATCAATAAAAAAACTGATCAATAAAAAGACTGATCAATAAAAAGACTGAACAATAAAAAGACTGATCAATAAAAAGACTGATTAATAAAAAGACTGATCAATAATAACTGGCTGAACCAATAAAGCTAGCTAAATCAATAAAACTAGCTAAATTTACTCTAACCGCCATATGCGGAACCGTATGTACAGTAGTGTGTGGACGGGGGCTCGCTGCTCCCTCCTACTTCATTAGGACGGTACAATGTCTGTGGTTAAATTTTATGAGTATGACGAAAAAAGTTGGTTGGGTCGTATTCTTGCTCAATCGCAGACAAAATACAGTAATTGTTCCTACATGTATCTTTAGTGATCTGCCGATCATTCTTGACTGTATTCAGACTGTATTTAGTTTAACCCGCATAAACCTTGATGTTGCAAGGTGTATTGCGGGTTTTTGCTTACTCTTCTTGGACTAGATTTAATTTGTTCTTATTGAATTTAATATTCGCCTTCTTGGATTCAATGTTCCCTTATTGAGTTTCATTTCGGCTAGCTACTGGCACTGTGCTGTGCTTTGAACGTTAGGGGATTATTTTTTAAAAAAAGTACGATAGAATCTCCAAGATGCAAATTACTAAAACGTAAATCTCCAAAATGTAAATTTCCAAGATATTAATGGCAAGATACATATCTCCAATATGCGTATCTCCAATATGCGTATCTCCAAGATGCATATCTCCAAAATGTGAATCTCCAAGATGCATATCCACAACATATGAATCTCCAAAACGTAAATAAAGGCATTTTTGTACCTTAATTTGGATGAAATAGAGGTTTGGATTAGATTAAGGTCATTTTTGTACCTTAATTCTTCAGGTTCGCGCCATATAGCTTATTTTTCGGAAAATAAGGTACAATAATGCTCTTATTTTCCTTATTATCCTCAAAAAGAGAAATATAAGGTGCAAAAATGCTCTTATTTGCGAATAGAGTGCCATTTATCGTCTTTAAAAAGACTAGAGCAACAGCGAAAGAAGGCTTCAACGTCACTCAGGGGTTTGCCCCCGTTAGTGTCGTAGGGTCTTATATTTAAATCTTAAGTTCACATAATATGAGTAAAAATATTTAAAGTTAATCCCCGATTATCTACATCAGGAGCATCTTTCAAGTCCTCAATATAGCAAATGTCCTATGTGGGGACTAGTTATAAGAACCTAAGTCTAAATAGTCTATGTAGTATTTATACTTTTTATATATTATAATATAAAAAGTATCATGAATATCGTAAAAGAAAGAGGAGAACAACTTGTTAAACGATAAAACGGAACTATCAGAAGTCGCAGAGGCCTCAGAAATCGCAGAAATCTCAGAAGCCGCAGAGGCCTCAGAAATCACAGAAATCTCAGAAGCCACAGAAACCGCAGAAGTCGCAGCAACCATAGAACCGGCACAAGCCGCACAAGCCGCACAAGCCGCAGAAGCAGAAGCCAAAACAACCACAGACATGACAATCATTGGCGGAGGGCCGGCAGGGATGTTCGCAGCTTTTTATGCAGGGATGCGTCAAGCTAGTGTGAAAATCATTGATAGCATGCCTCAATTGGGGGGCCAGCCGATCGCACTTTATCCAGAGAAATTTATATATGATATTGCTGGTTTTCCTAAAACAACGGCAGCACAGCTCACACAAAACTTAGAGGAACAGATGAGTATGTTCCCTGTAGAGATCTGTCTGGAAGAGAAGGTGCAGCAAGTTATCAAGAGGGATGAACGCCATTTTGAGATTATTACGGATAAATCCACTCACTATAGCATGTCTGTTATTGTGACTGCAGGCGTTGGAGCGTTCGAGCCGCGTCGTTTGGATTTGTTGAATGCTGAGCGGTATGAAGGCACGAACTTGTATTATTTTGTGAAGGATCTCCAGCAATTTGCTAACAAGCACGTCATCATCAATGGAGGTGGAGATTCGGCAGTGGATTGGGCGCTGATGCTTGAGCCGATTGCCCAAGAGGTCACTCTTATACATAGACGAGACAAGTTTCGGGCGCACGAACATAGTGTAACGAAGCTGATGGCCTCCAAGGTCAATGTTATCACTTCAGCAGACATTACCGAATTGCATGGGGAAGAGCGAATTGAGGAGATTGCAGTTCACTTGAGCAAAACAGGGGAAACGCTAACCATTTCATGCGACGCCCTTATCGTTAACTTTGGTTTTGTGTCCTCCATTGGACCGATTGCCGAGTGGGGGTTGGACGTGCAGAAAGGCTCCATTGTTGTCGACACCCGTATGGAAACAAGCATACCGGGGATTTTCGCTGCAGGGGATATTACCACTTATCCAGGAAAAGTGAAGTTGATCGCTGTGGGCTTTGGTGAAGCACCTACCGCTGTCAATAATGCCAAAGTATACATTGATCCAACCGCGAGATTATCGCCGGGCCATAGCAGTAATTTAAAATTATAGGAGAGTGATTAAGATGATCGAAGTTAGTGAAGAAGCGCAATTGGCTATTCAACAGATGATCCAGGAGAATGAAGGCTCCAATCTTTTTCTCCGAGTAGGTATTGAGGATGGCGGATGCAGCGGATTGTCTTACAGTCTTAAGCTAGACGATGAATTGAGTGATGAAGATGAAGTACTGCAATATGAGAGCTTTAACGTCGCATGGGATAAACGGAGCATCGAATTTTTGGAAGGCATTAAGATTGATTATACAAATCAAGGCATGGTTGGCGGTTTTACGATTGATAATCCTAATGCCAGAACGACATGCGGCTGTGGCGCAAGTTTTAGAACAGCGACTTATAGAGGCAAAAGTCAGAAGTGTGATTAACGATGGCATCCTGTGAGTGAAGCCAGAGGTATTTATATAAAAGACAAGTCCCCTTAAGCTAAAAAGACTGCTAAGGGGACTTATTAATTTCCACTCTTTATTTTCAAGTATCCGATAGAAATAGCTGCTTATGCTTCCCAGAAAGCCTTTATCTCTTCAGCAATAGCTTCCTTAGCTAGTTCAAGGCACTGATCTTGTGTCTTCGCGTACACTCTTTTATTGCCGACCATCACATAGGGGACAGCCCGGCACATATTGCACATCGTCAAACAATCCGTTCTCATAACTGCAACTTCAGGAAATTCTTCCTCCAAATCCTCTAAGGGAAGCGCAGCGATGGAATTACGGGTGCATACTTCAACTACAACAAGTCCTAATGACATTATATTCACCTACTGTAAGCTTTGCTTTTTAATAGAATACGTGCAACGTTGACCGCCATCTCCCAAGCATTCCAATCTTTTAATTTCGGCATCGCCGAGCAAAGACTGGAACATTTTTAATTCACAATGGCAGACGTTTTTGAATTTGGTAGCAACATGTTCGATCGGGCAATTATGTTCCGTCAACAAGAATTCATCCTCGCTGACCTTCTCCAGCTCAACCATATAGCCATTTTCATTTTGAATATGGGCTAATGTCTCTACGCGTTCAGCGATATCTTTTTCCTTCATGGTCTCGCCATATTTATCAATCAATTTATTCTTGCGGCTGTCAAAAAGCTTCTCAACGGCCTCTGGTCCAAAATGCTCCTCCAGTTCAGTCAGCAGCTCAACAGTCAGTGTGTGATAGTTCTTGGGAAAGAACCCACCTGCTTGTTCGGTTAAATGGTACACAGTGGTTGGCCTGCCTAATGTTTGCCGGAGCATTCTTGAAGATATAAGATTATCACGCTCAAGTGATTGTATATGCCTGCGAACCGCCATAATGGTTATTCCGAGCTCATCGGTGAGATCCTTGGTACTCATGTCTCCTTTGGTTTTAAGAAGATGGAGTATGATTTCCCTAGTCGGAAGCTGTTGTATCACATCTGGGGTAGTCATCTATGATCACCTTCCGTAACGTAGTGTGTACTTGTAAATACTATATCCAAAATATTATATGCTAATTTGTTTAGTATGTCTAATTAAGCATGATTGGGGTAGAGAAGGACTAACAGTACATATTAAACTTATTATACATATATATTGAAAAAGTATTCAAAGGGGAGTATATTCTTAATGTAGCATTACATAAAAAAGCAGGGAGGAGCGAGCTAGATGCCATTTGTAATAACAGAAGCGTGTATTAATGAAAAGGCGGCAGATTGTGTGAATGTGTGTCCTGTCGATTGTATCGTAGAAGGAGATGACCAATTCTTCATTAATCCTGATGTATGTATTGACTGCGGCGCGTGCGAAGTGGAGTGTCCGGTGAGTGCTGTTTTCTATGAGGAAGATTTACCAGAGCACTATTTAAAATATATCGATAAGACAGCGGAGTTTTTCAGAACCAAGTAAACGGGTAGTCGTTATACTAAAAAAGGCCGGAGCATGATGCCCCGGCCTTTTTTTATCGCTGTTCCTATTCAGTTCCGGATAAACGTAATTTCATCATTAATGCTATCAATGGCCAGTTCCTTCCCGTCCAAATACCAAGTATCATTGTCAACCATAAAAAAGGTAATTCCACCCGACTCATAGCTGATACTCATTTCTTGAGGGTCTGCCTTCATAATTCCAAAAGCAAAGGCATCTTCTCCGCCCCCGCTATACCGTACGAAAATCCGTATAAAATCCCCTTGTTGGAAATCCCATTCCGTCGTAAAGCAACGCACTGCCGCCTTTGTAACCGTAAGCTTCATGTAATGGCCCCTCCTTGTGTATTATTTCTCTCATGTATTTTTAAATATATTAAATATATATGTATATAAATTATGATGAAAAGGTACCGTTTTGTCAATGTGTGAAAAGGGGAAGGAGAGCCTTATGGGAGGTGATAGCTCATCGATCCTCCCTTTTGTGTTTCTCTAGTTCAGCATGTAATCTCGCATTCTCTCTCAATAATTCTGCCTTCTCGTCCAATAGTCTCTGTACATCCGGGATGGCTGCACCCGATACCCAGCCAGGCAAGTCCTCTCTTCTTGCATACTCTGGCAGCTTGTCCTGAATCACTATATGAATGTGCTGTCCGAATTCAACATGAAAGACAGGAACTTGCTCAACCACGGATTCCTTAAAGGCCTGAAATTTCGGATAGTTCTCCATCATGACAAAATCGTATGGCTTCTGTCTTAAGGCATCATCCGTAAGGACAAAAGCAAATCTTGGCTTACCGAGTTCTCCGGCATACTCATATTCCCAGTGGGAAAGTAGATGAAATGAAGACTTGCAGTTTTTTGGTCATAGTCCACCTATATTTCATAAAATTTAGTATAAATCGTAGCATTGGATGACTTTATTCGTCAATGGAATGACTTATGGAAGGTAAAGATATCTATCTGAATCTTCTAAGTGAGCAGTTGTAGTTATGGGCAATGTCTTTCTAGCTTCATTTACATTACAAATATCATATGTTACTATTAACATAGGGTAATGATAACAACATAGGATTATAAAATCAATCGGCTTGTTCTCTACCTGTACTAACTCTAATCGGGGTGGAAATATCATGGATCAACAGTCTTTATATAAAAGTGAAGCAGGGAAAGCTGCTGTTTTGGAGATCTATCATCAATTGCTGAACAAGATCACGGTTCCTTATGAGGAATTATTGTTGAATACACGTTATGGAAAAACTTATGTCATCGCAAGCGGATCGATAACGTCGCCGCCACTGATCCTGTTGCATGGGTCAGGTTCCAATGCCACCATGTGGGTGGGGGATATATCACACTATTCCCAAAGCTATAGAGTCTACGCTGTAGACATCCCAGGTGATCCCGGGAAGAGCGAGGATATACGTCATCCGCTGAAGAACGATGCATATGCCGAATGGATGAATGATGTGCTTCGCGCATTACATCTTGAACAAGCAACACTGATCGGGATTTCTCTAGGGGCTTGGATGGCAGTGAATTATGCCGTGAAGCATCCGGAGAAGGTGGATAAGCTGGTGTTGATGTCGCCTTCAGGCATTGGCCCTCAGCGGGTGTCGTTCCTTTTCAAGGCCATGCCATTCTTACTCATGGGTGAGAAGGGGAGGGACAAAGTCTCTCGTCTCGTAAATGGTATTGTGGAGCTTCCGGAACAGTCCATGCAAAATACGAAGATTATCGCCCGCCATTTTCGTTTTCGCTCAGAGACGATACCGATCTTCACAGATCAGGAGCTTAGTCGTTTGAACATGCCTGTTCTCTTAATTGCCGGGGAAAAGGATGTTATGCTTCATTCGCAAAAGACCGCAGCCCGGCTATCCAGCCTGCTGCCTCATGCTAATATTCAGCTGCTTCCAGAATACGGTCATGTTCTGATCCGGCAGACACTCCGGATATTGCCGTTCTTGTCAGGTAACTCGAAGTAAGATATAAGCGAAGCAAATAAACTAAAAAAAGAGCAGAGGCTCCTATCGGTGAAAGCGATAGAAGCCTCTGCTTTTTTTAGCAAACGATTATGCTTTTTTACAATTCTCAATCAATCCACATGAAAGGTAGAAGTGTTCTCTTTCAGGATGACATCATGCGCTCCGCCTTCTACGAGACTCGTTGCAGATACGAGGGTAATGCGTGCTTTCTCTTGCAGATCGTGGACAGATAAGGCGCCGCAATTACAGAAGGTCGATTTGATGATTCCCAGTGATTTGTCCAAGTTTTCGCGTAGGGTACCTGCATAAGGAACATAAGAATCTACACCTTCTTCGAATAATAGTGTAGTTTTGCCACCGGTATCGTATCTTTCCCAGTTACGTGCCCGATTCGATCCTTCTCCCCAGTACTCTTTAACGAAGTTGCCGCCAATCTTCACTTTCTTCGTAGGGCTTTCATCAAAGCGGGCAAAGTATCTGCCCAGCATCACAAAGTCTGCACCCATGGCAAGGGCAAGTGTAATATGGTAATCATGCACAATCCCGCCGTCTGAGCAGATCGGAACATAAATACCAGTTTCCGCGTAATATTCGTCTCTGGCTTGGGCAACTTCCTGTACAGCAGAGGCTTGTCCCCGTCCAATACCTTTCTGCTCGCGCGTAATGCAGATGGAGCCGCCGCCAATACCTACCTTGATGAAATCAGCACCGGCTCCAACCAGGTAACGGAATCCTTCGCGATCCACCACGTTGCCGGCACCGATGACGACATCAAAGTTCTCTTTTACATATTGAACGGTCTCTGCCTGCCACTCTGTATAGCCGTCTGAAGAATCTATAACAAGCGCATCTACGCCAGCTTCAACCAAAGCGGGAACCCGTTCTTTATAGTCGCGGGAGTTAATGCCTGCGCCGACAATATAGCTTTTTTCGCTGTCCAGCAGCTCGTTCGGAAACTCCTTGTTTCTGTCATAGTCCTTGCGGAAGACCAGGTAGACCAGATTCTGATTGTCATCGATGAGCGGTAATGAATTGAGCTTGTGTTCCCAGATCAGGTCATTGGCTTCTTTCAAGGACATACCGACTTTGCCGCAGATCAATGCTTCAAATGGTGTCATGAATTCACTTACTGGCTTGTCGAGCGGATCACGCGAAATCCGGTAATCTCTTGCTGTAACGATTCCTAGTAATTTACCGGTTGCCGATCCATCTTCCGTTACAGCAATGGTGGAGTGACCATGCAGCTCCTTAAGCTCGAGTACATCTTTAAGCGTGTGCTGAGGCTTGAGGTTAGAGCGGCTGATGACGAAGCCTGCTTTGAATGCCTTCACTTTCTTCACCATTTCCGCTTGGCTACTGATAGACTGGGAACCGAACAAGAAGGAGATCCCGCCATTTTGGGCCAGCGCAACCGCTAGCCGGTCATCGGACACTGCTTGCATAACAGCAGAAGAGAAAGGAATCTTAATCTCCAGAGGCGACTTCTCTCCACGCTTGAACTTGGCGATTGGCGTAGTTAGATCCACTTTGTCAGGTGTACAGTCTTTTGTAGTCAAGTTCGGGACAAGCAAATACTCACTGAATGTACGCGATGGTTCTGAATAATAATAGGCCACTTGTTAAATCCCCTCTCTGGTTTTAAAAGTAAATTTAATTCATTACCATGGCTTTGGCATGCTGTCTACCGGCCTCAAGAACTTTGTCACTCTCGCTAAGATTAACAACCGAGCGGGCCAACATAAGAGTGCCGACCATTGTACTAAGAAGCGCACTGCTTGCTGATGTGTTTTTTCCAGACACATTAGCAATAAAGTCAATAAAGCGGTTCAGCTCACGGTTATAGATCAAGCGAATCTCTTGCGAAGACCTCGTTATTTCACTGGTGAGAATGGGGAAGAGGCAGCCTGTCTTCGCATCATCCCGGTGAAATGTACTTAAATAATAGTCGATAACCGCATCGATTTTGTATCCGTGAGTTTCCTTGTCGGCAATCTGTCCCAGAAGCTCCAGTGTTTCACTTACAACATGATGGCAAGCTTCTGAGAGCAACTGCTCTTTACTGCTGAAGTGCGCATAGAATCCGCCATGTGTCAGTCCCGCCCCTTTCATAATAATAGGAAGGCTGGTAGCCTGTATTCCGTTTACACGAAAGGCAATCCCTGCACTTTCTATAATCTCTTTGCGAACCCTTTCTTTATGTCCTTCAGGGTAAGGCATGGCGGTCAGTCCTTCGTTGAAATTTTAAAGAATTATACTGATCATAATTAAAGATGTCAAATGAAATTTGAGATCAGGATATTCTCAGATATAGGGATTGACAAATATGATGGGTAAAATATATTATGATCACAATATTTAAAAGGAGGGATAATACATCAATTGAATGGATTCAGAATAACAGGCAATGATTAAAAATAAATAAATGCTAAAGGAGCAAGCTACAATGAATATCTCACAACAAGTCGCACTGATCAGTGGTGCTAACCGGGGACTCGGCAAGAAGCTGGCATTGGAACTGCTGGACAGAGGAGCCAAGGTATATGCAGGTGCCCGTAATCCGGAAACAATTGATTACCCTGGGGTTATCCCGGTTCAGCTTGATATTACCAACCCAGAGTCGGTGGCTGCTGCAGCAAAAGCGGCAGGAGATGTGACACTGCTGATCAATAACGCAGGAATTTCCACTAAGACAGATCTGCTGACAGGGCCACTCGAAGATATTAATCTGGAATTTAATACGCATTTCTTCGGCAATCTCTCCATGATTCGCGCCTTTGCACCAGTTATTGAAGGGAATGGCGGCGGTACGATTCTGAATATTCTATCGGTATTATCCTGGTTTAGCATTGGAGCTGATGGTGCGTATTCTTCGGCGAAATCAGCCGAGTGGGGAATGACTAATGCGCTTCGTCTGAGCTTGGCGGACAAGAACATTAGAGTAGCTGGCCTGCATGTCGGCTTTATGGATACAGATATGACTGCTGGCATTAATGCACCCAAGGCCGATCCGAAAGATATTGCGAAGATTGCTATTGACGGGGTTGAAGCGGGACTCTATGAGATCGTTGCTGACGATATCAGCAAACAGGTGAAGGCCGGACTCTCGGGTGAACTCTCGGGGCTGTATCCGCAATTTAAATAAGGATTATTTCCATAAAGACGACTCAGGGCTGTTTTCACGCTGTGATTCCGTAACAACCTGCGCCCTTTTCTAGAACGATAAGTCCCAAATTGTCAGTTTCGTTTCAGTAGTAATAATCTTAAGCTGCGCCCTAAAGTTAGAGTGAATAACTAGCTTTAAGGCGCAGTTTTTTATGTGCAGACGGTTATTTGACCTGTTTGATGAATTTGCTGGCTGCATGGGTTAACGGCATGTTACGCATGGTCATGATTCCGACATGAGTTGGCGGGAGCGTAATATCCAATTGGATTTCGAACAGAGAGCCTTCCTCCAGTTCCTTCGCTACAAATTCTCTGGTCACATAGGAAATGCCAAGTCCCCTGCGTGCAAACTCAATGAGCAGATCCACACTTCCGACCTCAATCTCGGGCTTTAGCGTATAGCCGTAGCTCTGGAATAACTCCGTAATTGCCATTCGTGCCCGGCTATTACGTGAGAAGAGAATCACCGGATATTGCAGCAGTACTTCTACGGACAGAACGGTATCCTTTAAAATGGCATATTGTGCTCCGGCGACAAAGCAATCTTGCAGTTGGATGGTCTCCCTGGCTTCAAGCTGGGAATCAACAATAGGGAGGCGGACGACGCCAAGGTCGATCGTGCCGTCTTTTAAAAGTGTCATAACCTCCGGCGTTGTTCCATGGTTCAGGTGCAGCTTGATCCCCGGATAGTTCTTATGGAAGTCTTCCAGATAAGGGAGCAAATAATGCTTGAATAAGGAATCGCTTCCGCCGATTCGCAGTTCGCCATTATCCAGATTTTTCAGCGCAGCCATCTTTTCTTCGGCCATGGTGATCAGCACCTGGGACTGCTCAATATAGGAATACAGAATCGTGCCTTCCTGAGTTAGAGCGACACCCTTGGAGTTACGGTAAAAAAGAGTAATCCCGAAATTCTGCTCCAGCTGCTTAATCGCATGACTGACGCTGGGTTGGGTAAGATATAATGCTTTGGCTGCTTGTGTCAAACTTCCCGTCTTTGCGGCCCAATAAAAAACTTTATATAACTCATAATTATTAGTCATAGATGCCATTTATAGCTCCTGTGAAATTTATTGATTACATGTATAGCTCCTAAAAGTATTATAGTGGAACTATAGAAGAGAAACCACTGCTTAAAAGTTGTCAGAATGATTCAAAGTGCAGTTGCGGTTCCACTGACATATCCCAGATATGCAGTGGCGCTATTGGAAGGAGAGATGACATGGATTCACATACCCTTGTTTTATTTGGAGCAACAGGCGATTTAGCCAAGAGAAAAATATACCCGGCCCTTTTTAATTTATTTATCGATCGAAAGCTGGCGTTACCATTGTCGGTGATTGGTCTGGGAAGAAGAGAGTGGTCGGATGAGACCTTTAAGAAGAATGTAGAGCAGTCGCTCAGGGATTTTTCTAGAAGAGCCCCTCAAGATGAGGAAGCCTTGCAAGCTTTTCTGGAAGCCTTCCGTTACTGCACACTGGATATCGGTAAAAAAGAAGACTATCAGAAGCTGCTGAAGTTAATCGAGCATCGTGAAGCGGAACTTGGACTTGAGCCGAATCGTCTCTTTTATCTGTCGGTCGGACCTGAATATTTCGAAACCATTGCTGCTCAAATTCAGGACAACGGGCTTGGCTCGGATGAGGGCTGGAAGCGTCTCGTGATTGAGAAGCCTTTTGGTCACGATTTGAAGTCCGCTAGAGTATTGAATGAGAAATTAAGTGTTGCTTTTGCTGAATCTGAAATTTTCAGAATCGATCATTATCTGGGCAAGCCGGTCGTGCAGAAGCTAGAAGCGCTACATCAAGCAAATCCGGAGATTAAGGCGCTATGGAGCAATCGGAAAGTGGCCAATGTACAGATTACGGCAAGCGAGACGGTAGGCGTTGAAGAGAGAGCGGGTTATTACGATCATGTCGGCGCGGTCAGAGATATGTTCCAGAACCACATGCTCCAGCTGCTCATGATGGTTGCCATCCATCTTCCGGATAAGGTGAGCGCCGATGAGGTAAATGAGGTACATCTTCATAAGAAACGGGTAATGAAATCCCTGGAGCCGCTGCACAAGCACAGTGCTGCTGCTGGTATCATCCGGGGGCAATATAAGGAAGGCAGCATTCAAGGCAAGCCGGTTGCCGGTTACACGTCAGAGCCAGGCATTTCGCCGGAGTCTATGAATGATACGTTCATCGCTGCGAGATTGCAGATAAATGATAGCGACTGGGAGGGTGTACCTTTCTATATCCGCACCGGTAAACGAATGATGGACAAATCTACGAGAATCGTAGTGGAGTTCAAAGAGGAAGCTACGCAATTGACTGCAACGGCTGAGAAGAGCAAAGCTCCAAACCTGCTGGTGCTTGAGATGAGTCCTGGTGAAGGGATTACTCTGCAATTTAAAGGGCCAACTTTTGAACCTGCAGGGGAGTTTAGCCCAATTCAAGTAGAATTGCCGGAAGGCCGCGGTGACGGCCGCGAAGCCTATGAGAATCTGATTCACGATGCCTTGCAGGGAGATCCTACATTTTTCGCCCATTGGGATGAAGTTGAATTGTCCTGGGAGTGGGTACAGCCGATTCTTGATGCCTACGAAGAGAACATGGTTCCTCTTCAACTGTATGCCGCAGGAAGCTGTGGTCCGGCTGAATCGGATGCCTTATTGGCCAAGGATGGATTCCATTGGTGGTTTGATGATAGCGCGAAGCAAGAGAGTACGACATTGAAAGAGAAGACACTGGTATAAAGGTGCATTCGATTTAACACACTACAACCCAAAACGGAGGTTATTCAAATGAAATTTTTTATCGATACAGCAAATGTGGAAGATATTAAAAAGGCCTACAAAATCGGTGTTCTTTCTGGCGTAACGACTAACCCCTCTTTGGTTGCCAAAGAAGGCGTAAAATTCGAAGATCGTATCGCAGAGATCCTGCGTACTGTGCCTGAGGTCGAATCAGTATCCGCAGAAGTTACCCCTGATGCGGTCACTGCTGAAGAGATGATTGCGCAAGCGAATGAACTGATCAAGATCAATAACAATGATAAGAACATTACCATTAAGCTGCCAATGACCCTTGAAGGACTGGAAGCTTGCCGCTACCTCACCAAAAAAGGTGTGAAAACCAACGTTACGCTGATCTTCACCGTGAACCAAGCGCTGCTCGCTGCTCGTGCTGGTGCGACGTATGTATCGCCGTTCCTGGGCCGCTTGGACGATATTTCTGAAGATGGTGTGCAATTGATTGTGAAGATTGCCGAATTGTTCCGCATTCATCAGTTGGATGCTCAAATTATTGCAGCTTCTGTACGTCACCCTGACCACGTTACACGTGTAGCGATGGCCGGCGCACATATTGCGACGATTCCATTTGCAGTTATTGAACAGCTTTCCAAACACCCGTTGACCGATCAAGGGCTGGAGAAGTTTGCTGCAGACTGGAAGAAATCTGTTCAATAAGAAGGAGTGAGTCACAAAATGAGTATTAAATTTGATTATTCTAACGCACTATCTTTTATGAACCAGCATGAAGTCGATTACTTTAGTGAGTTCGTCGGCACGGCTCACCGGATGTTGCATGAGAAGAAGGGGCCGGGTTCAGATTTCTTGGGCTGGGTGAACCTGCCTTTGGAATATGACACAGCAGAATTTGCCCGCATCAAAGAAGCAGCTAAGCGTATTCGCAGCCATTCTGATGCGCTGATTGTAATTGGAATCGGTGGCTCCTACCTTGGAGCCAGATCCGCGATTGAATCGCTGTCGCATACGTTCCACAATCAGATGAGCGGAACTACACAGGTCTATTTTGCCGGACAAAATATCAGCTCCACGTATCTGTCGCATCTGCTTGAGCTGATCAAGGACAAAGATATCTCTCTGAATGTGATTTCGAAATCAGGTACAACTACTGAGCCTGCCATCGCTTTCCGTATCCTGCGGGATTATATGGAGAAGAAATACGGTAAAGAGGAAGCTAGACAACGTATCTTTGCAACGACTGACGCCTCGAAGGGTGCGCTCAAGACCTTGGCGGATGAAGAGGGTTATGAAACGTTTGTCATTCCGGATGACGTAGGCGGACGGTACTCTGTGCTTACGGCTGTAGGGCTGTTGCCAATTGCTGCAGCAGGACTGGATATTGATCAGATGATGGCGGGCGCAGCAGCAGCCGCTCAGAAATATAACAATCCTGATCTGGCAACCAATGAGAGCTATCAATATGCGGCTGTTCGCAATGCACTCTATCGCAAAGGAAAAACCATTGAGCTGCTAGTGAACTTTGAGCCTTCCCTGCATTATGTGTCTGAATGGTGGAAGCAACTCTTTGGGGAGAGTGAAGGGAAAGACCAGAAGGGATTGTATCCGGCTTCCGTTGATTTTACGACGGATCTGCACTCTATGGGTCAATATGTGCAAGAAGGACGCCGTGATCTCATTGAGACTGTTGTAACGGTGAACAAGGCACGGATCGAGCTGGCGATTCCGGAGGATGCCGATAATTTGGACGGCTTGAATTTCCTGTCTGGAATGACCATGGATGACGTGAACAAAAAAGCAGCAGTAGGCACACGCCTTGCACATGTCGACGGCGGCGTACCGAATCTTATCGTCGAGCTGGATGAATTGAATGAGTACACTTACGGAGAAATGGTGTATTTCTTCGAAAAGGCCTGTGGCATCAGCGGTCTGCTGCTTGGCGTGAACCCGTTCGATCAGCCAGGTGTGGAGGCGTACAAAGTAAATATGTTTGCCCTGCTTGGCAAACCGGGGTTTGAAGAACAAAAAGAGGCGCTGAACAAACGATTATCAGCAGGTTCTGCATCAGAGCAGAAGTAACATAAGGGGAGAAGTGAACATGAAAAAACAACAGATTGGTGTAATCGGTTTGGCAGTAATGGGGAAAAACTTGGCACTTAATATCGAAAGCAAAGGATTCTCTGTGGCATTGTTTAACCGCTCGGCAGACAAAACAAAAGAGCTGCTTGCAGAAGCGCCAGGCAAAGATTTTGTCGGTACGTATAGTGTTGAAGAGTTCGTACAGGCTCTGGAGACACCTCGCAAAATTCTGATCATGGTCAAAGCAGGCGAAGCTACAGACAGCACAATTAATCAACTGCTTCCTTACCTGGATCAAGGGGATATTCTGATCGACGGCGGGAATGCTTATTTCCCTGACACTCAGAGAAGAAATAAAGAGCTGCAAGCCCAAGGCTTCCGCTTCATCGGCGCTGGCGTATCCGGCGGGGAAGAAGGCGCGTTGAAAGGTCCTGCAATTATGCCAGGCGGACAAAAGAGTGCGTATGAATTGGTGGAACCGATTCTGACTGCAATCTCTGCTAAAGTAAACGGTGATCCGTGTTCCACTTACATTGGTGAAGATGGTGCAGGCCACTATGTGAAGATGGTACACAACGGGATCGAATACGGCGATATGCAGCTTATTGGCGAAGCGTATCATTTGTTAAAAGATGTGCTGAACTTGAGTGCAGAAGAATTGCACACCATTTTCTCAGAATGGAATAAAGGCGAGCTGGACAGCTATCTCATCGAGATTACGGCAGATATTTTCGCTAAGAAGGACCCTGAGACCGGCAAACCGATGGTGGATGTCATTCTGGACTCCGCAGGTCAAAAAGGTACCGGCAAATGGACCAGCCAAAGCTCCTTGGATCTTGGCGTACCCTTGTCCATCATTACGGAATCCGTATTTGCACGCTTTATCTCTGCCATGAAGGAAGAGCGCGTCGCAGCAAGCCAGAAGCTAAGCGGCCCTTCGGCAGCAGGCTTCACTGGTGATAAAGATCAATTCATTGAAGCTGTTCGTAAGGCATTGTATGCCAGCAAAATCGCCTCGTATGCGCAAGGCTTTGCCCAAATGCGTGCCGCTTCCGAGGAATACAACTGGAACCTCAACTATGGCAGCATTGCGATGATTTTCCGCGGGGGCTGTATCATCCGCGCAAGATTCCTGCAAAATATCAAGGATGCGTATGATCGTGATCCGGCACTCAAAAACCTGCTGCTCGACGAATACTTCGCTGAGATCGTGCAAAACTATCAACAGGCTTGGAGAGAGGTTATCAGTGTTGCTGTTACCCGCGGAATTCCGGTTCCAGCCTTTACTTCAGCGTTGGCATACTATGATAGCTACCGTACGGAAAGACTTCCGGCAAACCTGCTGCAGGCGCAACGTGATTACTTCGGTGCCCATACCTTTGAACGTGTAGATAAAGAAGGAAGCTTCCACTTCCAATGGATGGACAACAACGAATAAGATATAGTTGACGGTTGTAAATAGTAAAATCCCCTCAGGGTGACAGTGAAGAACGAGCACACGGTAAGTTGTGCTAACCACTGTCGCCAGAGGGGATTTTTCATGGATAAGTTTCCTGTGGGACCCTGACAAAATCAATAGTGATAAAAATAACCCACAAGAAGAATGATCTTAATAGATTATCTTCTTGTGGGTTTATGTTTAGGCGGAGATTTCCGTAATCTTGACCATCTTACTGGACATATCGCCCCACAGGTCCAGATCAAGCCCGCGGTTCATCAGCGCGCTGCCGCTTAGAGGCTGTTCAAAGCCGTCAACCTGATATAGCGCCTCACTCTTCAGACCGCGCAGATAAATGCGAGGGGAGTGATTTTGGAATTTTTGCGGATGCATCAGTGCGAAGAGCACAGATTCACGCTGGTCCGTTGTTACATACTGCACAGCAGTCGTGCTACCTTCTCTTGGCGAAAGCAGACGATACTGGTCACCCTTTTGCACGATGTGTCGAATACCTTTATATACCTCAACCCATTTGCGGGACTCTTCCAGCTCTTCCTCAGACCAGTTCAGCAGGTTGCCGCCAATGCCAAGCGATCCCATCATCGAGGAATGGAACCGGTACGCGACAGAAGCTGGCCGGTTCTTCATCCATTTTCCGGCGTCGGCTACCCAGCACATCATAGACTGCGCGTTGTAAGCAAGGGAGTAACCTTCTTGGATGAAGAGACGCTCATAAGGATCGGTGTTGTCGCTGGTCCAGACCTCATCGGTCAACTGCATAATGCCCAGATCGATCCGTGCACCACCGCCGGAGCAAGCTTCGAAGGCAACATTTGGATGATTGGCGCGCAGACGAGCGAAAATGTCATACAGCCCTTGTACGTGACGCACCCATACTTCCTTGTGCTGCTCTTGCGGCGCGTCGAGCCAGCCGACTTCGCTGAGCGAACGGTTCATATCCCATTTTACAAAAGCGATATTGTTCTCGCTCAGCAAATTGTCCATCATCTCGAAAATAAAAGCCTGCACTTCTGGGTTCGCTACATTGAGTACCAGCTGATTTCTGCTCTCGGTACGTGGACGATTAGGGAAATGATACACCCAATCCGGATGAGTTCTGTACAGGTTGCTGTCCGGATTGACCATCTCTGGCTCCACCCAGATGCCGAATTTCATCCCCAGTGCCTCGACCTTATCGATAAGCGGCTTCAGGCCGTTCGGGAATTTCTCCGGGTTGACTGTCCAGTCGCCGAGTCCTGCACGGTCATGATTGCGCTCGCCGAACCAGCCATCGTCAATAACAAACAGCTCCACGCCCATCGCAGCCGCTTTTTCCGCCAGCTTCGTTTGTCCTTCTTCGTTAACATCGAAGTAAGTTGCTTCCCATGAATTGTACAGTACAGGGCGCAATTCTTTTGAAAGTGGCTTAGGCAGTACATGCTCACGCTGATAGCGATGGAAGTTGCGGCTTGCTTGGCCGAAGCCTTCGCGAGTATAACCGCCGACAAAAGCAGGAGTTTGGAACTTCGTGCCGCCAGCCAAATGCCAGGAGAAATCGAAGTCATGCACGCCGCCGCTAACTTGCAGCAGCTTGAATGGGCTATATTCTACTGTGATTTTCCAGTTGCCGCTCCATGCAAGCGCCCCGAACCATACATCACCATGGTCTTCGGTCGCTGTTCCACGGTCAATGGCAAACCATGGGTTCGCCTGACAGCTTGTATTCCCGCGTCTGCTCTCCAGCGTTTTCTTCCCAGGAGTGATCTCGTCCTGATAGATTTGGGTCTCTTCGATCCATTTGCCAGCCAGATGGGTCAGACGATAACGGTCGCCTCTTGGCGCATGCCATGTAGCGGAGAGAGATTGGTCCAGTGTAATGGCTTCTTCACCGGTATTTTCAATTACAGCATAACGCTCGAGAATATCATGCTTTGGATAGAGACGGTAGTGCAGATGCACAAGCAGCGGATAGACGGTATCTTTCAGTACGATGATTAGTTCTTCGTGTTCATCGCCAAGGATAATCTCATGATCTTTGTAGACCAGCTTAGTGTCCCGTACCTGATCCGGGAAAGTCGCTTTCAAACAAGGCTCATAATAGTACATCCCGCCCCAAGCCGGGAATTCCTGCTGAAGAATCCCTTCGGATGGCTCGAAGGAAGAATGGCGAACGATTGATTTATCAGAAGCCGGGAGGTCAGAAAGGTAAGGCAGCTTAGGGCCATAGTAAAGATGCTGCAAAGTGCCGTTCTCATGAACGCCCAGACCGTACGATAAGTTGGTTCCTTGAAGGAGCCAACGTGATGTTTCTTTGTCAAATAACAATGCCAATATAATCGCCTCTTCTCTTCAGTGAATATTTACT
>NZ_JBHTYV010000010.1:200652-201269 GCF_042790635.1 Paenibacillus sp. NPDC056722 | reverse complement strand
TGCCCGCCAGTTATGCTATCAGGCTGCAGATGCTGTCCGTTCACCGCTCCCTTTGCCAGCTTCGCTCCTGTTATGCTACCGTCAGGCAAGAGATCGGACGTGTATACCTCCTCTGCCAAATGCGCAAGGGTGATACTACCGGGTCTTACATGCCGCTCTTCCACACTTTGCTCGGCCAGGTGCCCGCTAGTTATGCTATCAGGCTGCAGATGCTGTCCGTTCACTGCTCCCTTTGCCAGCTTCGCTTCCGTAATGCTGCCATCAGGAAGAAGATTGGATGTGTATACCTCCTCTGCCAGATGCGCAAGGGTGATACTGCCGGAACGAATGTGACGGCTCTCTACGGTCTTTCCAGCTAAATGCCCGCCGTATACACTGCCCTGCGCGAGATGCACGGATCCAACGGAACCCGTTGCCAACTTTTCTCCGGTAATACTTCCGTCCACCAATAGTTCGGCTGTCTGCACCTCCTCGGCCAGATGCGCAAGGGTGATACTGCCCGGGAGGATATGGCGGCTATCGACTGTCTCGTCTGCTATATGCTTTCCATTTACACTGCCCGGGGCTAGATGGAGAGAGTCTACAGAGCTTTCCGCCAGCTTGGCACCGGTAATACT
>NZ_JBHTYV010000010.1:0-200554 GCF_042790635.1 Paenibacillus sp. NPDC056722 | reverse complement strand
CTTCCGTCCACCAACAGTTCGGCTGTACGCACCTCTTCAGCCAGATGGGCGAGAGTAATGCTGCTTGGGAGGATGTGGCGGCTATCGACCGTCTCGTCTGCGATATGCTCTCCATTTACACTGCCCGGGGCTAGATGAAGCGATTCTACAGAGTTTTCCGCCAGCTTGGCACCGGTAATACTTCCGTCCACCAACAGTTCGGCTGTACGCACCTCTTCAGCCAGATGGGCGAGAGTAATGCTGCTTGGGAGGATGTGGCGGCTATCGACCGTCTCATCTGCGATATGCTTCCCATTTACACTGCCCGGGGCTAGATGAAGCGAGTCTACAGAGCTTTCCGCCAGCTTGGCACCAGTAATACTTCCGTCCACCAACAGTTCAGCTGACCGTACCTCTTCAGCCAGATGTGACAGGTTAATGCAGCCAGGTATGATGTGACGGCTATCGACCGTCTCTGCTGCCAAATGCTCACCGTATACACTACCCAGCGCTAATTGGGTGGAGCCTACGGAGCTGCCCGCCAGCTTGATACCAGTAATGCTGCCGTCTGGGAAAAGCTCAGCCGTTCGCACTTCTTCTGCCAGATGCTGCATGGAGATACTGCCAGGTATGATGTGACGACCCTCTACCATCTCTCCGGCTAAATGCTCTCCATAAACACTGCCCGGAGCAAGATGAAGGGAACCTACTGCATCCTGCGCAAGCTTTACCCCGGTGATACTGCCGTCAGGCAGAAGATCGGCAGTCCGTACTTCTCCGTCCAAATGCTCCAGTGTAATGCTGCCGGGACGGATGTGATGGCCTTCTACCATCTCCCCGGCTAAATGCTCGCCATATACACTGCCAGGTGTAAGGTGGAAGGAGCCTACAGAGCCTTTTGCCAGCTTTTCTCCGGTAATGCTGCCATCGGGCAACAGCTCGGAGGTCCGCACTTCCTCCGCCAGATGATCCATGGTGATACTGCCGGGGCGGATGTGACGGTTTTCTACCGACTGATCGTCCAAGTGCTGACCCTTTATACTATCCGGTGTAAGATGGACCGTGTCCACCGAACCTTCCGCCAACTTCGCTCCGGTAATACTGCCATCGGGTAACAGCTTAGCTGTCCGCGTTTCTTGTGCAAGATGCTCCAGCGTGATACTTCCATACACGATATGATGGCCTTCTACGGTATTCCCGGCTATATGCTCACCATACACACTCTCGGGTGTGAGATGAAGGGGACCGATGACGCTGTCGGCGAGCTTCTCTCCGGTAATACTTCCATCTGGCAGTAGTTCTGCTGTCCGCACTTCCTCGGCTAAATGCTGTAGTGTAATCTCACCAAGCTCGATATGGCGGCCTTTGACCGCACCGGAGCCCAGATGACCTTCCCCCACACTATCCGCAGCCAGGTGACCAGCATTCACCGAACTCTTCGCCAGCTTCGTGCCGTCGATGCTTCCATTCTGAAGCTGAATGGACGAAATGGCGTTCGGGATAATATGGCCATTGCCGATAGAAAGTGGACGGATATGTGTTCCGCCAATACTTCCGATGGACAAATGCTTGCCCTGTAAGGCACTGTCGGCGACCGCGCTTGACCCGATCACCCCTGGAGACAAGTGCTCGGGAAGAACGGCACCCGCCGTCAGCTTGGATGAATCCACGCTACCGTCCGCCAGCTTGATCGAGGTGACCGATAAGTCACCAAGTTTATCCGTGGATACACTCTCCGGCGAGAGCTTAAGTGAAGTCACGGCATAATCAGCCAGGTGATGCGGCTGAACCGCCCCTGCGGATAAATGAATCTCCTTCACTGCACCGGAGGCCAGCTTGTCGCCCGAAACTGCGCCGGGTTGCAGAGCTGTCTCTGTCACACTGTTGTCCCCAAGATGCCGCCGCTCTACCGATCCCGGCGCCAAATGTTCGGCCTGCACTGCGGCACTCTTTAACACACGTCCGCTAATACTGTCATCGGACAAATGCTTCTCCCCTACCGTACCTTGAGCCAGATGATCCCCGCTGACCGCTTCCCGGGCGAGGGCATGACTGCCTACCGCACCGGCTGCCAATTTAGAGGTGGTAACTGCACCGTCCGCCAGCTTGCCAGAGGTAATGCTGAGTGGACGGAGATGCTCTTGACCCACAGCTTCCACTGCGAGCTGTCCCCCCGTAACAGCACCGGAACTAAGATGGAGGGTCTTTACCGCTTCCTCCTGAATCTGCTCGGGCCCCACTGCGTTCTCTGCCAGATGAGAATGCTCCACAGTCTCCCGCTGGATATGAACGGAGGATACAGATTGTGCGGCCAGTTGTGGACCGCGTACGGCTGACTTGGCGATGTGCCGGGTATTCACGGCTTCATCGGCCAGCTTGTGCGCCAGCACACTTTGGTCCGCAATTTTCGAAGCTGTGACCGCCTGCTCCACAAGCTGGGCGGTACCGACGGCCCCCTCTGCCAGCTTCACGAAAGAAATGCTTCGATCAGCCAGATGACGGCCGGTAATCTCCCCTTCGGCGATGTGTTCCCCCCCAATGCTGTCTGGGCTGAGATGCGTCGCCCGCACCGCTTCCGTGCGGAGCTGGCGCGATCCGATGGCGCCATCAACCAGATGGCTGCTGTCGATGATCCCGGACTGGAGCTGCTCCTTGCCGATCAGCCCGCTGGCTAGTTGATCCCGCCCGATGGCACCCGGCGCCAGATGCTGCGCCAGGATGACACTGTCGCCGAGATGACCACTTTCAATAATACCTTGGGCCAGCTTGGCACCCGTGATTCCGCCATCGGCAATCTGGTCTTCTGCCACCGCGCCGTCCGCCAGCTTCGAGCGGTCAATGCTGCCGTTAGCCAAATGGCGGCTGGCAATGCTGCCGCTTCCTATTTTGTCACCGGTAACGGCACCGTCTTCCAACAAATCCGACGTGATAATGAATTGGCTTAAATGACGGCTCTCTATCGAATGGTCGGCAATTTTACCGCCGTCCATTACGCGGTCTGCAAGCTTATCCGGACCGATGCTGCCATTCTTCAGCTTTTCTGCGCCAATGGAGTGGTCCAGCAGCTTGCTTCCGGTCACACTGCCTTCTGCCAAATGCTCACCCGAAACAGCTTCGTGAGCAAGCTTGGAGGAGGTTACTGCCTTGTCCGCAATATTTATACTCTGTACGGCATAATCCTGTAGCCAAGGTGTGCCAATAATACCGTACTTGAGCTTGGAACCATCGATCGTGCGGGGAGCAATCTTGGCCCCGGTGACGGATGCATCGGACAGATCATCTGTATACACGGGCTGCAGACGCTCCTTCTCTGCCAGCCTTAAGACAGTTGTATCCGCTTCTTGCTCCTTCTGTGGAGTCAACTGATTCTGAACTTTCTCTTCCCGATGCTGCTCTCCGGCAGGTACGACATTCGGCACGGCCACCGCCGCATCTGCTTCCGCCATCCCCACCGCGCTAATCTGTAATGCCTGCTGTGCCTCTTCATCCGCCTCTTCATCTGCCTCTGTAAAGCTAACTGGGCTCTCTTTCATTGGAAAAGCTTTTTGGCTTCTATCCAGCAGACTCAATTCCTCAGTGTTGGGATTATCTACGAAATAGGGTTTCTTTTTAGCAGAACGCGGCTGCTTTTTTGGGGTTCTCCTCACAAGCAGTCCCCTCCTTCCATCGAATGTATCTCCTAGGCATCATATGCAGCGAGGTAGGCGAATGACACCCTTCTGGCTCCGTAAAAAAGGGCGTCTGCCGCCGCGCATTCGTCCACCCTGATCAGGACGTACAAACATACACTAAGGAGAGAAGCATACTGCCGTAAGCGACTGAAGATAACAGGAGGAACGAACATGGGGCAACAGCTCGTAGGAATACTGCTTAATGCCGCAATGCACCGGGGCGTTCCCCGGCTGAGAACGGGACAGGAATCCCTTTCCAACTATGAGGAGGCAGCCGCTGTGTACGGCCTGGTCCCATGCTTCCTGCGTCTGGATGAAATCGATACAGATTCGGGCTTCAGCGCCGCCTATATAAAAGAAACCCAGGGATACCGGAGAGCCATCATCCCCACGCCCACCGTCATTCATAACCGGGCTATTTACCATCAGAACAGTTCTGGCATGAAAAGGCTGCTCCGCCATGGTCCCAGAGTCTTCAACGCCTGGAACCGTTATGGCAAGGACGAGATCCACACCCTTCTCCGGAAGAGCGCAGAGCTCCGGGACTTCCTACCAGCTACGGCGCTTGGCCTGTCCGGGCTGAAGCTTATGATGGAGCGCTTCCCCGATCTCATCTTGAAGCCTTGCCGAGGCAGTATCGGCAAAGGTGTCATGCGCCTGATTCACCGGAATGCAGGGAACTGGACCTGGATTTACTACTCTGCCAGATCGCGGCACTGGGTAAGCGTTCCTGTTAGTATAGATGCGCTGCCACGGGCGCTGCGGAGTCATCTGGCCTCCGTGCCGTATCTGGTGCAGGAGCGCATTCCGCTAGCCGTCATCGGCCGCCGGCCCTTTGATCTGCGCGTCACCGTTCAGCGCGGCTGGGGCGGGGAATGGCAGATCACCGGCATGTTCGCCAAGGTGGCCGCCCCCGGCGGCTTCGTCTCGAACATTGCCAGAGGCGGCGAAGCGCTCCGTTCCAATGTCGCGCTGGAGAAGGCTTTTCCAGGCGAAACCGCTGCCCATCTTCGCATGTCGGTTGGCACTCTTGGTCTTGCCGTTGCACGTTGGCTGGAACAGGGCCTTCCGGAGCTGGCCGATGTGGGACTGGATATCGGTATCGCTGCGAACGGACGCCTGTTCTTCATCGAGTGCAACGGGCGCGATCAGCGCTACGGATTCCGCAAAGCCGGCCTGGCCGAGACCTGGAAAGACAGCTACCGCCGACCCATGGGCTATGCACGTTTTCTGCTGGAAAATGGCAGGCCTTAGTAGAAGGTTGTTGATTTGTCTCCTATTCTATGTCAATATAATGCAGAGCGGTTACGGTCCGGGTTCGCCGGGCCGTACTGCTGTATTATGGAAGGGAGATGGGCATGGTTAAACAATTGCTACGGCTGATGACCGAGCTGTCCTCACACAGATGGCTTTCGCAGGTGATGGGGGCCTTATCCCATAGCAGACTCAGCCGTTTCTTTATTCCGGCATTTATTCGTTCTTATCGTATTCCAGCCGCTGAAGCGGAAAAGAATCCCGAAGAATACCGTACGCTGAACGAATTCTTCAGCAGACGGCTGAAGCCTGGCATGCGTCCTGTTGCACCGGAGCCCAACGCGCTGGCAAGCCCTGTGGATGCGATGATTACCGCCATGGGAGAAATACAGGCCGGCACTATTATGAATGTAAAAGGCCAGGATTATAAACTGGAGGAACTGCTGAATCATTCCCCCCACCTGGAGCTGTACAAAAGGGGGTTCTTCTTCGTACTCTACCTGAGCCCCACCGACTATCACCGTATACATTCTCCGATTGCGGGACGCAAGGTGGAGAGCGATTATATCCGTGGACGGGCCTATCCCGTCAATGAATTCGGCATGCGGAACATGAAAGGGGTGCTGAGTCGCAACGAACGGCTCATTACCTATATTGCCGGAGACTACGGCGAGACTGCAGTAGTTAAGGTAGGCGCAATGAATGTCAGCAGCATCCGCTACGCGGATGACAAGGTAGTTACGTGGGAAAAAGGCGGCGATCTCGCCTACTTTGAATTTGGGTCAACGGTCGTGCTGCTCACTGAGAACGGTACCTTCTCTCCGCGCCCAGGCCTGCGGGTCAACACCAAAGTGAAAATGGGCGAACTGCTGGGTAGCCTCCATCGCCCACTGTAGTAGAGCGTTCTTTTACAATGACAATGAAAAACAAGGGTATCCCTGTCCGCATGTAAGAGCGGCGCCGGGATACCCTTGTTTAGTTACGCGAGGTGAAGATGGTTTTGGGACAGCCGGCAGACTAATGCAGTCTGCCAGCTCCTTTTAAATAGAGGTTATTGTACAGTTGTGCTTGTGAGGCTGGTATAGTAATCCAGTACGTTCTTGATAATCACAGCTGCTTCCGCTCTTGTGGCCGGTGCAGTCGGGTCCATTTTTCCGCCGGTGCCGCCATTGACAATACCCAGTGCTTTGAAGGCATAGACCGCCTCTTTGGCGTAGTCCGCAATGGAAGCATCATCCGGGAAGTCATGCTCGGTCACTTGCGGCAGCTCCACATTCAGCTTCTTCAATGCGTTGAATGCGATGACACACAGGTCTTGACGGCTGATACTCTTGTTAGGAGCGAACAGGCCATTACCGATGCCGTTGATCAGATTATTAGACGTTCCGATATCAACAAAGGTTTTATACCAGGCTCCGCTCAGAACGTCGGTGAATGATTTCTGTTGGTCGCCCAGACTAAAGTCAAAGCTTTTGACAACCATAGCCAGGAATTCAGCACGGTTCACTTGGCCACTCGGATCAAAGCTTCCGTCCGTGCGCCCACCGATAATTTTTTTCTCAGCCAAGGCTGCTACTGCAGATTCTGCCCAGCTTGGAATCAACACAGCATCTTTAAATTTGAGACTCAATTCTTGCTTGATTTGCTCAGGTGTCTTGATGCCTTCACCTGTCGCTGGAGACTGAGGTTGTTGCTCTCCAGGCTTAACGATTTCCCCTGGAACAGATGGAGTAACCGGTGTGCTTGGGCCCGACCCGCCAGGCTGCTGCCCGCCTCCGCTCGAACCGCCATCACCACCTGAACTTCCGCCACTGTTAGGTCTGACGACTACAGAAATCTCCGCTTTCAGGCTTTGCGGATTAACTACACCTTCCGGCAGGATCAGATTCCCCGTAAGGGTGTATGTTCCTTCTGCATTACCGTTATACCCCTCTTGGTTCCATTGAACGGAAACGATCTTAATGTCTCCATTATTCAAAGTTACGGATACTGCTCCTGGCAGTTCCAGGTTATTAAAGCCAGTACCGTAAGCAACACTCTTGCTCGCCAATGCTTGAACAGTCTTAATTTCTGCCAGCTTAATGACTTCCGGCAGGACATGAACCGTAATAGATGCCTTCAGGTCGTCTGGATTAATAATTCCCTCAGCTGGCACCAGTGTGCCGCTCAAAGTATAGCTTCCTTCCTGATGACCATTGTAGCCTTCACTGCTCCATTTCACGGTGATGTCCTTCGTCTCGCCAGTATCCAATGTCGCTGTAACTGAAGATGGCAGCTTCAATCCGGCAAATTCAGTTCCAAACGGAATACTCTTGCCTTCCAGTTCCTGCACTTCAGTAATCTTGGCAACCTTAACTACTTCCGGCAAGACATTAACGATAATGGAAGCTTTGAGATCGCTTGGATTGATCATTCCTTCTTCCAGCACCAATGTGCCGCTTAGGGTGTACGCTCCCTCTGCATTGCCGTTGTAGCCCGCTGGGCTCCATTCAACCGCAAGTGCCTTCGTACCATACGTATCCAGTGTTACGCTAGCTGACGATGGTAAATCCAGCTTATCAAAGGTTGTTCCGAAGTCAACGCTTCTGCTCTCCAGCTTCTCTACTTCAGTAATCTTGATCGGGTGGGTGCCTTCCGGCAGTACGACCACAGTGATGGCCACTGTTTTATTGGCACTGTTCAGAACACCCTCTGGCAGCTCGAAGGTTCCCGCCAAGGTATAGTTCCCTGCCTTGCCACCGTTGTAATCCTTGGTATCCCACTGTACAGTCAAGTTAACTGTCTTATGATTACCCAGTGTTGCCTCCACTTCTGGCGGCAGATTCAGTTCCTCTGCTGCAGTACCGAACGGTACACTGAGCAGCTGCGGCTGGGCAATCGAGACAATCTCTTTGGCTTGAAGATCTTCCTTCCATTTAGCGTAGAACACTGTGCTTGCATTCAATACCGTCTGCGATGTCAGTGCACTGCCTTCCCCTGCCTTATTGTCATACCAGCCTTCGAAGAGGAAGTCTTCACGAACCGGTGCCTGCGGCAGCGTTCCAAAGGTTTCTCCCTTAAGCGCCTTTACTTTGGCTGCTGCCGGTGCCTCTGGATAATTGAGATCAAAGGTAACCTCAATCGGTTCGGCATAAATGAGTTCAATATACTGTAAGTTGGCGTTCAGTCCATTGAATCGCATATAGACATTTTGTTTTCCTGTTGCTTTGCTTCTGTCCAGGAAAGTGTCATCTGCTACATAGTGATCAATGTTGGCATTGCCCAGCGTTTGCTTGGTGCTAGCCATGCCATATCCGGTCCAGGCAGCGCCTGCCTTTTGAGCCAGAGTGATGCTGGCAAACTCATTTCCGTATTCAAAAGAACCGCCACCACTATAGGCATCAGCATACGCTCTGCCTTGTGTAGTGGATCGTTTTACCGGTTTTCCCGTGTTGTCTGCCTCCGTATAGAACTTGAAGGATGGAGCGGACGCGCCTTCACGGGCATACTGTACTCTGATTTCAGCCAGATTGGTCAGGTCAATCTGCCCAAAGTAGACAAGGTCATTGGAATTGACATAACTCATGGCATCCGTACCCGCTTCAAATCTGAATTGGGTATTGCCTGCATAAATCCATGGTGCGTTATACGCGTAGACTCGAGTACCGTTCTCCACGCTTTGAGTATCCTTTGGCGCCAGATTGACCGGCATGGATGAAGTATTCAAATCTGCGATAGCCGCATTTAGAACAGCAATCGCGTCTGCAACAACCTCGTCATTAATCGGCTCCAGAAGAACACCCTTCACTTCTTCTAGCACAGCATTGAATTTGAGCTTTTTGTAGGATGTATACGCATTCATATCAATGTTCTGTGCAGCTTTGATAGCTGCATCCAGCGCTGATGTGTCTACATTATCCTGCTTCAGCTGGAAGGTCAGCCAGTTGATATCAATACCAGCGCTCTCAAAGACAATTCTGAGATTATGCTCGCCGGCAGATAATTGAACATCCGGAATTCTGAACGTTTTCCATTCGCCCTTGGTCGTAGTCAGATCGAAGGTGCCGAGATGTTTGTCTCCATCATAGACACCGAAGGACATTTGAGCGACATCGGACTGACTGGAACGAAGACGTGATGTGACTTTGTATGTGCCTGCCTTCTCCACATTCACTTTATAGGAGATCGCTTCACCTTTATTGGTGTTGGTGTAGCATAATCCGCCGTCTACATCGTTACAAGTGACCGGCGTGATGACTGGTGTAATGGAGGAGAACTCCGTCTCAGCCACCTTCAGTTTGGTGTTCTTGCCAATTTTCTTCACTGCCAAAGCCACATCACTTTTGATTCTCACATAGTCAAAATCAGCAATAAATGGCTCTGTGAGGACCTGGCTGCCGTTGGAAGCCAGTAATCCAAACTTCGGATTGGCATAATTCGCAGTTGTACTGCCGAGTGAGATATACTCTACGCCATCTGCACTAACATAACCGGAGTAGCTGTTGCCTATTTTTTTGAGGCGCAGATACAGCTCTTTCTTGTCGCCGAACACATTGGTCACCTGACTGGCTGAGAGCTGCCCGATAGTTACAGGTGCTGTTCCTCCAGTTTCTTTGACCATACCTATAATTTTGCCGGTGCTAAATTCATACTTCACCCAAATATAATTGTTGTTATCCTGTGAAGCCGTAATACCCACGCCGTTATAATTCTGATTAGGCGCTTTACTCATATTAATCTTCACAGTAGCTTCCCAGTTACCAAAGGCTTCTTGCTGGAAGTAATTTCTTAGATCGGCATGATCGCTCCAGAAATCGCCTCTTTCAGCAATGATTCTCAAGAATCCGGGAACCGTGCTTAACGACCAGTTATTTTTATTTTCCACATTTGTAGCAGTTTCTTTATTAATGGTCCAGAAGCTGTTCAACGTGGTGCTGTCGAACTCGTCGCTCTGTGGTGTCGTACCAAACTGGATCACATAGGAGTTGGCTTGGTCGGTACTTACAGCTTTGATGGTCACTCTTTTATTAACGTTATCTACTGTGGCCTTCGCTGTTATGCCTGTGTTGGTTTCAAACGTAACTGCAGGCAACACAGCCCCGTTAGTGAGACCTACATCGTAACTGAATCGGGTCTGCGAGAACCCTTCGAGTGGTTTGCCGCCAACGGAAATACTCTTCAAATAGGCATAGGTAGGATTCTCAAAAATCGGCTCCAGACCTTCCTCTGATGAGAATATTACTTTATAAGTCCGTTTCTCTCCTCCGGCAGTAGCTGTAATTACAGCAGCTGGCCGATCTTTGTCGGCTTGTCGAACCGTTACGTCTACCCCAGCCATCCCTGTAGCCTTAACTTCCGGATATGTGCTGGTTTCATCCGTCTCACCAAACGCTTTGTAATCAAGTTTCAGCGGATTGAAGATTTTGATCTTCTTGCCGCCTACTGTAATCCCGGAGAGCTGCGGATCTCCGGCTTTGGCCGTACTTACCCGGAACCAATCTTTCCCCGGTGTATAATTGACGACATAATCAACTTTAGCGGTTCTTGCAAAAGCTGGAGATTGGATCAGGAAGTTCACAATATTTTTGGCAGAGCGCTGCAATTCGCCCAGTGTCAGGCTTCCGTTCGTAAGCGAAGCCATCGTATTGAAGGTGCTGTTATTCCGGTTTCTGTGAGTCTCTGCATTATTATTCGGAATGACCATGTACAAATCGTTTTGCGCGCGAACCATGGATTTGCCGTTCGTTTCGTCATAACGGTTGGAAGAGGCATAGAAGCCTTGGTCTTCGCTCAACTTTGCCCACCAGTCTGTCATGACAATACCATCAAAGCCCCATTCTCCACGCAGGATGGTGGTATTCAGATCATAGTTACTGGCAGCCCAAGTTCCGTTGACCGGTCCATAGGACGTCATTACCGAACGCGCCTTCCCGCTCTTTATTGCCATTTCATAGCCTTTCAAATAAATCTCACGCAATGCTCTTTCCGAGACGAGTGCATTGACAAGGTGTCTGTCTGTTTCTTGGTTGTTAGCCACGAAATGCTTGAGTGTCGGTGCTGTACCGTTCTTCTGAAGGCCTTTTGTCTGCGCAGCAGCCATGATGCCTGTCAGCAGCGGGTCTTCTGAGAAATACTCGAAGTTTCTGCCGTTCAGCGGACTTCTGTGGATATTGATCCCTGGTCCAAGTAAAGTGTCAATATTATTGATCAGCATTTCTTTGCCGAGCAGGTCGAACAGTCTTTCATTCAGTTCAGTGTTCCATGTGCAGGCCAGCATCGTCCCGTTCGGAATACTGGTCGCTCTCTCTGCGTTGGTCTCCATCCGGATGCCCGATGGGCCGTCGGCAGCACTGTCGATCGGAAGCCCGAATTTCAGTAGGTTTTGGGTGACGCCGCCAAATGCTGCAGCAGTACCGGCAGTAACTTTAGGGCTGGACATCCCTTCCCCTAGAATAATCGCCCCCAGATCATTGTTGGAGAATTGAGCAATAAACTGGTCCATCGTAACTTTTTGATTGTACACATCCAATAAGGTGTAGCCCTTGTCTCCAGTTTGCGGAATGGCCGCAGGGAGGTTTTGCTTGATTCTCTCATCCAGGTTGTTACTCCGTGTCGGTACCTTTTCAGTAACTTCACTAAAGGTTCCGTCCCCCTTAGGCGCACCTGGTTTAATACGGTCAAAATTCTTAGTCGGTGCGAGCGCTTCCTGCAAAACTTCTACAACCTTCAACTGAGGCAATGTATACGTCTTTTGCTTCACGCTGTCTCTTACGCTGTTCCCTACAAAAATGTTATAGTCACCGGCCTCCAGAACATAAGAGGAATCGTGACCTGTAATTCCGCTGTCATCATACGAAGCCATATCTTTGGTATCGTACGTAATCGTGATTGACTGAGATTCCCCAGGTTGAAGCAACCGGGTTTTGGCAAAAGCAGCAAGTTCCTTGGTTGGCTTGCCAAGCTTCCCTTGCGGCGCGCCGTAATACACCTGCACAACTTCCTTACCTTCGGTCTTTCCCGTATTCTGCACAGTTACGTTTACAGCAACTTCATCGTCGCTAACGTTAACATTATTCGTAGTAATCTTGAAATTGGTATAGGACAGTCCGAATCCAAATGGATAAAGCACCTTTTCAGGAGCAAAGGTCTCAAAATAACGATAACCTACATAAATGTCCTCGGCATATGCATTTTCCGTTCTGCTGCCAAAATTGGCTGTGGAACGATAGTCAGCCAGTGTAGCTGCAATCGTATCACTCAATTTGCCGCTTGGCGTAACATCTCCGGTCAGCACGTCGGCTACTGCACTGCCGCCCTCCATTCCCCCCTGCCATGCATAGACAATAGCAGCTTTGGGATAGTTCTTGGCCCATGACATATCGATAACGTTGGCTACGTTCAAGACAATCGCAACCCGATCGAATTTGGCATACACCTTGTTAAGCATATCGACTTCAAGATCCGTGAGACGGTAGGCGCCTTTGACGTCCGTGTTATCCTTGTCTTCACCGGCTGTTCTGCCGATGATGACCACAGCTGCGTCAGATTTTGCCTTTGCTGCATCCACGATAGGATCCGTTAAAGGCATTTCCGCCTGAGACCACGGCTCGGCTGCCCATCCTCCACCGCCATTGTTAAAGGGGTGCGTTTTGATCCACTCCGCATAGATCTTCGCCAGATCTTCATTCAATTTGAGGCTGGGATTATTTCGTAGCCCCTCCAGAATGCCATTCACATACTCCACACGAACAGCTCCGCCGGAGCCTGTGCCGGATTTGTAGTAATGCGCTTGTATGCGGCCAAACACCGATACATTTTCACTCTTCTTGATCGGAAGCACTTGTTCATTCTCGTTCACTTGTGCCCCGGCAGGTTTATACCCCGGATTTTGCAGCAGCACAATCCCTTCGGCGGCTACTTCTCTGGACACATCCGCCAATCCCGGCAGAACCTTGGCCAAAGCAGGAGAACTGGTACCAGGCGTTATGATTGAGGCTAGCAGGATAAAGCAGAATACAATCTTAAGTAAGCGGTTACAATTTTTCCTCATTCCTATACACCATTCCTTTCGTTTAAGGGATAGCTTGAGAGATTCACTTTAATAGAACCCGATCGGAGTCTGCAAAAAACGACACGTAAATACATGAACATTCATTTATTATATAATATGGAGTTATTTGTTAATCAGAGGGATTATACTTCCGATATTGCTGTATCTATTAGCGTGGAATTCGGAATTGCTCAAGAACGGGTTACAATCTCAGGGGATCACCTCCAATATTACAGATTTATATTTGTTGAAACGAAAACCGGACCATAACTTCCAAACACCTGTAAGTGTGAGAATATTCATTGATTCCCCCTTTGCTTGATTAGCTCATCTTGATAGTAGCATCAGAATTTTCATCCTAACATAGAAAATCCTCATCCGTTCCATGAATATCCTCATGTATCATTTGTTTTGTGCCGCTTTACCGCATAAAAGGGAGTTCCAAAGCCATCATCCGGCTTAAAGAACTCCCTTTTTCCTTGATCAGCCCTGTATGGACTGGCACGTTAACCTCGTTCGATTACTCTGTAACCTTACTCTGATTGGCTACCTCCTGAGCCTTGGCCTGCACTTCAGCCGGCTCTCCAAGATAGAACCGACTGATCGGATTCACATTCTCGTCCAGCTTGTAAACCAGCGGAACGCCTGTAGGGATGTTCAAATCCAGTAGGGTCGCCTCGTCAATGTCTTCCATATATTTGATCAACGCCCGCAGTGTATTGCCATGTGCAGAGATCAGAACCCGCTCCTTCTTGCGAATCAGTGGTACAATCCGGTTGACCCAGAAGTCACCGACCCGATGTACAGTATCCTCCAGGCTCTCACCACGCGGAATATCGCCCTCCCGGACATTTTGATAACGGATATCGGTCCGGGGATATCTTGGATCATCCGGCTCCAAAAGCGGTGGACGGACAGACAGACTACGCCGCCAGATATGAAGCTGCTCCTCGCCGTATTTCACTGCCGTTTCACTCTTGCTGAGCCCTTGCAGCGCCCCGTAATGACGCTCATTCAGCTTCCAGGATTTCTGTACGGGAAGCCATAACAAATCCAATTCCTCAAGAATATAATGCAGGGTCTTAATGGAACGCTTCAACACGGAGGCAAAGGCCAGATCGAACGTATACCCGGCTTCTCTCAGCAGCTTGCCTGCTTCCTTGGCCTCCTGGACTCCTTTCTCGGTCAGATCGGGGTCACTCCAGCCTGTGAACAGGTTCTGCCTATTATATTCACTCTCACCATGCCGTATTAACACAATCTCATACATTTCTCTCTCTCCTTTAGCCTCTGGTATCGTCATCCCCAAGGTCCTTATGTAGCACCCCTGACAAAAGCGCACTTATATACCTTATACCCCGGTTACATCCGAAGGATACGCTTCTATAATACGATTATACTCCCGCTATTCATGACATCACAAAAAACCGGTCACCACATGGGCGCCGGTTCTCTGTGATTTTATTATATACATTGTAATTATAATCAGGCCCTGCGACTTCAGCGGATCTCAGAGGGGCTTTTTCCCGTATACTGCTTGAACTGGCGGCTGAAGAAGAAAATATCACGGTACCCCAGCGCGTCCGCCACTTCGGTAACGTTCATCCCGGCATACAGCAGCAAATGCTGGGCCCGTTCAATTCGGGCACGGATAACATAGGACTGGACAGACGAACCGGTAAGCTCCTTGAATTTGATGGAGAAATACCGCGACGACAGTCCCGCCCGGGCAGCAAGATCCTCCACCCGATGCGATAAACCGGGATGCTGGCTTACATAGTTGGCGACCTCATGAATCACCTCGGCGAGCTGGTTGCTGACATGACGCTCCACCGGCATGACCCGATCCTCCCGCAGCAAGTGGATCATCAGTTGCTTCAGGATCAATTGGCCTTCTTGCTCAGCAGCGAAGGTCTGCACGAGAAAGAGCCGGACATAACGGGCGAGCAGATGCTCGAATTCCACCGTCTCCGTGAGTACGCGGTAAGGCTGTGGAACCTCGGTTACATCTTCAGCTACATCGAAATGAATGTATGTAAGCACGAGCGGTTTTTGCGGATTATGTGAAGCCACTGTATGGTCTCCCGGACGGAACAGGAAGCAGCTCCCCTTGCCAATCTCATAAGGAACCCCGTTGCGCTCCAACGTGCCTTCCCCGCTCCAGATATAGAATAAATCATAATTTTGCAACGGCTTCTCCCGCTTCTGCCATTTCCAACCTGGTTCGCACACAATTTTCGCCAGGGCAGGCAGAATGACAAAAGAGGACGGCGATGCATGCAGCATAAATGTGACCTCCTGAAAGTTTAGTGCAGCTGTTCTTCTTCCATCATACCTTGTCACGTGGCATTTTGCACATCATCCCATGCCTGTTTTAGACGACGCATGCCTTCTTTAATAGAGGGAAGATCCAAATGGGAAAAATAAAAGCAGGCCGCAGGGTCTCCCCGCGCCACCCGGTACAGCCCGGCGTCCCGAAAGCCTGCGCCGCGCCGGAGGGCCGCGGCGCGGAAAGCCTCGAACGCCTCCGCGCTGCCCAGCCAGCGGGCGTACACATGCAGGCCAGCATCGCCGGGCAGCGGCTCGAACAGGCCGCCAAGCTGCGATGACAGCAGGGCGCGGAAGGCCCGCCCGCGCTCGCCGTAGATGCGGGTCATCCGCCGCAGATGGCGGCGGTACCCGCCGGTGTTCATGAACCGCGCCAGGGCCCGCTGCTCCAGCAGCCCTGCCGCCAGCGGTTCATAGAGGGCTTTGGCGGCCACCGCTGGGCCGGCAAGCGGCTGCGGCAGCACGGCGTAGCCGAGCCGCAGGCCTGCGAACATCGTGTTGGAGAAGGAGCCGATGTAAATCACACGGTCACCCCGGTCGAGCGCCTTCAAAGGCTCGATCGGACGGCCCGTCCAGCGGAATTCGCTGTCATAGTCGTCCTCAAGGATGACGGCATGATGACGCTGCGCCCAGTCCAGCAGCGCTCGCCGCCGCTCCAGGGGCAGCACAGCGCCCGTGGGGAACTGTCGGCTCGGTGTCACGAATAGCAGCCGAGCGTTCCAGTCCTCCGGCACAAGACCGTTATCATCGACCGTGCCGGGTATTAACACTCCGCCGGTCACCTCCACCGCCCGGCGGATGCCGTGAAAGCCGGGGTCCTCGGCAACGGCGGGCGCGCCAGGGTCCAGCAGCAGTTGAGTCAGCAGAACGATGCCCTGCATCGATCCGCTGAACAACACGATCTGCCCGGCCTCTGCGCGGATGCCACGGGTAATCCGCAGATGTGCGGCGATAGCCCGCCTTAAGCCTTCATCGCCCTGTGGCGGGCCAGCGCTCTCCAGCAGTGTGCCGCCCTTACCTCCGGCATAGGCAAGAGCGCTTTTCCATTCACTGTAAGGAAAATGCACCATTTGCATTCCCTTGCTGCTAAAATCGATGACATCTCCCCCGAAGTCTTCATAAATTCGGGCTGGGGCCGAGGCGACTGCCAGACGCTTCCCCCAGGCCGAGAGTGGAAGATGAGCCAGTTCATCATATTCCGCGGCCTCTGAAGCACCCCCTTCATTAGTGATAAAGGGTGAAAGGGGCCGTTCATGGGTTTCCTGATGCGTTGCGGCGAAGATATCCTCCGACACAAACGTTCCCCGGCCGGTCTCTCCCTGAACATACCCGTCGGCCAGGAGCATTTCATAGACTTGAGAAGCCGAACCTCGGGACAGGTTATATAACTCGGCTAATCTTCGCGTGGATGGCAGCCGGGTGCCGCCTGGCAGCGTCCCCTCCAAAATGGCCGCACGCAGAGCATGATAGAGTGCCAGATATTTATAGCGATGTAACGCCAGATACTGATCGTAAGGTAATGTAAGCTCCATAATGAAGTCATTCCTTTCACTCATGAAACCAATTGGACTAATAAAAATAATGCAAATCGGTCCTTTTTTATTGTCAATTTTCATTCTATCCTGTAGAAACCAAGACATACAAGGATAAGCAGGAGCGAACGCTCCACAAATTCAAGAATCAGAGGAGTGTTCAACATGCGCAGAAAAGAATTTCAAATCGACAACGAGGAGGAGCTGCAAACCTTCCTGAACGAGATGAGCTTCGGCTTTCTCGGTACGACGGATGAGCAAGGACGGCCAAGGGTGACCCCGCTGAATTTTGTTTACACAGACGGATGCTTTTATTTTCACGGCAGCCATGCCGGGGGCAAGATGGAGGCCATCCGCCGCCAGGAGCGGGTATGCTTCACGGTTGCGGACGAGTACGCTTTGATTCCCTCCTATTTCAGTGATCCGCATCTCGCCTGCCCTGCCACTGCATATTTTAAGAGCGTGACGGCCTTCGGCACCGCCGAACCGGTGAGTGATATCACTGAAAAAGCAACGGTGTTAGCCCTGTTTATGAAAAAACTGCAGCCCGAAGGCGGCTATGACGAAATTGATGCGACTGACCCGCAATATCGCGGCCGCCTGAAGGGCGTTGCCGTTGTCCGCATTACGCCGGATGAGTTGACCGCCAAATTCAAATTTGGACAGAATCTCAAAGAAGACGAACGGACAGGCGTGATCAGCGGTCTAGCAGAGCGCAACGGAGAACGGGATGCAGAGACGATAGAATTGATGAAGAAATTCTGTCCTTATCCACATGATTTATAAATTAAGACCGAGGAGTCACCTAATTATTAGTCCAGTGGACAACGTATACTCGCCGGACTTGCTGAAATGCATGGGGTACCCAAGCAGTTCTTTCCCGCTCCCTTCAAGGCAGGGATAACAAGATGCTGCACCCTTATGAAATGAGGTTCAAAAAGAACTGTCCGTCTACTGCGGACAGTTCTTTTTTCAAAACTAAAACGGACTGCTGAGGCCGCTGGAAATGCCGTAAAACTATTTGAAAAAAACGCGCTTTCATCAGTGACGGCGGCATTTCGCGATGATATAATGTTAGGCAATGTTAAGCGTATCTATTCCCCAAGATAACCCGGAAGGATGAAACTGATGAATTCATTGGCTGGACAATTGAACGAAAGTATCAAAGCCGGAAATGAACATGTCTACGAGATGCTCTCCACCCTTGGCAAGGAAATTTATTTCCCTAAAGAAGGGATTCTAAGCCAATCTGCGGAAGCTGGTGCTCATGCCAAGAAATACAATGCTACGATCGGCATTGCCACTGAAGGCGGCGTACCTATGCACCTTGGCGTCATTCAAGATAAACTCTCTGCCTACAGCCCCAAGGATCTTTACAGCTATGCTCCCCCGGCAGGCAAGCCGGAGCTGCGTACTGTGTGGCGTGAGAAGATGCTGCTTGAGAATCCGTCGCTGGAAGGCAAGTCCTTCAGCAATCCCGTTGTGACCAACGCGCTCACGCATGGACTTAGCATTGTTGCTGACCTGTTCGCAGAGCCGGGCGATGCCGTCATCTATCCGGACAAGAACTGGGAGAACTATGAGCTGACCTTTGGCATCCGTCGTCATGCCGAGACCGTTAACTATCCGCTCTTCACGGACGAAATGACCTTCAACAGCGCAGGTCTGCTGGATGCATTGCTCGCTCAGAAAGAACGCGGTAAAGCAATCGTACTGCTCAACTTCCCGAACAATCCTACAGGATACACCCCGGGACTTAAGGAAGGCGAAGAGATTGTAGCAGCCATTCTTCGTGCAGCTGAGGAAGGTATTAACGTAGTTGTAGTTAGCGACGATGCGTATTTTGGGTTGTTCTTCGAGGATTCACTCAAGGAATCCCTGTTCGGCAAACTGGCCAGCCTGCATCCGCGTGTTCTCGCCGTGAGGGTAGACGGAGCGACGAAGGAAGAATTCGTCTGGGGCTTCCGTGTTGGCTTCATTACCTTTGCTTCGGAGAACAAAGATTTGCTGTCTGCACTGGAGCAGAAGACGCTCGGTATCATCCGTGCCACGATCTCCAGCGGAGCCCATCCGTCGCAGACTTTCGTGCTGGATGCGCTGAAGGCACCGGAATTCTCGGCTCAAAAGGAAGAGAAATTCCAAATCATGAAAGGGCGCGCCAATAAAGTGAAGTCGCTGCTCGACAGCGGTAAATACGGTGACGATGTCTGGACCTACTATCCGTTCAACTCCGGTTACTTTATGTGCCTGAAGCTGAAGACTGTCTCTGCGGAAGCGCTGCGGCTGCATCTCATACACCATTATGGACTTGGCACCATCGCACTCGGCGAGACCGATCTGCGCATTGCCTTCTCCTGTATTGAAGAGGAGCATCTGGAAGACCTGTTCGATCTGGTCTATGCAGGCGTTCGTGATCTTGAGAAAGCTTGATTTCACTGATTTTTCATCCAATATCAGTCCCGACTTGATCCGGGACTGATATTTTTTTGTCATTCTTTCCGGCATTGGCCCATACACCTCTCCCCCTCCGCACATACAATACGATGTACTCAAGTACACACACTCACATGCGGAAGGGGAATGAACATGAGCGAAGAAGTTAGAGGCGGATACGGACACGGACACGGTGGATTCACAAGTACTGGCGCCATTTTGGTTCTCTTTATCCTGCTGGTCATCATCAGCCGTTCACTCTTTATCTAAGTGGAACTGACAAAGTAAAGAAGAGCGCCTCTGCGCTCTTCTTATTCTGTTAGTATCTCATCGCATCACATTCGTAGGAAGGTCTCAGAGATGATTATCCTTTGAAACAGCAGCCGCATTGAAAAAAACGCCTTGACGAAAGCATACGTCAAGGCGTTTATTTATGCTCACCGTTACCTACCGGCAGGGCGATTACAAATTATACAGATTGTAGATCAGCACCGCGGCCTCTGCACGGGTCGTTACCCCGTGCGGATGGAGACGCGTACCATCCCCTTTGATAATTCCTGCTGCGATCAGCCCCGCAACGCTATCTTGGGCGTATGGCGCCACTTGACCACCATCGCTGAAGCTTTGCAAAGAGGCCCCGCTTCCCGCCGGCAGTTTCTTCCCTGCCGCGGCGATTGCCTTGGCGGCCAGAGTCATCATCTCCTGACGCGTCACTGAAGCATCAGGATCAAAGCTTCCATCCGGACGGCCGGAGGCAATGTTCAGCTGCTTGGCAATAGCCAGCGCTTCGTATCGGTAGTCGCCCGCTTTCACATCACTGAAGCTGCTGTCACTTGCGGCAGCAGTGTCCAGACCGAGCGCTCTGACAAGCAGGAGTACAAAGTCTCCGCGTTTCACCTCACTCTGCGGTCCAAACGTTTGGTCCGAAATACCGGTAATAATTCCTTTGGACCCAAGCACTTCAATCGCCTGACGGGCCCATGGGTAACGCCCGATATCCCCGAAGGTCTTCTCCGTAAACGTAATGACATACGTGCCGGAGAATGCTCCGCTAAAGACTACTGCCCCTGCATCACTGTGATATTGACCACTTGGTACAGCGGTCAGTGTTCCTGCTGCATTCAGGCTGTGGATCGTGAGATGTTCCTCTTTACCACGTTCTCCAGCCAGTAGCACATACGGCAGGGCGACTGTGATCCGCAAATCCGGTGATTTCCACGACACTTCTTTTCCATTGATCGTTGCACTAATTTTGTAAGCTGGCCGTGCATTTTGTCCTGCCAATGATCCTTCTGCCTTGGCGATGGTAATGATCCATGGCGATTGACTCTGATCCGCCCCCGCCTTCAGCACACTGGCCGGAATCAACAGCGTACCGAATCCGGTACGGACTTCAATAGAAGTCTTCGCATCCGCGAATAATACTCCTGCCGGCAGCCCAAGCTCATAGGCTTTGGCATCCGCCAGAGCTGGAATTTCAATGACAACATTCTTTGCATTGCCAGACAGTGCAGCTTCCGCCTGCTTCAAGGCTTCTGCGCTGACCATCGCCCTTGCACTACCACTGTCTTTGGTTAAGACTGGTGACGCGGTGATGATTTTGCCGCCAACAACACTTTCTTTGCTTCCACCCGCTGCGGGTGTTGGACTTGGTGTCGGGGCATACCCTGAGTTCTGATCCGGGCTATAGGTTGATCCCGGCGTTGGGATTGGTGTCGGGCTTGGTGTAGGACTTGGCGTTGTACCTGGTTCACCATCCTCACCCAGGATATATTTAAAGCTCGATACGTCGCTGTCCTTCCAACCCTCTTTGAGCGCGATAGCCTTAATCGTTTTACTTTTGCCTACAAAGATTGGTCCGCTGTAAAGTTGACTGCTTGCTGTTGGAACGGAACCATCCTGGGTATAACGAATTTCCGCTCCGGCTGTTGCTGTCGTCAGCTTCACCTTCACCTCGCCGGTGTATGTGCCTCCAGCAGGGTCTGCTTGCGGCGCGGATACCTTCTTCACTTCAGAGTCTTCGGTGATGAGGTAAGAGAACGGTGCAACATAGCTGCTGTTCATGCCTTCCTTCACCGCTACGGAACGAATGACGGTCATATCCGAAATCTCAATCGGTCCGCTGTACAGCTTGCTGTCTGCTGTAGGCAGAGAACCATCTGTAGTGTAGTAGATTTCTGCTCCTTCCGTTTCCGTGCTTAAGGTTACGATTTGCAATCCTTTGTACGTGCCCCACTTCAGAGAAGAGACAGGCAGTGCAGCCTTGCCTTCCTTCACTTCGCTATCGTCCGCCGGCTCCAGTGAGAACCAATCCAGGTTCGCCCCGTTGTTGTTTAACGTGATCCGCAGAATCTGTTCTCCCTGTGCAAGCCGGACAACACCACCTGCCTCACTGTATGAGTCCCAGTTACCTGTTGCGGGCATGGCCGCATCCAGCAGCTTATTACTGTTCGCGGACAGGGCAGCACTTACGCCGCCTTCTGTGGTGGCATAGCGATAAATGATTTTGTATAATCCGGCTTCAGCAACACTCAGCTTATAATCAAAGGAACCGCCGGATGAGGTAAATCCAATATTTTTAAATTGCAAAGTGCCGTCCTTCAAATTGCTCTGAATCCCGTTTGTTGCTGCATTATAATAGTTTTCAGCTTCAACTTTAATGAACCTGCTGCTGTCCATGACATCCGGTACATATTGTTCTACTGCGATGCCGCTGAGTTCATATCCGCCCGAGCCTGCTTGCAGACGCAGCTTCTGCTCGCCGCTCTTCAACGAAAGAACTGCACGAATACCGACTGTCTGTGAATAGAGATTCGGTACATCTACTGTTTTCAAGGTTTGACCTGTTTCAGTTTTGAAAATAATCCCCTGAGATGCTGCACCTGTGGATGTCGCTGTCAGCGTTACCGCATAGTCGCCATCCTCCGGTACATTCACCCAATAGTCCACGCTATCCCCGGCATGAATACCCGTTAGCTTGGCTCCGCTGCCTCCACCACTCGCTGTCATCCCTTGCAGGCGGTAGAATTGATCCAGCGAACTCAGCTCCAAAAGATTGGTAGGCGCAACCGCACGGGTCGTTCCCGCCAGCGTAGCTTCCGCCGTCAGCGTGCCGCCACCTTCAGAATCAGCGTAAGCGCTGGTTGGCACGTTCACCTTCAGCTTCAAATCGCTATAATATGGCTGCCCATCCCAGGCCAGCGTCAGCTTCACTTGAACCGGGTTGATTAGAACCGCCGAGGCAATGGAGACATGACCCTGATCTTTTGCCGTTCCAGACACGGTAATGTCTTGAAGATGTTCAGGGACAAACGTTCCCCCGGTCAGGGAGATTATGATTTCCTGTCCCTTCACGTTATAAGGCAGATTGGATGGTTCCAGCGTAATGCTCTCCTCATCATTCACTGCCTTCACGGTAACAGGCACTTTCAGAAGCTTCACATTGCCGTAAGCTCTCTGTGATTCGGTCTGATATACATCAGCCGTAACGGTCAGTACACGGTCTTTGTCAAAATCAACGCTCCGCATGCCTTCCAGTACAACTTTGGCTGTGTGATCGTCTACCCGATACACGCTGTTCACTACGGTACCAGGGTAATCTTCAACGTTCCAATATGCTGCATCCAGTACTGATGCATATTTTTCGTTGCGCAGAGTAACTAACACTTCGGCTCCATCCTCCTGGCCTTCAGTGAGGATCGTGTCTGATTGCAGTGCAGGGCCGATCACCAGTGATTTAAGCTGGAAGCCTTCCCCTGTTACTTTTAGCGTCAAGGTCTGATCCCCCGCAGGGAGAGTCACGGCACCTTGGAAGGATTGCCAGTTGCTCCATCCGCCCGTACCCGGCAAACCGTAGGTCGCTGCGGTCACAGTACTGTCTCCTTCACCTGCGAGCAGTTCGAACCCGGCGCCGTTATTAGCAGTGGCATAGGATAGCAGCAACGGATAGCTGCCGGCCTCTGGGACATTGACCTTATATTTCGCCCAATCGCCATTGCCGGTAAATCCAACCGCTTCGTCCTTCACTAGGACCCCGGAGGATTCGGTAAAATCTGCGGCAGGAAGGATGCCCGGCAGATTATTTGCTTCAGCAGAAGCTTTTGCAAGAGTCAGCGATTTAATATTATAGCCCTTGCCGGTGGTCTTCAGCGTGAGCTTATGAGTTCCTTTATCCAGTGATAGAATCGTGCGGTTTGCGGCAAAATCCTCTTCACCCGCAGTCTGCTTGGTCAAGTGAATGACTCCAACAGGCTTCTGGTCTTCAAAGATCTCCACTTGCTGTCCAGCTCCGGCAGTGCCGGTAAAGCTGTGTTCAAAATTCAGGACATAGCTTCCGCTTTCCTGTACATTCACTACATAGTCGAAGGAAGAGGTGCCTTCGGAAAGTCCGGAAATATATCCATTAGCATGCTTGGTGTATTGGCCCTCGGCAGCATCAAAATCAACAGCATTCCAAGTGCCTGGCACCTTCTTAATTCCATTCACACGTTCCCATGTATACGTTCCTACCGATTTAGCCGGTAATACTGCAGTAATCTGTGTACCGTCGGCAAGCAGCTTGAAACGCTGTGCTTCATTCGTCTGGTTGATCACCACGGTTACGATTTCTTTGCCATCCGGGCTTGCAAACGCCACGTTGGTTATAGTGCTGCTTGAGCCATAGTCACTATCAATCCGCACATAACCTGGCTTGACGAACTTTGTATATTGGCCCATCAAATAATATTCCGGCAGCAGCCAATAGTTGTTGCGGTCCGATGAATCTTGCACAATCGGCGTAGGATCGGGAATTCCCGTCCATTGGTGGGAGGCGATATCGCTGTCCAGCATCGCTACCCAGGAGTTGTAGCTACGGGCCCAATTACGGAAATACTGGGCCATCCGGTCAGCACCTGACGTCCCCCATACCGCACGTTCAGTCAGGTAGACATGCTTCTCAGGATACAGGTCATGAAGCTGGGTCATCAGCCCAAGATCGCCTCCGTAATCATGGAAGGCTGTACCGTCCACGGCATCATAGGCACCCTCTTCCTTATTCCCGAGAATCTGTGCCGGATACGCCATCGTATCACCAGGGTTGTGGTCAAACGTCCACAGCTTCACATACGTGAACCCGGCAGCATCCAGTTCAGCACGTAAAAGCTTGGCGAGCCGGGACTGCTGTTCCCACGACATTCTGGTACTAGGGTACTCAATCTCCAGCAGAGGTTCATTCTGCATGGTCATTCCCTCAAAAGTAATGCCGAGCTTCGCATATTCCTGGAGGAATCTCACATAATATTTGGCCAGCACTGGCAAATATTCTTCCTTCACTTGCCCCTTGATCATGCTGTCCGTTGTTTTCATCCAACCCGGCGGGCTCCATGGTGAAGCAAAAAACTTAATGTCCGGGTTAATGCTCTGAATTTTTTTCACGGTGCTGATGATATGGTAGTCAATATCCTTCTGGATCGAGAAATGCTCCAGGTTAACATCTGTTTGTCCTGGCGGCATATCGTTATAGCTGTAAAATTCTTTATCTGTAAAATCGGCCGTCCCGATCGTCAGGCGCAGCATACTCATGCCGATTCCGTCCTTCGGATCGATCATCTGGCGAAGCAGCTCATCCTGCTTGGCCGGAGACATCTTGGCCAGATTGTTGACGGTCGATTCCTCCATCGAGGTTCCGATACCCAGAATCGACTGATATTTCTTGTCCGGATCAATGTGAATGGACGTGCCTTCCGCATTATTCGGCAGGGCAATATTCAGCGGTTTCTGCTGCTCCAGCTTGGCATCGCCCTCCTGGTAGCGGTCGGCATAATACCATTTCCGGTCAGATGGATCACGTTCTCTAGAGACCCAGGAGCTGACTGCATCCTGCTTAATGACGTTCTCTTGAACCTCTTCCCCGCCGCCGCCCGGGTTAGGTTCTTCGGTGGAGACATCCCCAGTCCGGGTGTATTGAACCCAGTTCAGGTTGATGTTGCCGCTGGTAAATTCAAGACGGATTTTTTGCAAGCCTGCCTTGTGGAAGACTACATTATCCACCGCTTGAGTCTGCCAGTTCTGCCAGCCTCCTGTCGATGTTACGCTTAAGGTGCCTAGTGTCTTCCCTTCTGCGGATTTGACCCTGATGCCCGTAGGGTTGCCATTGACTGCATACCGGAAATCCACCCGATAAGTGCCTGCTTCAGCCACATTGACATTATAGTCCAGCCACTCCCCTGCTGCGGTGTAGCCAACATTGAGTCCTCCGCCTACATCCTGTGTCTCCTGGGTTTGCAGACCTGCGCTCTTGGCGCTGAAATCTTCAGCCTCAATTTTCCCTGGAATGAGATGTGACGGATCCTGGACTACCGGTCCTTCCGGCAGAACAGGTGTCTCTTCATTTTTAGTCAAACCATAACCAGTCTTGAACAAGATATTCTCACTCTCGTTATTCACCGGATATTGGTCCAGTGTGAACGGCCAGCGGATCGGATTCTTGCCCTTAAATTCCTTGTCGCCGAACAATACATCGGCAACTCCTGCTCCCTCTGTACCTGGCAGCCAAGCCGCGACGAGTGCGTCCCAATCCTTCAACTGCGGAGCAATTGTCATCGGACGTCCGGAGACGAGCACCACAATAATCGGAATATTAGGATCAGCAGCCCGAATGTTGGCCACTGTTGCCAGATCCTGCTCATCCAGGTTCAGATTTGCACGGTCCCCGGCGCTCTCCGCATATGGCGTTTCGCCAATTACAGCGATAGCCACATCATGGCCGGCCGCACCGCGTCCATTTTTGTTATACGTAACGCTTGCGGACGGTGAGACCACATCCTTGATGCCTTGCAGAATGGTGGTTCCTTCCGTGATCTTTCCGGATTTGCCCTGCCAGGTGATCGACCAGCCCCCGGCCTGATTACCAAGATCATCCGCATTCTTCCCGGCGACAAAAATCTTCTTCATTCCGCCTAGCTGGGATAGAATCGGCTTGCCGTTCACCTTGTCATTCTTCAATAGCACCAGAGATTCCGCTACCGACTGACGCGCCAGTGCCCGGTTCTCCGCGGAGCCGAAGGCACCCGCCAGATCAAAATCACTCTTCGGATGCTCGAACAGTCCGGACGCGATTTTCACCCTAATAATACGCTCGGCAGCATCAGTAATGCGCTCCTCCTTGATTCTGCCTTCGCCTACAAGATCCTTGATATGCTTCAGACTGACTTTCCAGTCTGCTGTCAGCATGAACATATCAACCCCGGCGTTGATAGAAGCAGCAAGCTGATTCTTCAATCCGCTGACCGGATTCCCGTCACTATCCCGCGTAATTTGCTGTACAGCGTTATAGTCAGAAACAACAAATCCTGTAAAGCCCAGGCCTCCGTTCTTCTTGTCGCCCTTCAAGACATCTGTGAGCAGATGCTGGTTAGCATGCATCTTCAAACCGTTAATGCTGTGATAGGAGGCCATTACAGTCTGCACACCCGCATTCACTGCAGCCTCATATACTTTCAGATCCTTCTTGATAATTTCTTCTTCGGTGTAGTGAGTAGTATCACCCTGATTTACTCCATTGTCCGTGTAGCCCTCACCTAAATAATGCTTGGCAGTACCAGTTATGGTACCTGAACCAGACAATTCCGCAGGCGTTCGCCCCTGCAATCCCAGAATATAAGCCGCCCCAAGCTTGGCAGTAACCTCTTGATTGTCGCTGAATCCCTCATATGTGCGTCCCCATCTAACGTTGTAGGGAGAGGCCATGGTTGGTGCAAAGGTCCAGTTGGCTCCGGTAGCCGCGACTTCTTTGGCAACAGCTGCCCCGATCTTCTCAGTCAGTTCAAGATCATTCGCTGCACCCAGCCCGATGTTGTGAGGGAACAGCGTAGCCCCTATGAGATTGTTATGTCCATGCACTGCATCGACGCCATACAGCAGGGGAATACCCAGCCGCGTCGACAATGCGCCATCCTGATATCCGTCGATCAGCGCTCTCCAGTGATCCGGTGTGCTGTCGCTTTCTTTTCCATTCGGAAAGGAGCCGCCGCCACTGAGGACAGAGCCCAGTCTATACTCCATCACTTCCTCAGGTGTTACCGAGGCTCTTTCAGCTTGAATCATCTGCCCGATCTTCTCGTCCAGTGTCATGCGGGACAGCAAGTCGGCTGTACGTTCATCCACGCTTTTCCTCGCATCATAGTATACCGGAAGTCCTGTCTCATCACTTGCGGCACTTGCCACGCCTGCCCCCAGCACATCCAAAACCACTGAAGACAGCAAAAGCATTACCAAAAAAATGGACAATCTTCTTTTCACGCCTGAATCCTCCCCCAATGTTGTTGTTTGGTACGGAAATTAGTGCGCACTCCCACTTGGAAGCGTATACAAATTTAAGCTCAGGCTTATTATGCTGGAGACGATTGGTAAAAGACAGGCCTCATTTTTTAAATCATCTGCACCGTTTTTGCGAAATTAACAATGAATCAGGATTTACGGCGGTCTGAAAGAAGGTACTATGAATCATAGATTTAAGAACATACGTTTGGTATAATGGATATAAAATTACATAATAGATAGCGAGGAAAATAAATGATTACGCGCTTATCCAACCATTACGGGGATGATACCTGCTCTGCTTTCACCGCTGCCGGAGATTTCATCTTTCTTGCCCATCATTCTGGAGGACACGAGCGGGACGACATTGCTTTCCAGATGGTGCAGAGCTTCGAGAATCTCAAGACCACCCTGCATGCCGCAGGAGCCAGACTTGGCGATCTTGTGCAAATCAACCTGTATCTGCGGGATATCGAGCATTTCTCCGCCGCCCGCGACGTATTTCGCACTTACTTTGATAATGAGACGTTTCCGGCAAGAATGACCACCACCAGCAAATTTGTGAATTCATCCTGTCTGTGCATGATCGATGGGATTGCTTATAAACCCCGGAGCTAGTCTGGCATTCTTGGGAATCACACGCAGGGATCTGACCGCATCTAATTTTATTGCCAGTATTGTTTTTACCGCGAAAAAAAAGAGCGCCTGACGGAATCCGCCCGGCGCTCTCTTCATTAGTTATCTTAAGCTTGTGGTATTGCTATTGCATAATTGTCATCAAGAAATTCAAGGGACTTCAGTGCAATCTCCTGCTTGATCACTGCCAGGAAGGATTGCAGATCTGTTGTGACCGTCTCAGCCTGCCCCCGCTTGCGGAGTGAGATGGATTGTCCGGCCTGCTCGCTCTCACCCAGTACGATCATGTACGGAACCTTGGCCATTTGCGCTTCACGGATTTTGTAACCCAGCTTCTCGCTACGGTAGTCAACCTCAGTGCGAATACCTGCCGCCTCCAAGACCTTTCTCACCTGCGAGGCATATTCACTGTACCTGTCAGAGACCGGCAGGATCTGGACCTGCACAGGGGATATCCATACCGGGAAGGCCCCGGAGAAATGCTCTATTAATATCCCGATAAAGCGATCAATGGAGCCGTAGACTGCCCGGTGGATGACCACAGGCCGATGCTTTCCGTTATCTTCGCCAATGTAATTGAGGTCGAATTTCTCAGGCATCTGGAAGTCCAGCTGAATGGTTCCACACTGCCAGCTGCGCTTCAGCGCGTCGAGAATGTGGAAGTCGATCTTCGGTCCGTAGAAGGCCCCGTCCCCCGGATTGATCCGGTACTGGATGCCGCGCTTCTCCAGCACATTTTGCAGGGATTGCTCCGCCGCGTCCCACAGCTCCTCGGAGCCCATGTAATCCTCAGGACGAGTAGACAATTCAATGCTGTACTGAAAACCAAAGACCTGATAGATATGGTCAATGAGCTCAATGACGCCGGCGATCTCCTCCTCGATCTGGGAAGGGAGCACGAACAAATGAGCATCATCCTGACAGAAGGAGCGTACCCGCATCATGCCATTTAGCGCGCCAGAGAATTCATGGCGGTGAACCTGGCCGAATTCGGCCAGACGCATCGGAAGCTCCCGGTAGGAATGTCGGCTGTTCTTGAACATCAGCATGTGACCCGGACAGTTCATAGGCTTCAATGCGAACTTCGTATCGTCTACATCTGTGAAGTACATATTGTCCTTATAGTGATCCCAGTGCCCTGATTGCTCCCACATCCGGACGTTCATCATAAATGGTGTACGCACTTCATCATAGCCGCCCTGTCTTAGCAACTCACGGGAGAAGTCCTCCAGCTCTGTACGAATAATCATGCCTTTGGGCAGGAAGAAAGGCATGCCCGGCGCTTCTTCCGAGAACATGAACAATTCCAATTCTTTGCCCAGCTTGCGGTGATCCCGTTTCTTGGCTTCCTCCAGCAGGTTCAGATGCTCATCCAACTGACTCTGCTTCGGAAAAGATGTACCGTATATGCGTTGCAGCATGATGTTATTGGAATCTCCCCGCCAGTATGCACCGGCTACATTCAGCAGCTTGAACGCCTTGATCTTGCCAGTAGACGGCAGATGCGGTCCCCGGCAGAGATCGAAGAATTCTCCCTGGTCATAGATGCTGATAACCGAATCTTCCGGCAAATCACGAATCAATTCCAGCTTGTAGGGATCTTCCAGTTCCCCGAAGATGGCCAGCGCCTCTTCCCGGCTAACTACACGGCGAGTAATCGGGAGATTTTCTTGGATAATCTTCTTCATTTCTTTCTCAATGACTTTCAGATCGTCTGTAGACAAGGATTTCTCCATGTCGATATCGTAATAGAATCCGTCTTCGATAACGGGACCAATGCCCAATTTGACGGCCTTTTGCCCATATATTCTTTTCAGTGCCTGAGCCAAGAGATGAGCTGTGCTGTGCCGGTATATCTTCAGTCCTTCCTCATTCTCCAGCGTCACAATCTCGATCCCGCTATCGCCTTCTACCGCTGTGCGGAGATCCACCAATTCACCATCCACTTTGCCGGCAACTGCCGATTTCCGCAAAGCGGGGCTGATGGAACCTGCAATCTGTTCTACAGTCACGCCTTGTTCATATGCCCGGACAGATCCGTCCGGAAGTATCACTTTAACCATTTGTTATGCCTCCATCCACGAATTATTGAACGCAAAAAAACACTCATCCCAAGGGACGAGTGCGTTCAGCTCGTGGTTCCACCCTAATTTGACCCGCAACTTGCCAGGTCCTCATCAGCATCTTGTAACGGAGATGGTCCGGTGATGTATACTTCCGCAGGCACGGAGCCTTCAGGTTCCACATCACGGCTACAAAGGGGTAACTCCATCGTCAATCAGAAGAAGCTTGCAGCGGTTGCTTCTCTCTCTGTGCAGCTTGATTAATGGAATCATGTCTCTGGTCATAGCCGGGATTGTATGGCTTGGCGTTGATTATAGCTGTGCTTAAAAATAAAGTCAAGGCGTTATTTGACACGATCCCCTCACGCAATGGACTGTCCCAGAACTAGGTGTTCATTGATGAGAAGCCCAACTGCTTAAAAATAATGCGAAAAATAGTTAATGGCGGAGCTGAGGAGCAGCGCGCTACGGGCAAGGAACGAAGTGTAATTAGCGGCATTTTTGTACCTTAAATCGTCAACAGCTGAGGGTTAGAGTAGATTAAGTGCAATATTGTACCTTAAATTTTCCAGAAGCCCCCGTTCAGCGTGCTTTTACGAAAAATAAGATACAATAATGCCCTTATTTCCCTCATTTGCCTATATTAAAGAAAAATAAGGTACAAAAATACTCTTAGTGGCCGAGGTGCCCCCTCTTTTACACTGTTCAGAGGACTGGTGAAGGAGAATTGCAAATATACCGCTTCTACTGGTTGAAATCTGTCGACAGATTATGATTCGGTGAAGGGGGTTACGCTTTGGCCGTACGTCGAATGACGGAACCGGAGTGTGTGTTTGGACAACTAAAGAACAACCGGGGTTTCCGGCGATTTCTGCTTCGCGGCATAGAGAAAGTGACGCCCCCGGTCGGATGGCTTTCGCTTGCCCATAACGTGTTGAAGCAAGCCGCAGTGGACCAAAAAAGCAGAGCAGCGATTCTCCAATAACGGGTGAATCGCTGCTCTGCTTACTTTTTTGTCGCTAGAATGAAAGAAGCGGTGTCCGATCGTTAGAAAAACCACTTCAGGGACAGCCCCTTCTGCTATAAATCTTCGTCATCCAGTGAAGCTTCCTTACGGGAAGCGTAAGCCTTAAACAGGTAAGTCAACAGCGCGCCGGCGACCAGATTTCCGGCCACCAGCCCTGGCTGTTCCCCGATGCCCCTGAGGAAGGGCAGCCATAACAATACAGCCAATGCAAGCTGGACGCGGAAGATAAACATGATCGAATTCTGCGCTTTACTGCCCTGTGGCAGAGGATACACAATTAGCCAGAAGGACTCGCTATGAAGCCTCCGCAATGCAGACAACTGAATGCCGACAATGAACAGGAAAAATAGATAAATCCCGCTGCCCAGATAGCTGGCATAGTTCCACCAGTTCAGGAACAGGGCAATCACGGCGATCCGCAACACAATTGCGAAGATGTCACCGCGGGCAAAGCTCTTGGTCAGCAGAAAACGGTAGGCCGTAATCTGCCGCCAAGGCAAGCGGCTCCCCCATTTGGAGAGATAACGACGGGCATTAACCCGCTGCTCGCGCCCAGGCACGTCCACGAACCAGCCGAGAATCATCAGCGCCCGAGCACCCTGGTTCTTATCGGTGGCGATGAGCCGTTCCCACGCCACACGGTGACGGCCCGGAACGGCAAGTGCTGCGAGGTAAGCTGCTGCCAGCAGCACAATGAAGATCAACGCCCGGCCGGGCGGCTGCCAAATCCAGGCTGCGATCATGAGACCGCCAACCGCCCAGCGCAGGAGGGCGAACGACCTGGAGGCAGGGCGCGACAACATGCCAAGCTCGCGCCAGCAGCCGAAGCTCGACAGCAGCTTCACTCCCGCCAATAAGAGCACTGTAGCCCCGAGCAGCTTGGGAGTGTCTTCCGTGCGTATGTACAGCGGCCATAACGTTATCAGCACAAAGGCCAGCCGCAGGAGCTTCCACACATTCCCGCTAACCCAAGCCGGAGCAAAATATTCCCGCATCCGGTGACCTTGCGGCAGCAGGAATACGGTATCCGGACTTTGCAAATAAGTCCTGAAGCTGCTGTGCACCGCCGCAGGCAGCAGCAGTACCAGCATGATCCAGCGAATAGGAACGCCCTCCGGAATGTTCCGGAGCAGAGAAGTATACCAAGCGGAAAAAGCGATCACGATGAAGAGGAATACCATGGCCACACCACTCTGGATAATGTATCCGGCATAAGGCAGCATTTTCCCCATGGACTGGCCGCGCCGCTGCCGCCGCAGCTCTTTCAGATCCATATCACTGACCTCCTTGAACCAACTCGTAGAACAGCTGCTCCAAAGACTGTCCCGGAGACCCGGCCGCCGCAGTCATTTCGTCCAGCGTGCCGCTGGAGATCACCTTACCCTGGTGCAGAACAATAAAACGATCGCAATAGTTCTCGATCGTGGACAGAATATGAGAGCTGAGCAGAATCGACGCGCCGGATTTCTTCAGATCCATCATGAAGTCCAACAGGGAACGAATTCCTAGCGGGTCCAGACCCAGAAAAGGCTCGTCAATCACATACAAGGCAGGACGTGCCACGAAAGCGCACATAATCATCACCTTCTGCTTCATGCCCTTGGACAGATGAGAAGACAGGGTGTCCATCTTGTCCTCCATGCGAAATAGCTTTGCGAGTTGGATGCTGCGAGATTCATAGTCGCTGCGGTCCACACCATAAGCTCGCGCTGTAAATTCAACATGCTCCCGCACTGTCATCTCTTCGTACAACAGCGGAGATTCCGGTACAAAGGACAACGCCCCGTGATACCCCTCGGGATCAGAAAGTCGTGTCTTATCGTTGACCCGGATTTCTCCCTTGTGCGGGGACATCAGCCCAAGAATATGTTTCATCGTCGTGCTCTTGCCTGCCCCGTTCAGGCCGATCAGACCAACCATCTCACCAGGCTGCACTTGTAGCGCAATGTCATGCAGCACTGGCTTGTTCAGACTGTAGCCACCAGTTAAACCCGTAATTTGTAATACGGGAGTTATACTCATTGGCCATCCCCCCTAGGAGTTTTGTTCTTGAGCCACTTCGGTGCTCCCTTATTCTTCCGGTCCTGCTCGCGGACCTTGTTGCTCGCCCGTTTATTGGGAACAGGTGCTGCTCCTCCGCGGTGATCCCGCCGTGGTTCCCCACCGGAAGACGTACCCGCTTTTTCTTGCGCCGAACGCTGGGTCGGCTCGGTAGAATTGGCCGCTTTTGCAGCAGCAGAACCAGTACCTGTACTGGACGTCCGTACTGTAGGCTTGCCGTTACGCGATGCCGTTTCCCCGCTTGAAGAACTGCCGCGCGGCGCCGTTGCGCCGCTATAAGAACCGCCACTGCGAGCCGCACCGCGGGCTTCATCCGACGTAAGCACCTTCCCGGCGAACAATTCGCGCTCTTCCAGCGCAATGTCCAGCTCCCGTGCGAATTTGCGCATAATAAAAGTCTGCTGCTCTGTCACAATGGAGACCGATAAACCGCGGCGGCCCATGCGACCGGTCCGGCCAGCCCGGTGTACATAATGCTCAGAGTCAAAGGCGGGATCAAAGCTCACCACCAGCGACAAATCCTCAATATCCAATCCCCGCGCAGCCACGTCACTGGCGACCAGCACCTTGAATTTACCGTCACGGAACTTCGACAATACATGGCTACGTGTAACTTTATCTGCATCTCCGTAAAGTGCTGCGGCTGTCAATCCCAGATGGTTCAGCTTAGCTTCTACTTCGGCAATATCATCTGTGGCATTCACGAACACAATGGCCTTCTTGGGATTGTAATGGCGAATCACCCGGCGTAGCATGTCGATCTTGTTCCGTTCCTCAGTTACCACGTAATGATGCTCCAGAGTTTGGGAGGTCATCACTCCCGGGGCAATGCCAACCTCTGCCGGGTTCTTCATCTCCCGTGCCGCTAGTGCTTTCGTCTCCGGCCCAATCGTGGCCGATAACATAACGAGCTGTCTTGTCCGCAGCGCACTGCTGACAATCTTCGCTACCTCTCCGGCTCCGCTTAGTTGGAACATTTGGTCTGCCTCGTCAATAACGATGGTGGTGACCTCATGCATCTTCAACTTGCGCAGTCCGATCAGTTCCCGGATTCGGCCAGGGGTACCGACTACAAGCTGTGGATGCTCACGCAGCTTGTCTATCTGCCGCTTGATCGCCGCACCGCCGATCAGTCCCTGCACACGGATTCCCCGGTGAGCACCATAACGCTCAGCTTCACGCAGAATCTGCATAGCCAGCTCCTGTGTAGGCGCAAGCACGAGCTTCTGCACCACTTTCTGTTCCGGGTTGATGCCCTGAAGCAGCGGCAGCAGATAGGCCAGCGTTTTACCTGTGCCAGTCTGGGAAGCCGCAATCACGTCTCTTCCTTCCAGCAGCAACGGAATGGTCTGCTCCTGTACAGGGGAAGGCTCGTTGATGCCGAATTCTGACAATCGGGCTGCTAGGTCTTCCTGGATGCCGATGGCCGCAAATGAAGCTTTAGTCATAATAGTAATTCATCCTTTTCGCTTGAGATAATATCTTTATTATATGCCAAAAAGGCCTCTCCACCAAATGGAAGGCCCCATCGTCCTGTTGCCGCTCGTTATTTACGGTTCATGGCGTTATAGGTTAGCTTGTCCGCCAGCCGGGGAAAAAGTCCATACAGCCGGATGCCGAAGGCCGCGAGGCCCGGTAAATCCAGCTCCTCTTTGCCCTTCTCCATCAACCGGACAATCTTGGTGGAGACATGCTCCGGTGTCATCATCATTCTCGCCACGCTCTTCTCATACCCCCCGGACGGGTCCGCAATCTTGAAGAAATCCGTCGCGATCGGCCCAGGATTGACTGCCGAGACAATGATGCCGGTCTTGCGCAGCTCTTGTCGCAGCGCATTCGTAAAACCCAGCACAGCGTGCTTGGTTGCAGTATATGCCACCGCTTTAGAGGTTCCAATCTTGCCCGCCATGGAAGCCACATTCACGATCTGGCCGCTTCCCCGTGCCAACATATGCGGAACTACCGCCTTGGTGCAACGGACAATCCCCATGTAATTGACATCCATCATATCGTCAAATTCCTCGGGGTCCATGTCTGTGAACGGGGCAAATTTGCCATACCCAGCATTGTTAAGCAAAATATCGATTCTGCCATAATCGGCAAGGATTCTGTCAAACGTCTCTTCAACGGCTGCCGCATCCCGTACATCGCACGGATACAATCCAAAAACGCCCGGAATCCCGGCCGCCGTTTCTTTTAGCTTGTCTTCTGAACGCGCCAACAGAACAGGAACCGCACCCCGGCCGCTCAACATCTGCGCCGTGAGTGCGCCGATGCCGCTCGACGCCCCTGTAATGACAACAATTTTATTCTTCAGCTCCATGAAATGCAGTTCAGCTCCCTGTCTTTACGCTAAGAGATCATCACCTGAATATCCAGTTCGCCGATACCTTCCATCAGCAGTGGGATGCTAAGCGCTTTGCTTGATTCAAACGACATACTGTCCGATTTCATCACCTTCGGCGGTGTAATATCTACAGAAACCCCCTGATTGGATAAAATGGTGCTGGCATTGCCGCTGATCATATTGCTGAGCTCCGAAATCGCGCTTTGGCCCATCTCGTCCATTTCCGTGATGACAAAGCCACCCATCATGATCGATACCATACGTAGCGCTACCTGCTCTGCAATCCCGAAAATAATATTTCCGCTAAGCTGTCCGGTCATCCCTACCTGTATCCATATATGATTATCGATTTGCTTGATCTCTTTGACACCCAGATTACCGGTGGACGGCGAAACCTGAATTACTTGCTCAATTACAATGCGTGCAGACTCCAGAAACGGATTGATTACTTCTGCTTTCATGAAGATGCTGTCCCCCCTCGCTAGGCTTTAGTCATATACCAAAAGTCCCAGGCAATATAAATTATTATACTCCATATATCGGCACAATTCACCAAAAATTAAGGCCTGACCAACTAAAATCCCAAGATTACTCAAGGCGGATCATTGCCCTGCCGGGTGTAATCTCCTATAATTTAATCAAATACCAACAATGTGCGTAAGATACGTTAATAACAAGGAGCCACTTCGGTTGGTCCAAGGGAGGAATTCCATGAACATCAGCCAGCTTGAGACGCTTATCACCATCTCCAAAACCATGAGCTTTCGCAAAGCGGGAGAGCAGCTCAACCTGACCCAACCGGCGGTTTCGGCACAAATCAAAAGTCTAGAGGAAGAATTCAAGACCCAACTCGTTGACCGGAACCAGCCCGTCACGTTGACCGATAGGGGCCAAGTATTCTTGACCCATGCAGAACAAATTGTAAATATTGTCGAGGAATTAAAGCAGCGGCTTGCGGATCTGGAAGAGAACCCGCAGGGGCATATCGTTCTCGGCACGACCACTTCCATCGCCATTCAAATTCTTCCGCGTATTCTCTCTTACTTTAAAGACCAGTTTCCCCATATCAAAACATCTATCTCGTCAATGTCCTCCTCTCAGATTTATCATCAAGTAGAGAACGGACTCGTCGATGTCGGCATCGGTTATCTGATCGGCAACAATTCGGGCGTGAGCACGTCCACTCTGTATTATGATACCTTCGAGCTTGTCGTTTCACCCCGCCATCCGCTGGCACAGGTCAAGACCGCAGGAATAGAAGCCCTGGCCAAAACGCCGCTGATCCTGCTGTCGCCGGATACCGTCGGCCGCAAATTTGCCGATGAGGTCCTGGCCAAACATGGCATTCAGCCCCAGGTTATTATGGAGCTGACCAGCAGTGAGGAAGTCAAACGGATGGTGGAACTGGATCTCGGCGCCGCTATTATCTCCAAGCAGTCAGTCACCGCAGAAGTACGGGCAGGAAGCCTGAAAATTGTGCCGATAATCGAGCTTGAAGTCACCCATCCGGTAGGCGTCATTACCAAATCCGGCAAATATGTCAACTCCGCTATGAGACAATTTCTAAGCGATCTCAAAGGCATGCCGGAAACGCAGTTCATCGGTTCAGAATAACCGACACACCACTATATTTTGATCAAAAGGAGAGGTCCCGCCATGAAATTCGATCTGCACACACATCATTTTCGCTGCGGCCATGCCGACGGAAACATCCGCGATTATATTGAGGCTGGACTGAGCGCCGGACTGAGCGCCATAGGTATCTCCGATCACACCCCTTACTTCGGAAGCCCCGAGGAACAAGCCTACCCGCGCATCGCTATGGCGAAGTCAGAGCTGGCATTCTATGTTGATGAAGTTCTGTCGCTGAAAAAAGAATACGAAGGCCGGATCGACGTGCTTCTGGGTATCGAATCGGATTATTTCCCACAATATGCGGAGCTATATCGCACGACACTCGCACGCCATCCTTTCGACTATATTATCGGGTCGGTGCATTATGTGGCTGATGTCAGTATTTTCAATAAAGGCCGCTGGAAAGGGCTGAACAGTTCTGACAAAATTGCTGCCAAAACCGAGTATTACCGCCTGATTGCTGAGTCCGCTCGCAGCGGCATGTTCCAAATACTGGGGCATATCGATGCTATGAAGGGCAATTACCCGGCTTTCTCTGAGATTCCTGCACCAGGGCCGTTGGATGACTGCCTGCGCACCATCGGTGAGAGCGGCGTGGCGATCGAGATCAACACCTCAGGTAAAACGAAGCTGAGCGGCGGCTGGTACCCGTCTGACGCCATTTTGGAGCGGGCCCTGCATTTCGGTGTCGAGGTTACCTTCGGCTCTGATGCACACAAGCCGTCCCGTGTGGCTGATGAATTAGACGACGTCGCTGCGCGCCTCAAGGAAATCGGGTTCAAACACTGGGTATACTTCAAGCAGCGCGAGAAGGTCACCGTAGCCCTCTAGCCACATGCATAACCGTACATTCCCATATATGAATAACGGCAAAAAAAAATGGACCCGAGTGATCGGGTCCCAAAGCAGTTATATATTTTCAAAAGGGGGTCATGTACTTAGTTTAACCGGACACTGTTAGAGTTTTATAACGGCATTATTTCATTTGTGTAACAAAGCCTAAAGACTTTCATTACATCGCCTCCGGAAGCTACAATCGGCACCGTTCGCTCCAGTTGCAAGCCATTTTTTAGCATCACCCGCTCTGAACCACTGTTGTCCCCACGGCATCGGCCTTCTACCACCTTCAGCCCCAGCTCCTGAAATCCATAGTTCAGCAAGAGTCCTACTGCCTCTGTAGCGTAGCCATGTCCCCACCACTTTGGATCAACCATGTAGCCTAAAATAGCTCTGCCCTCCTGCCGGTTCCAGTTCTGCAAAGAGACGGTTCCCACCAGTCCCTGCTGTCCGCGTCTATAAATCCCCGCATGCAGTGCACTATGATCAATGGCGTACAGCATTCGGTTGATCAGCCTATCCATAAAGGCAGGCTGCGACCCTCCCGGGCGCATCACAATATGTGCCTTGACCTGTGGATGAGAGAGCAGCATCCGCAAAGTACGGGCATCCTCCGGCAACATGGGCCGCAGTTCTATTGCCGTCCCGTTCTGATGGGGCAGCTTCAAGGTCTCATAGGGACTCATTAACTCTCCACACTCCTCAATCGAAAGCTACACAATATTGTGTTCTGCTTCACGCCTTACTCCTTGGCTCAAGCCTGACGCAAGGTTAATACCGTAAGCTCGGGCCTGCAAAGCAGCCGGAAGGGCATATAAGTCTCGCCAAAGCCCCGGTTCACATAGACCGGCATCCGCTTGTTCTCCGTGTAATACAATCCGGATATGTATTTTAGCGATCCATAGGGAGTGAACGGCGCACCAACCACTGGCAGACGGATTTGCCCGCCATGGCTGTGCCCCGACAACTGTAGATGAAAAGGGTAGTCCTCCGCCGTATCGGCGTAATCCGGTTCATGCATCAGTAGCAGCGTGAAGGTCCCCGGCGGAACGCCTTGCAGCGCTGCCTCCGGGTCGGGTTTGCCATGCAGCAAATCATCGAGTCCGGTGATCGCCATTACCGCACCGCCACGCTTGATTAGCATAGATTCATTGCGCAGCACCTGAAATCCCGCTGATTTTAGCAACCCGGTAACTTTGTCCGTATTCTTATAATCATGGTTGCCCAGAATCGCATACTTGCCAAGGGGAGCCTTCAACTCAGCCAGCACAGGTACAGATTCCGTCAGGTCGCCGGGATTACTGTCCACAATATCACCGGTAAAACAAATCAGATCCGGGTCAGCCTCCCTGATATGACTAACCAAACGGGTTATATCACTGGCATCTTTGTTAAAACCCAGATGTGTGTCGCTGAAATGCACCACTTTCAGACCTGCAAAAGCTCCCGGTAGCCCAGCTAGAGGTAGCTCCAACCGGGTCACCTCCAGCCAGCGCGGCTCTGCCAACCAAGAGTAGCCACCGGTCAGAAGCCCTGCGCCTACAACGGCTGCCGCGCCGCGAGCCAAAAACTGGCGACGGCTAATTTTGGGCCGCTGGTGCTGCATATTGTTCTTATCTGTACCTTCAAGGGGAGGAACCCCGGACGAGCTTTTATTCATAGGGTATTCTCCTTTCGGGCTAATTACTTCCGGATTTCACCTTATTGCTCCGGGCCAGTCAGCACCAGATGTACTTCCTCCTCCGGCGCCTCCTTGTATGCAGAGGCAATCCCCTTTTCCTTGATTACCGACCTCTGGACACGACGCTGTTTGAAGGATACTTCCAGTTGCCGCCTAAATGGAAACGGGTTCAAAATCAAAGTCCCCTCATCCTTCCATGTCGCCGTAATCCGCTGTCCGGAAGTAAAGGAAAAATCCTCACTGCCGGAAAACCCGTCACGCCACCAAGGATGTCCCTCTGCTTTCGTACTACCAGGCTTATTCAGCCCCAAGTACAACGAGAGATCATCACAGAACTGCAGCAGATGGGAATCATAGCGCAGTTCACTCTCCCCGATTGGAGCAGTCGCCTCTAACTCATGGCGGATGCGGGCCCGGCGGGCCTTCTCATGCTCCTGGTATACAGTCAGTTCAGGATAATCCTCGCCGGATATATCAATCAGCCGATCGAAGTGCAGGCTGCATAGAAGCGCACCATATGGCGTGTCAGCTTCAATCTCGTTCAGCCCTCGCTGATAAAAGGTTAGTTTCGGAACTAAAGGGAAATCGAAGAAGGTATAAGGCGCATCAGCCGCATCGTTCCAGAAAGGCGTCTCATCGAGATCAATCCAGCCCCGATCATGCTCAGCCACCGCTCGCAGCACTTCCTCCCGCCGGTACTCCCCAAGACCGCGCTCTTCCTTGATCCATTCCGCAAGGACACCCGACAATTCCCCATGCTCGTGCTGCTTCATCATCACAAATGCTCCGTCCTGCTCCCGACAAATCACATCTATTCCTCCCCAACTCTTCCTGCTCTCTGGCTTACATAAACTATAATGATTATATCATAGTTGGATATGATGACATAAATCCAGCAGGAAAGCGCTTTTATAATAGACTTTATGGATATTTACGCTAAAAAGTGCAGGCTCAAACCCGTCTGCTAAAAAAAACAGACAGCCACCCCGCAGCAGATGGCTGGGAATGGCTGTCTGTACTGCTTAGCAGAGTGCCTGTTACACACCCAGCCAGCGTTTGAACATATGTTTTGTAGTCTGCTTGTTAATCTCGGCAATCGAAGTTGTCAGTGGAATGCCCTTCGGACAAGCCGCCACACAGTTCTGCGAGTTACCGCACCCGTCAATCCCGCCATCGTCCATCAGTGCTTCGAGGCGCTCTTCAGCATTCATCTCGCCCGTTGGATGGGCATTAAACAACCGGACCTGAGAGATGGCTGCCGGACCGATAAAATCGGTCTTGGCATTGACATTCGGGCAGGCCTCCAGGCAGACGCCACAGGTCATGCATTTGGACAACTCGTACGCCCATTGCCGTTTCTTTTCAGGCATACGCGGCCCCGGACCCAAATCATAGGTACCGTCAATAGGAATCCAGGCTTTTACCCGTTTAAGCGCGTTAAACATCCGACTGCGGTCAATGACAAGGTCACGCACCACAGGGAATGTCTTCATCGGTTCGATCCGGACAGGCTGTTCCAGATTATCGATCAGGGCCGCACAGGCTTGGCGGGGCTTGCCGTTGATGACCATAGAGCAGGCACCACACACTTCCTCCAAACAGTTGGAGTCCCAACATACCGGAACCGTATTGTCGCCCTTGGCATTGACCGGATTACGCTGAATTTCCATCAGGGCGCTGATCACGTTCATCCCCGGACGGTAAGGAAGATCAAATTCCTCTGTATACGACGAGCTTTGCGGATCATCCTGGCGGGTGATAACAAACTTTACGTTTTTGGGAGCTTGGGCTGTTTCCGCCATCATCGTTACCTCCTAAAAGTGTTGTGAAGTATACGCTTCTTAAATCTCACTAACGATCTACCAATAGGACTGTTTGTTAACTGTCCTGTCCATGAGCCAGCTGATCTTACAATTGTACCTATTCGTCCGTCAGCCCCATGCATGAGTGTCAATTTTCTGAAGCAGTGGCTTTGCCGGCGCTTACTTGTCCTTCGAGTAGTCGCGAATCCGCGGCGGGATTAGTGAGACATCCACGGCTTCGTAAGAAATCTGCGGGCCTTCCGCAGTCCACTCCGCTTTGGTTGTCTTCAGGAACTCCTCGTCGTTGCGGTCAGGGAACTCTGGCTTGTAGTGTGCCCCGCGGCTCTCGTTGCGGAGCAATGCGCCCAACGTCATCGCCTCGGACAACTCCAGCATGTTCCACAGCTGGCGGGTGAACGCGACGCCTTGGTTGTTCCAGCGTGACGTATCGTTCATGTTGATGTTTTGATACCGCTGCTTAAGCTCCTTAATTTTGCCGATTGTCGCTTCCAGCTTGGTGTTGTGGCGCACCACCGTCATGTTGGCGGTCATCCATTCGCCCAGTTCCTTGTGAATGACATAGGCATTCTCGTTGCCCGACATCCCCAGGAGGGATTCATATTTATCGACCTGCTTCTTGTGGAAGCCATCGAACACGGTGGAGGAGATATCCTGCACCGATTTCTTCAAGCCTTTAATATATTCAACCGCCTTCGGCCCGGCGACCATGCCGCCGTAAATGGCGGATACCAATGAGTTCGCGCCGAGGCGGTTCGCTCCATGGTACTGGTACTCACATTCCCCAGCCGCGAAGAGGCCCGGAATGTTCGTCATCTGGTTGTAGTCGACCCACATGCCGCCCATGGAATAGTGGACCGCCGGGAAGATTTTCATTGGAATCTTGCGTGGATCATCGCCCATGAACTTCTCATAGATTTCGATAATCCCGCCCAACTTAACGTCCAGCTCCTTCGGATCTTTGTGGGAAAGATCGAGATAGACCATGTTCTCTCCGTTAATGCCGAGGCCTTGATCCACACAGACATTGAAAATTTCACGGGTCGCGATGTCACGCGGCACCAGGTTACCGTACGCCGGATATTTTTCCTCGAGGAAATACCATGGCTTGCCGTCCTTGTAAGTCCAGATCCGTCCGCCCTCCCCGCGCGCCGATTCCGACATCAGCCGCAGCTTGTCGTCGCCCGGAATGGCTGTAGGGTGAATCTGAATGAACTCTCCGTTCGCGTAATGCACACCCTGTTGATAGACGGCGCTGGCCGCAGTACCTGTGTTAATGACAGAGTTGGTCGTTTTGCCGAAAATAATGCCGGGACCGCCGCTGGCCAGAATTACGGCATCGGCCGGGAAAGTCTCGATTTCCATCGTCTTCAGATTCTGGGCGCTGATTCCGCGGCAGACGCCGTCGTTATCAATAATGGCCGAAAGGAATTCCCAGTTCTCGCTCTTGGTGACCAGACCCTCCGCCTCCCAGCGGCGAACCTGCTCGTCAAGTGCGTACAGCAGCTGCTGACCTGTCGTCGCTCCCGCAAAAGCCGTCCGGTGGCGCTTCGTGCCGCCAAACCGGCGGAAATCGAGCAAACCTTCCGGCGTACGGTTGAACATAACGCCCATCCGGTCCATCAAGTGGATAATGCCGGGCGCCGCTTCACACATCGCCTTGACTGGCGGCTGATTCGCTAAGAAGTCTCCACCGTAGACCGTGTCGTCAAAATGCTCCCAGGGCGAGTCGCCCTCGCCCTTGGTGTTCACGGCACCATTGATGCCGCCTTGGGCGCAGACAGAGTGTGATCTTTTGACAGGGACAAGCGAGAATAGATGAACATGCGCACCGGACTCGGCTGCCTTGATGGTCGCCATCAAGCCGGCCAGACCACCGCCCACGATAATGATGTCTGCTGTTGCCATGATAAGTTCACTCCTAACAGTTTTGTCAGCATATGCCGCATCGATCAGCTTCGTACAAAACCCGCTTCAAAAGCACACGCTTACCGAAAATATGAAAAATCTACTTTTAATTTAGATAAAGGTTTTCAATGATTGCAGGGCAGTAGCAGTTGTCTGGAACTCACTGTCACGGAAAGTAACCAGCGATACCAGGAACATAACTGTTACGATTACGAACAGCCCCAGGCAGATCACGGAAGATACGCGCTGCGAACGCGGCCCGACGGTAATACCCCAGCTGATCAGGAACGACCACAGACCGTTGGCAAAGTGGAAGGACGCCGCCACGATCGCGATGATGTAGAATGTAAGCAGCAGCGGCTGTGTCACAATATTGTGCATCAATCCGCCAAGCTCCTCATGCTTCACATTGCCAAGCGTTACTTGGAAACGAGTCTCGAACACATGCCAGACGATAAAGATAAACGTGATAACCCCTGTGACCCGCTGCAGCGTATAGCGCCAGTTGCGTTCCAGCTTAAAACGGTTCAGGTTTGGCTTCGACTGGTAGGCGATGTACAGACCGTATACCCCGTGGTACAGCAAGGGAAGCCATATACCGAACAATTCCAGGAAGAAGACGAGCGGCAGGCTGTTCAGCCACAGCACACTGTCTGTGAAACCGGAAGCGCCACCCTCAACTGCCGAGAAATTCGTCAGCATGTGCTCAAGAAAAAAGCCCCCGAGCGGGATAACGCCGAGCAAGGAATGAATCTTTCTGGAATAAAATCCTCTCATACTGGTGTGTCCCCTTTCCGATTAAAACAGCGTTTTCATTAATGAGCATTTATCGCCGGGACTACTTCTTGAAACAGCGCATGATGACATAAAAAAGGGTATCTCCCGATTTGCAACCCGCTATCCCTTGTGTTCCCGGACTTTGATTATTTATTCACAAAGTGTGAATATCTTGTGTCACTTTTCATGTTACTCTTTTTTGTCTTATAAGGGAATTGCAATATAATTATTAATCGTTATACAATTAATGCATAAGAATGTTTTTTATGTGATAATGATTATCATTTACAGCGCTTTTTTTTCCTTTTCATTCCTGAAAGCACTACTTATCTGTGATTCAACCCTCAATCGTTCTATGCTTTTTATCACTTCTTATACCGGCAGAATAAGGCACAATCCTGACAGAGTCATACCTTGTATTATTACGGGAGGAAGACACTATGTTTGACGATCTGGATATATTCGCGGCAGTGGTGGAGCATTCCAGCCTGAACCGGGCTTCACGCCAGCTTAACCTGTCACAACCCGCCCTTTCCCGCAAAATCTCCAAGCTGGAGGAGAGGCTGGGCGTTCCATTGTTCAACCGGTACGGCAAGCGCTTAGAACTCACCGAAGTTGGCCGCCTCGCTTACACCTATGCGCTAGAGCAGCGACAACAGCGTTCCAAGTTTCTGGAGGCGCTCTCAAAGTTCAAAGAAGGCGAACCCCAGCTTGTTACGCTGGGGGCCAGCCTGACCACGCTGCAGACTACATTGCCGCCGCTGGTCAACACCTATATGGAGAAGTATCCCGCTGCCGAACTGAAACTGATTACCGGAAAGACGCATGAGATTGTCTCCTCGGTCAGCGAGGGCAAGTGTGATGTAGGAATTATTGCTTCCTCCATTCAGGAGCCCGGGCTGCGCTGTATTCCGCTCTTCGAGGATCAGCTCCGCCTGGTGGTCTCCAGTCAGCATCCGCTCACGCTGCTGCCCAAGCTGAGCATGGACCATCTCTCACGCCTGCCGATGATCCTGTTCTCCAAGGGAACCTGGTACCGCCGCCTGACCGACGATTTGTTCCAGCGCTGCGGTATTGATCCCGATGTGCGCATGGAGATCGATTCCTTCGAGGCGATCGTCCGGCTGCTGCCGACGGCGAAGACCGCGGCACTCCTGCCCAAATCCTATCTGCGTCCCGAGCTGCTGAATGGCAGCGGGCTCGTCTCGCTGCATATCAAGGAGCTGGAGCAGACCCAGCGGACTACCTGTCTGATCTACCGGGACGGCGGCGGGCTAAGCGGTGCTGCCCGCTCACTGGTGCAGGTGACAGAAGAAGTATTTCTGCCGAAGCTGACCGATTGAGAAGAGGCTTTGCTCTAAAAAACCCGCCTGCGGACAAGCCGCAGACGGGTTTTTGGCATAAACAATTACAGGTTAACGGCTTCTTCCTCAAATTGGTCAATACCCTCATTGGAGCCGATGACGACCATAATATCACCTTCGTACAAGGAATCCAGCGCAGTCGGAGCGACGATAATTCCACTCTCCCTATTGATGGCAATGATGCTGCACCCGTATTTGGCCCGGGTATTCAGCTGGGACAGACTCTTGCCATCCATACAGGATGGAACATTCATCTCGACAATTTTATAATCCTTGGATATTTCGATATAATCCAGCAGATTGGGAGTGACTAACTGGTGAGCCACCCGAACCCCCATATCCCGCTCGGGGAAAATCACCCGGTCCACACCCAGCTTGGTCAAGGCGCGTCCATGAAGAATAGATATAGCCTTGGCCACCACCTGCTTGACACCAAGCTCCTTCAGCAGAATGGCTGTCAGAATACTACGCTCCATATTATCGCCAATGGCTACAATACCACAGTCAAAATTTCGGACACCGAGCGAACGCAAAATGCCCTCGTCTGTGGCATCCGCCATCACCGCATGGGTGAGCTTGTCGCTCATCTCCTCCACCCGTTCTTCCAGATGGTCCACTCCGAGCACCTCATAGCCCATATCCATCAGCTCAAGCGCCAAGCTTGAACCGAACCGTCCCAGCCCAATTACTACAAATTGCTGTGGTTTCATCTCCCGATAACTCCTTATCCAATAATCATTTTGCCTTCCGGATACTGATACAATGGTTTGCCCTGTTTTGGGCCAAGTGCATAGGCCAGCGTCAATAGTCCCAGCCTGCCAGCGAACATAGTGAGACAGATGAGGATTTTGCCGACTAACGACAGCTCCGGCGTCAACCCCATGCTCAGCCCCACGGTCGCGAAAGCCGAAGTCGTCTCGAACAAAATCTCCAAAAAGTCGCGTCCCTCCGTCGTCGAGAGCACCATAGATACAGTGACAATCAATAGCAGAGCGAGCAAGGTGATGGTCAGTGCTTTGAACACCCGCTCCTGTGCCAGCCGGTAACGGAAGAATACTATATCCTCACGCCCACGCAGCATGGAGATTACAGCGCCGATCATGAGCGTAAAGGTCGTTGTTTTGATCCCGCCCCCGGTAGAACCGGGAGAAGCACCGATAAACATTAGAATCACGATAAAAAATTGCGTAGCCTGGCGTAGCCCGGAAATATCCAGTGTATTGGCCCCGGCCGTACGCGGTGTAACGGACTGGAAGAATGCAGCCAGTATTTTGCCGCCAATGTTCAGGGAGCCCATGCTCCGCGGATTCGTAAATTCAAATACAAAAATCACGAGCGTGCCCGCCAGAATCAGCGCTGCGGTTGTGGATAATACCACCTTGCTGTGCAGCGACAACCTGCGCTTGCGCCGGTAATCGACGATATCGGCAATTACGATAAACCCAAGCCCACCGGTGACAATCAGGAACATGACAATCAGATTCACTACAGGATCATTGACATATCCCATCAGGCTGCGGTAATGGCCGAACAGGTCAAAACCTGCATTGTTGAACATGGAAATGGAATGGAACAGTCCAAAGTAAATCGCCTTGCCGAGCGGCATATCAAACGCCCAGCGTATCGACAGCAGCAGTGCCGCACTCCCCTCGATCATGAGTGAATAGATCAGCACCCGACGGATGAGCCGTACAATGCCTTCCATCGAGTTCTGGTTCATGGCCTCCTGCAGAATAAGTCGGTCGCGCAGCGATATTTTCCGCTTTAACACCAGAGCAAAGAGTGTTGCCATCGTCATGAAGCCCAGGCCGCCAACCTGAATCAGGATCATAATGACGGTCTGCCCAAAAAGGGAAAAATACGTGCCGGTGTCCACAACTACCAGCCCCGTAACACAGGTAGCAGAAGTTGCTGTAAATAGCGCATCTATAAAGTTCAATGAATGTCCCGTCCGACTGGCAACCGGAAGCATCAGCAGCAGCGTACCAATCAAAATGATCGCCGCAAAACCGAGTACCAGCGTCTGAGGCGGGGAAAGCTTCAATATTGTAAAACGGTTCAACCTGGGGAATGGCGAAGCCAAATCCTCACCTCTCACTATAATAAATTGACGTTGTATATCATTAGAATGCCAAACAAAAAAAGCACTGGAACACCAATGCCTCTCCCCTTGGTTCCTGCAGTGTTCTGAAGCCTACGAGGTTAGCTGACGGATTCGGGCAGCTGCAGTGCCCTATTCGTTCCCGGAACGAAATTCACCCCTGAAGATCGGCGCAAACTTACGCTGTATGCACCCTTCACTTCATATGGTTCCCCCGTTTTCAATTGAAATTCGGCTTATATCTAATTGCATTCAAATTATATACGTTCTGTCCTGACATCACAAAGACACTATTAAGTATATTTGGATAAAATAATGTCTTAAAGAGTGACCGGGAACACAGGAGACCCTGTTCTCATTCCTTTTCCGTGACTTTCCTGTAATTGCATCGTTTTTCACGGTTTCATGAATATCTAGAACTTTTAACCTTGAAATTGTATGGTGAGGAATGATACACTACACACAACAAGTGTATGACCTATACCCATACACATTATTCCTACTAGGGGGAAGTCATGGAAGAATCTTTGGAGCTGCTGCCGCAGCAATTTCAGATCAATCCCTCGCGTCCCATCTATGAACAATTCGTCGAAGCCATCCGGGGCCGGATTGTTACCGGTCTCATCCCGCTTGGCTCGCGTCTGCCATCCGTGAGGGATTTGGCAGCCGACCGAGGCGTGAATCCGACTACAGCTGCAAGAACTTATCAGGAGCTGGAGCGAATGGGCCTGATTGTCACCTATCGTGGACAGGGTACCTTTGTTACGAGGGAACAGGATGTCATCGGGGAGGCTCGCAAGGAAATGATCCTGGAGGCCGTGCGGCAATTTAAAGCTGCGGGTGCCAGCCTGGGGCTGTCAGCAGAGCAGATGCTGCAATTTGATAAGGAGGAATCTTGATGCGTACGAATAAAGATATTTCATCACTGCCAGAACTCAAGGCAGCCGTGCAATGTCAGAACCTGACGCTCCGCACGAGGAAAAAAACAATTTTGGACGACGTTAGCTTCCATATTCCCCAAGGCAGTATCACTGGACTGCTCGGTCCTAACGGTGCGGGCAAGTCTACCCTATTACGCCTGATCACCGGACTGGCTACACCAGACTCCGGCTCTGTGAAGATTTTCGGCGAACCTGCCGGCGTAGACCGCCTAGGACAGTTATCCCTGTTGCCGGACCGCAGCAGCCTGCCTGGATGGCTGACTGTAGGGCGCTGGCTTCACTTTGCTGAAGGCATATATCCCGATTGGGACAATGTGAAGGCAGAACAACTAATGGGTCAGCTTTCCGTTAAGAGGGAATCCCGTATCTCAACCTTATCCCGCGGGGAAGAAGCCAGACTGCAACTGCTGACCTGCCTGTCCCGCAAAGCTCCGTTAGTCATACTCGATGAGCCCTTCACTGGCGTGGACCTCATTTCCAGAGAGGAAATTGCATCCACAGTTGTGGGCGAGATGGCTGATGGTGAGCGTACCTTTTTGATTGCTACACATGATATCCGGGAAATGGAGCTACTGTTTGACCGCCTAATTCTAATCGGTAACGGACGGATACAAGGTATTGAGGATGTGGAACGGCTCCGTCAGTCCGGTCATTCCGTTGAATCCCGTTACAGGGAAGTGTTCGCATGACAGCGCTTAGAGCGTTAACAGATCTGGAGTACAGCCGCTATAATCCGTTTAAGTGGGGCCAAAAATCTTTTTTAGGGATTACTGTATCCCTATTCGCTCTGCTCTTGGGTATCGGATGGTATCTCTTTCATGGCAGACAGCCTTCCCTGCAAGCTCCTTTTACAGCAGGCACCTTTCTTATGGTAGGGATCATTATGTATCTTGCTTCAGTCGATATGCTGTTGTTTACAGTCCATAGTAGCCGGGAGTGGATTCTGAATTTCCCGCACCCCCGCAAGCTACTGCTGTATGCCAAGGCGATCAGCCTGTTTAAGCATGGATTGTATCTTGCTTCCATCGTTATAGCTGCTAATATCGGACTGTATGTACTCTTCAACCTGACAGGACACTATGAGCACCTTCTGTTCAAAGAGCTCATCCTGACAGTAGTCGCTCATGCACTCTTTATGGTTTCGATCTTTCCGCTCGCCATCGTATGCGGATTGCTGGCAGGAACCATTCTTATGGGCTGGAAAATGCTGCTGTTCGTTCCCTTTTCATTATTATGGCTGTCGCCATTGATGGCTTTGGCCACCTACTTGAACTCCACTGCTTTGAACGGTGAGCAAATACAATACCTAAATCCGACCTATATTCTGCTGTATACGGTAGGAATTCTACTGATTGGCTGGCCTCTGGGCTACATGCTGATCCATTGGATTGCCAAGGCTGGTCTCGAAAGAATGAGTGAGATCCGATATAATTTCCTGGCCGTACAGCTTCCGATTGTTAAAGAGCAGAACACTATAAAGTCGTACCGGCGTTCTTCCGGATTCCAGGCACTGTATCAACTGGAGCTCAGCCGTCTGCAGTATTTCGAAGGATTACTACCCATTAAGGTGATCAAGGGAGTCGTACTTGCTGGGGCGTTTATCTTGTTCTACCTGTTCCCCGAAGACGATCAGTTTGTACTGACTCTGACCAAGATGCAATTTATCTTGCCTGTGCTGGTAGCTTCCATATGGATCATGTGCAAGAGCGGGGTGGAGCACAAGCAGCTGAATTGGCGCCTCTCTTTTCCCCATCCTAGACTGCTGCTTATAACATCTAGTATCGTCGCAACAGGGGTCACCGTCCTTCGCCTACATCTGATGCTGAGCATAGCCACTCTGGCTGGAATCGGGGCAGCTCTCGCAGGAGGAAGAACCAATTTCGCATCCGTTACTGATTATCTGCATTGGTTTGCATACATCTTCTTAACATCAGCACTGATGCTCATCCTATCCCTCTGCCTGCTGCAAATCAGCTATTATCTGATGAAATCAAAGATACTGATCGGACTAATCTTCCCGCTGTATATGATCATTGCGCTTCAACAAACGATTGTGAATAATACCTTTCTCCCGGAAAATATACAAATCGGACAGACGCCGAATTGGCTGCTGCTTGGATGGGTAACCTTGATCGGATTGCCGCTTGCCGCGGCCTGCCTCCCTCTCGGGGCCAGATATCTACACCTCGTTATCGCTCAAAGCAATGAAACGGTCATCCGAAAGAAACATTAGAGTCATAAAAACAGGCCCCTCTGCGTAAGAATACTTGTTAGAAGATTGTAGACAAGCAAAATAACTGGTTTGCTCTCATTTGTACCGTATTGCAAGTAGTGCCATAATATATGAGTTCACCCAAAAGGAGGCGTTATATGAATCCCGTCGGCCAGCCCCTTAAGCAGCGTCCTCTCTCCAAAGGGCTTATTATTTCGGGCATCATCGGCATTGCCCTGTTCATTATGTTCCAAGTGTTCCCTTCCTTACTCGGAGGTGTACCTGAAGGAAACACCGCGGTAATCAGTAAAGACGTGGCACGGAGTAACGCCGCAGCGTTCGCGGCAGAGAAACTGGGCTATGCCGTCTCGGACGGAGAATGGAACATCACCTACCAGTCCGAATCTTCCTTCTTCGGCTATATGTCGCGGGAGAAACTGCTGGAGGACTATAGTAAAAAGAAACTGGACCAGCGTTATCCCTACGATGTTTATCATGCGGCCTTCACACCTGCAGGCCAGAATGGTACTCTTCTGACCGTGAATCTTAATATGTATACCGGGCAGGCGGTCAGCTTTGCCCGCGGGGCAGCCGTTCCGGGCGGCAATTCGCGCAGCGGTGCTCATTCCATTGCCGCGAGCGAGGAAGAAACGCCACTGTCCTTAGCACAGAAGGAGCAGCTGGCCCGTCCCTGGCTGAAGGAATGGGGCGTTAATCCTGCCAAGCTGCAAATTGAGCCGGGTAGCAGCGGCAGTTCCGGGCTGACGTACACAGACAGCTCGGTCACTGTAGGAGAATCACGCCTGCAGTATCAATTTACTTTTGATGGAGGAGATGTTTCCTCCTTCAAGCCCGGATTTACAGCGCCAGGCTGGCATACTTCGTACGTAGACAGCCAGAAGTCATTGGCTACGAAAATGACCCTGTACGGCTATGGCCTGCCGACCATCGCTCTGGGCGTGCTGGCCTTGATCTACAGCATTCTGAAGCGGAGCCATACTTCTTTTAAGCGCGGCCTCTTCCTCAGCACGGTTCATTTCCTGATTATGATGGCCACTACGTACAACATGCTGCCGGAGACCTCCGGCGATAATGTGGAGGCACGGGTTACGGCCATTGTGATGTTCGTGATTTATGCGCTTTACAGCCTGCTTATGTCTTCCCTGCTCTACTTCTCACTGGTCGGCGGAGACGGCCTCTGGCGTAAAGAAGAGGGGATGAATCCATGGCCCCGTGCCAAAGAGCCGGGATACGGCCAATATGTACTGGACAGCATTCGTGCCGGGTACGTCTGGGCCTTTGTCCTGCTTGGGGTTCAAACGCTGATGTTCATCCTCCTGTCATTGACCCTGCACAATTGGTCCACAACCGATGCCAGCCAGTCGCCTTATAATATGAGGTACGCTTGGCTGCTGCCGGTCATAGCCTGGCTCGCAGGCCTGTCTGAGGAAGCTATCTACCGCCTGTTCGGTATTCGTATGTTGAAGAAAATCGTGCGCAGCACATTAATTGCCAGCCTGATTACAACCCTCATCTGGGCTTTCGGGCATACGCTGTACCCGATCTATCCGATCTCTTCGCGCCCGATTGAGCTGACTGTGATCGGACTGCTGTTCAGCTACATTTTCCTGCGCTATGGCTTCATTGCCGTCATGTTCAGCCATGTCGTGTTTGACAGCATTCTGATGGGTGTGACGCTGATCTTCATGAAGGAAAGTGTTAATGTGTGGGCAGGCATCTTTGCCATTGTGATGCCATTCCTGGTCGCTTATATCGTCTACCTGTTTAACCGATCCAAGACTCCGGGAGATCCTGAAGTCGTCAATCCAGTGATATAAAAGAAAGGGATGCTCCAAAGGCCGTTCACCGGCCTTTGGAGCATCCCTTTTACATGTACAGATGGATGTCATCGCTTGGATTACATCGTCAAGCCTTGTTCGCCCTTCGTATCCTTGCCTGGCAGACGGGAAGGAAAACGAATTCGGATGACCGTTCCCTCACCTAGTGAGCTATTGATAATTACACCGTATTCCTTGCCGTACTGCAGCTTGATGCGCTGATCCACATTGCGGATGCCATAGCCAATTCCCTTGTCTGTCGGGTCCAGCACCAGTTCAATGATTTCTTCTTTCATACCAAGTCCATTATCTTCAACTTCGAAGCAGATATCCTCGCCCTCAGGATACGCACGGATGATAATCGAAATCTCATCATCGTACCAGGCATGTTCGAGCGCATTTTCCACAAACGGCTGCAGAATAAACTTCACCGTCTCGTATTCCATCACTTCCGGCGCAATCTCATAAGTCACGTTGATGCGGTCAGCATTCTTGATCTTCTGAATCTCCAGATAGGATTCCACAATCTGAATCTCCTGCTCAATCGGAATAATCATATCTCCGCGATGCAGAGAAAGACGGTAGAATCTCGCCAAAGCCCTTACGATCTCATGCAGCTTATCAATTTCCCCCAGCTTCGCCATCCGGCTGATGGACGAGAAGGTGTTATACAGAAAATGCGGATTCATCTGGGAATGAAGCACCTGCAGCTCCGTTTCCTTCTTCTCCAGATTACTGATATACACTTCATCAATCAACCGCTGAATCGTCGACGCCATATCATTGAAGGCACTACCAATCTCTGAAAATTCATCGTTCCCCTGAATCGGCATCCGCTTGTGGAAGTTCCCTTCCTGGAAGGACTTCAGAGAAGCAGTCAGCTTCATGAACCGCCGTGAGAAATACTGGGACATAATAATGCTGATCACGAACAGTAGCGCCAGAATCAATACGCAGATCCATATCGTCACATTACGCACTTGTTCAGAGTTCTTTTTCAATGAAGAATACGGGACCCAGGCTACTATGCTCGCCGACATGTTATCAATTGGCGTCTTAATCTCCATGAAAGATTCAGGTTTGACGATATCCCCATTGGCAGCGCCAGACAGCATCGCCGGGTCCATCTGATTCTTCGAGCTGGAGAACAGCAGATGATCCTTATCATCTACAATAAAGAGGATGCTGTCCTCGCCCAGATGTCCAGTATCTACGTCGGAGAAAATATACTTCATATTCACCGTCATCTTAATCAGGCCGCTCAGTTGCAGGGTATCGTAATTGATCAGTGGTCTCAGGTAAGATATGCTACCCGTTTCTCTGTCCTTATCCACCTGCTTCCACTCCGCCGAGCCAAAATGCAGATCCAGTGATTGATACCACGGTGCATTCTGAATCCGCTCGCTGTGAAAGAGAGAATACTTGCGCCCTCCCTGTCCCGTATTTACGGTACTGTTATCATTATAGTAATACTCGCTAAGGTAGTAATACTCGCTAACATTCGGGTTGTCCACATACAGAGACAACTTCACTTCCTGATTGGGTAAGCTTGCGGCATTCTCCAATTTGGGCAGAATGTACTGGGACATAATATTGTATTTTTCCCACCCGGAATGATAGCCGGTCAAATAACGTGACAACGTCTGATCTGCGTAAATCTCATCCGAGCTGCGAATCAGGTCCTTCAGACGATAATCGACGTTATTGCCTACCTGCTTCACCGTAACTTCGAGACTGCTTCTAGTATGCTCTGCAATCGTATTTACGGATGAGATGTACGCATAACTGCCGATGCCTATGACCGGAGTCAGCACCAGCAGCAAATAGGATATCAACAGCTTGTAGCCCAAAGGCATATAAGTGGAAGGAAAGCGTCTCTGCATGAAGATCAACTCTGCTTTCTGTAATCTGCTGCGGTAATGTTGAAGAATTCACGGAATTGTCTGCTGAAATAGGCAATATTCTTGTAGCCCACCATCTCGGCCACCTCATAAATCTTGTACTGGTGCTGATCCAGCAGGGTAATCGCCTTTTCCATACGGATACGAACCAGATATTCATTGAAGCTCTCTCCCATATGCTCCTTGAACATCACGCCCAGGTGATTCGGAGAATAGGCAAAATGGTTAGCCACCTCGCGCAGCGTCAAGTTATCGGACAGCTTCTCCTTGATATATTGTTCAATGTGCTCCATTAAACGCCGGTTCTTATGCTGTTTCTTCATAAACAGAATCTCCGAAATCTGGAACAGCGTATTGCGAAGCCAGCGTTTGATGTCCTCCACAGTTTCCAAATTATGAATGACATCCATTTGCTGAATGCCCCATCCAAGCAGACTCTCATAGGTCTCATTCAATGTTCCCAGATAAGCTTCAAGCCGGGTCGCAATGTGAATAGAGAAGTGGTATACCTTGACTGGATGCTCAAAATCAGCGGCCACGTCGAATAGCTCATCAATACAGTCGCAAATATCAATCAGTCTGTATCCAGCCATCGCTCCAAACATGGCTTCCAGCACAACGCTCAAATCCTTAATATCCTTGGTCATTCCTGCTTTATTCATCACCGGGTGGATGACCCGGTTCTTGCCGATGAACATCTTCCCGTTCATAAAGGTCTTAGCTTGGGAAAAAGACACCGGAAGCTCTTCCAGGGAATTCGCTTGACTTCCATAGCTTACAGTTATCGTAAACGAGGTCTGCTCACGCACCTCTTGTACCAGCTTTTGCAACTGCAGTTCCAGCAGGTCTGACTCCGTTGTGTAGATCAGCCCAATCTGCGAGCGGTTCAAACGGCATATTTTACCAGTGCCCGCAGCCTCCAGCCGGCTGGCAATATATCCATAGAGATCGTCCAGAGCGGCATTTCCGGATTCTGGATTGTCGCCGATCCGCGACAACACATCGTCGGCCTCAATCAGCACCGCGTAAGCGCTTGTAAATACTAAATCCATAGGATACCGAGCCAGAAAAGCACCAAGAGTCTCCTGATCGATCGTGCCCTCCAGCAAATGTCTCAGCACATCGTTCTTGATGAACTCAAACGAGGTCATGGCACTGGTATCTTCACTTCGTTTGACGCGTTCACTGTCCAGTTCTGCTGTCGCCGTCTTCAGAACCGCCACGATCTCTTCATCATCAACCGGCTTCAGAATATAGCCATGCGCCTTGAGATCAAGCGCCTGCTTGGCATAATGGAAATCCTGATAACCACTGATGAAAACCGTTTTGATGCCTGGATTCTTCTCCAGTGCTTTGCGTGACAGCTCAATGCCAGAAATCACCGGCATTTTAATGTCGGTGATCAGCAAATCAATATCATGATTTTCTATAAATTGAAGCGCAGCAAGCGCCTTGTTCTCGCTACACACTACCTCGATCCCAAGGTCATTCCAGGGAATAAGACAGCGAAGCCCCTCTAGATCATAATTCTCATCGTCCACAAGCACGGCCCTATACATGACAATCCCTCCCCCTTCATGAGGAAAAGAGGGCACGGATTGTGTCCCTCTTGTTCCCGCCTTAGCTGGCGTTAGCCTTTAATTTTGCTGAGATTTTGTTGCCATACATTTGTTTTCCATTTCAGGACTTTATCATAGCCCATCTTAGCAGCTTCTTTGTCAGTTTCCTCGATCAAACGAAGCACTTCTTCGTCGCTCTTCGCGAAAATGATCTTAGGCAGAACCTGAGCGTATTGGTCTTTCAAGCGTTGCAGGATGATACCCTCTTCAGAGTTAGGAGCTGGATCAAGATTCGAGAACTCGGTGATGTTCTTGGAAGTCTTGAAGGAGATGTTGGCCTGAGCCAGTGTCGTCCAATCCTGTGCTTCGGAAGGCAGCAGCTTCTCGCGCTCTGCTTTTACTTTATCAACATAGGAAGTATTTCCGTACCAGTTAAATTCACCAATCTTCAATTCATCGTATTTCTTAGGATCGCGATGGATATAAGCATCATTTGGAATAGGTACTCCATCTTCTACTTTATCATAAAATAGTCCAGGAGGCCCGAAGAATAATACTTGCTGTCCTTCAGGACTGGTTGCCCAGTTCATGTAGGAGAAGATCGCTTCAGGATCTTTAGCATTGGTAGTAATTACGTTTACGTTCCAACCCAATGTGTTGAAGCCGGAAGGATAGACCTTATCCTTGTCTACGCCTTCTTTGTGTACAGGCCAGATTGGCTCGTAGCCACCTTCAGGATCTTTAGCAGTCAGCAGGTTGTTCGCTTCGCGTCCGATACCTTCAACTACTGCGTCATAAGCGCCGAATACAGCGATTTTACCGGTTTTCAGCTTCTCAAGCACCTGATCACGGGTTTGGGTCAGCAAATCCTGGGAAGTCAGACCTTCACGGAACAATCTGCTTGCATACAAAGCAGTATCCTTAAAGCCTTGATCCTGATAGACCGAAGTCAGCTCAGCACCGTTTGGCACCCCGAAAATTTGGCCCGATCCCGGAGAGATAAAACCAGGTGTACGATCATCTGCGGAACCACTGTAGAACATACCGATCATTTGCAAATCAGCGCCATCACGAGTTTCACCAAAGTCAATCGGCACCATGTTAGGGAATTTTTCTTTGACTTGCTTCAGATAGGACTCAAGGTCATCCCATGTTTCAAGTTTAGGAGATCCAAGCGCTTTATAGGTCTTCTTCTCTACTAGATATGCTGCGTTACCATTACCATTCTTACCGCTGATGTACCAGTTCGGAATCTGATACAGCTTGCCATCTTCACTGCGCAGCATGTTCAGCGTTTCCTCGCCTACATTCTTCACAAACTCAGGATATTTCTCCAGGTAAGGATCGATTGCAACCAGCTTACCTGCTTTTTGCAGACGCTCCACGTCTTTACCGCGGTCCAAAATAATATTGTCAGGCAATTGATTGGATACGATCATAGCATTCAGCTTTTGAGCTGCAGCGCCGTTAGATTGTACCGGATCAAGTGTCACCTTGAGATGCTCTGTAATCCATTGACCATGTGGTCTTTCTGCCCATGTTGGTGCAGTGTACCAGTCATAATTGACAAAGCTTGTGAACGTAACCGGTTTCACTTTTGCCGCTGCGTCTCCAGCTTCACCTGCTGGACTGTTGCTAGGAGTTGTGTTGGTTCCTGTATTTTCTGCACTTTTCTCTGTGTTGGTTGCAGCGGGACTTGCTTCAGGCGCAGCATTATTGTTGTTACTGGAGCAAGCAGCGAGCATGCTTGTAGCCAAAGCACTAACAAGTAATACTTGCCCTATCTTATTTTTGTTCATTACATAACCCCTCTCACATTTACAGTTTAATATGTCATTAGTGGGTGGCAGCCGAAGCTGCCCCCACAGATAACCATTGATACTACTCTTTCAGTGATCCTACCAATGCGCCCTTGACGAAGAACTTTTGCAGGAACGGATAGATCATTAGAATCGGCAGCGTAGCAATCATCATTGTTGCCATCTGAAGTGCCTTGACCGTCACTGTGTTCTGCACCAGACTTTGCGCATACGAGTTCAGATTGCTCATCAGACTCGCGGTGGCGCCTGCATTAATGATCTGTACAAGCAGCGTTTGCAGTGGGATCAGATTCTGATCGCTGATAAAGATGGCCGGTGTGAACCAGTCATTCCACAATCCAACGGCGGTGAACAATCCGAGTGTCGCCATAACCGGTCCAGAGATCGGTAGTACAATCTTGAAAAATACACCAAAGTTGGAGCTTCCGTCAATCCTAGCTGATTCCTCAAGTCCGTCAGGTAGCTCTGCAAAGAAGGTACGGAAGATAATCATGTTAAATACATTGACCATACCATGAATTAACAAAAACGTGAACGTGTTGTAAAGGTGCATCTGGTAGATGAGGATGAAGTAAGGAATCAATCCTCCGGTGAAGTACATTGTAACGATACAGATGATCATGTAGAATTTCTTGAACACAATGCCTTTCTTGGAAAGACCGTAAGCAAAGAGTGATGTGAAGAACATGGATAACGCTGTACCAAGTATCGTCCGCAGGATGGTAATCATATAAGCTCTGAAGATGTTATCTTCCTTGAAGACGATATTGTAATTCTCTAACGTGAACGAACGGGGCCAGAATGTAACACCGCCGAGTGCTGTATCACTACCATTGTTAAATGAAATTACTAATGAATTCCAGAACGGATAAAAAGTAATGAAGGCAAGAAAGATTAGTACGACATAAATAATCCCATGCATGATTTTATCAGAACGACTGCTTTTCAAGAAGTGTCCTCCTTTCTTGATGAGAACCGGATTGGCCTACCAGAGACTGGCTTTGCCGAAACGGCGTGAGATGGTATTGGCAACATAGAGAAGAAGTACGCTCAACACCGATTTAAGCAATCCGGCTGCGGTCGCGTATGAATAACGCTGGTTCAGAATCCCCATTTGGTATACATAGGTATCTACCGTCTGTGCGTAAGGCATCAGAATACCGTTATTCAAGTTTTTGGTCAGCAGCAAGATATCTTCAAAGCCTGCATTCAGGATATTACCTACACCAAGCAGTAGGAAAATTGTGATAACCGGCGCAATGCTTGGAATAGTAATGGTGAAGATTTGCTTAAATTTACTCGCCCCATCAATGGAAGCTGCTTCATACATCGCTGGATCAATCCCGGCAATAGCTGCCATATAGACGATGGAACCAAACCCGATTTCCTTCCACACGCCTACAGATACGAGAATGCCCCAGAAGTATTCTGGAATGGACAGCCAGTTGATCGGCTGATCGATCAGATTCATTTTGACCAGAACATCATTCACCGCACCGTTATCTACAGCCAGCATCGAGAATACTAGGCCGGATACAACGACCCAGGAGATAAAGTGAGGAATGTACGTAACGGTCTGGACAATGCTTTTAAATACTATATTTTTCACTTCATTCAACATTAGAGCCAAAATAATCGGCGCCGGGAACCCGACCAGAAGCTTCAGCATACTGATGCCGAAGGTATTTCTGACAATGCTCCAGAACTCCGGTGATTCAAAGAACATCCGGAAGTGCATCGTTCCGACCCACGGACTTGCGGCAAATCCCTCGAACATATTGTATTCCTTAAAGGCCATAAGCACGCCCCACATCGGAATATAGCTGAAGATCAGAATGAATATAATTGAGGGAAGAATCATGAGCTGATAATCCCACTGCCGGGCGAACCTGCTCCAGACTCCCGTGCCCGGAGCTTTCGTGCTCAAGGGTTTATACGCCTTGGCCGGTACGCCACTGGGTATCGTTTCTTTTTTCATAGCATCACCATTTCTTTCATTTGATGCTATTATCTTACCGCTAAAGTGAAAGCGATCTCTACGAGAAGAATTAACGATTATTTTACATAATCAACGGTCTTGTAAATTTTATTAATAGATGGATATCTCCCACAAAGAATAGCCATAATTGGTGCCTCGCTCCTGACCGTTCACGCGTACATAACGAGCCTCTGTCGGGTTAAAGCTAATCTGCTCCAGCCCCCCTCTGCCTGATTTGGTGTCATACACCTGTGTCCAGGTCTTGCCGTCTACTGACAGTTCAATGGTATATGCCTTCGCATAAGCTCCTTCCCAGTCCAGCACTACACGGCTAACTGTCTTCACTGCTTCAAGGTCTACCTGAAGGAACTGGACATCACTGTAGGCTGACTCCCAGCGGGTTCCAGGATCACCATCCACCGCATATACTGCGGCCTGGACAGAATTGGGCGATGAGGTTACGGGCTTGTGCAGTGCGAGGTTCACCGTATTGACTTCTGCCACAGGCTGCTGCACAGCGGCCTCTTCATAACCAGAAGCCTCCACTGTAATCTCATAATCTTTGGCGGCTTCGAACAGCGCACCATCCAGTTCAATTTGTCCTGCACTTATCGTAAACTGGTCTGCCGTCAGCTCCTTGTCGTCCACCTTAATGGACTCTACCGCCTTTCTCCAAGCCGGACTATCAGGGAAAGTAATGTTGACTGGCTGACTATCCGCGCTCGCTGAAGAATCCGCCGTAAGGGCAGGTGCTGCGAGCAGATTGGCGCCTGTTCCATAGACTTCAAACTCCCATAGTGAGTAGCCGTAAGGAGTGCCCCGCTGAGTGCCTGTCAATTTGACATAGCGGGCAGTCGTAGGATTAAGACTCAGTCTTTCTATCCCACCGGCACCTGTCGTTGTAGCATAGACTTGATTCCAGCTAGTTCCGTTCACGGAAGTCTCGATTTGGTATGACTTGGCGTAAGCCCCCTCCCAGTTCAGAACAATATAGTTAATGGACCTGGAGGCGCCCAGATCAACCTGAATGAATTGAGGATCACTGAAATCGGATTCCCATCTGGTGCCGGGATCGCCATCAAACGCGTAGCGTGCCAGCGTCTTCGGATTTGGTGATGACGTCGCCGTCTTGTTCAAAGCCAGGTTAGGACCCGTTGGACCGGTTCCTGTCGTATTTTTAGTCGGGTCAACTTTGACCAGCTTCTTGGCTGCCACCTTGGCAGAACCAGTTACACCGCTAGCATTGCGGAAAGTAACCGTAATTTCGGCGTCTGTTGGATTCCAGATCAGCGCCTGGTAGGCAGAGCCTTTTTTATATACAGTGGCACTGTGTCCGTTGGTCGCCCAAATATCGGTGCTGCGCTTTCCAAGGGATGCCATGCTGTGTACGAACCAGTAGGTATTGAACAACTCATTTTGCTGCACAGGCGCAGGATTCCATTTATTGAGCACTGCCTGTGGATCGCTCAGCGCCTGAATCGGCCAGACGATATGGTACCAATCCTGTTCCGGTCCGCCGTTGTCAGCGACAAAACCGCTGTACAGCCCGGCAACCTTCGCACTGTCTTTTTCAAAACCATAGCTGGTCAAATACTCTGAGGTCGGCAGCCAATGGATACCATACACGTATACCGGATTCCCATTGAAGAAGGTGCCGAAGAAGTTGGAGCTGCCGTAGACTTGCCCTACAGTCTTATGCGTGTAGCTCGGAAGCCAATTGTCGTTGTCATAATTGAACCAGTATTGCTTCACTGCATTCAGTTCGGTGGTGAAGCCCATGATAGAAGCATCGCGGTAGTTCTTCTGCCCGGTCAAGGCGCTCCACATGTATTGTCCAACCCAACCGAACAGCGACTCCCCGGCGGCTTCCTGGTTGTTGCCACTGTCATTGTCGGCATAACCGCCAGCCCAAGAATGGCCTTCATAGGCATCGAAGCTGCGCATATACGGATATTTAGGATCGGTCTTGGACGGGTTGGCATAATCGCGGATTAACTCATCAACCATGCCGCTGTATTTGTTCTTGAAGTCATTATCGAAGGTCGCCAGCACGGCGGAAGCAAAGACATAATAGCCATAGGTAAAGTGATGGTCGGTAATGCCGGAGTTGGCCCCGAACTCACTGGTCTTATAGATCAGCGTACCCCAATCAGGGTTGTAATCGAAGAAGTAATCGGATTCGCCCGCTGTGTAAGTGTACCAGTCCGCAAGAATAGTCTTCATTCTGGACAGGAACAGATTCTTGTAATGGTCGTTGCCAATCTGATCAGCAATCAGGACGCCCATTGCCAGCGGATGAAGCTTCTTGCCTTGCCAGTAGGCATCGGCTTTCATAAGATCGGTTGCAGTATCCGTGTCCAGTATCGCCAACTGATTCAGCAGTGTCTGACGTGAATAGGTCGGATCATCCGGTTCAGTGAACTGCGGTACAATACCGTAGAACTTGTCAACGGTCCGGAAGGTGTTGCCTTCACTCACTTTCATCGTGCCCCGGATGGATGGATAGGACAGTGCTGTCAGCGGTGTAGTCGTTACCTTCCATTGGTGTGGAAGCTGCGCCATGAGGGTTGTATTCGCAAATCCCGGACGTTTCAACTGTGTAGTCACATTGAAGTCAGTTGTGACGTCGGAAGTAGTCTCATTAAAGCTATACACTACTTTGGTATCGGTTACAAAAGCATACGCGTGCTGGTGATAATAGCTGAGATCTGCTGTTTTCGGAATAGCTGCCAGTGACAAATAGTTCTGGCCCTGTCCGAGTTGAATTTTCAGCTTGGAGCCTACCTTCTTGAAAATCGTTCCCGGAGGAGCAAACACGCCATACGTTCTTTTTACCATGGCAGGTGTAGGCGCACCATTAGAATTGGTGATTTCGAGTCCGATATGATCCGCGGTGATCGACGAGCCGTCAGCCGCCAGAATTTCTGTGTTCTGATCATTGAAGAAGCGGACCGATGCCGGCAAATAGAGTTCCGGGCTGTTCGGATCGCTGAATTCCGAGAAAAGATACGGCGAGCCTTTTACAAAGGTGGTTTTCAGCTTCTCCGCAGCACCGTCGCTCAGTACCGCGACTGCAGACCAGTCTCCATATCCGGTGATACGATTGGTCATCGCAGAGGTATTAATGTTGCTGGCCATCAGATACAAGTCCGGACTTCCCGCCGCTTCCTGCGCCTTACCGTCCGCACTTAAATAGCCGGCGCCAGGGTTCAAGACGCTAAGTCCTTGCTTGGTGAACTTGGATTTAAGCGGCAGGGTAATAATACCGTTGCCGAGCTTGTTAACCATAATCGATTGCCACCAGTCATTCGACGGCAGCGGTGCGTTCAGATTATCGGCTTTGTAGAGCGGGTATTTAGGCTGTGGAACCGAGCGGTTATTCATAGAATGACTGCCTTGTCCCACTGGAACTGTAGTAAGGGTCGGCAATGGCGCAATGGTATAGGTCGGCCTTGGATCACCCTGTACATAATCATAAGCCTTGAATTCAAAAATCGAGTAGCCAAAGGTAGTCGCCCGGGCGATTCCCTTCATCTGCAGGTAACGTCCGCTAGCATACACGGGCAAGTTAAGTGTTCCACCGTCGCCATGCATTTCGCGGTAAATAGTAGTCCAGTTGTTCCCGTCATTCGAGAGCTGGATATCATAGATACGGCCGGCAGCCGCTTCCCAGTCGATAATTACCCGGCCCAGCGTACGAACGCTGCCAAGATCCACTCTGATCCATTCATCATCTGTCGGATTGGAAGACCAGCGGGTGTCCTTGTTACCGTCAACCGCCAGCTGCGGCAAGGTAGAGTTCGGAGGCAGGTAAGGAGACTGCTCATAAGAGGAGGCCGTTACCGGACGGTTCAGGGCCACATTCGGTCCAAGGGCCACAGGTGGAGGATTGACACCTCCGGTGCCGTAAATCTCAAACTCGAAGAGCGAGATGCCATATTGCGGTAGCGCTTTCTCAGTAGCTTGAAGGCGTACGTATCTACCGGTGCCGTTTACTACAAAATCTTCAATGCCACCGGTACCGTTCACCTTGGAATGAATCTCATTCCACTGCAGTTCATCTTGGGACACCTGAATTTTATAGGCTTTAGCATAAGCGCCTTCCCAACGCAGCACGATCCGGTCTACTTGGGCCGAGGCGCCAAGATCCACATAAATCCAGTCATTTGTATTTCCCCAAGAGCTGCTCCAACGTGAAGACGTATTGCCGTCCACCGCCAGATCAGGTGTGTTATTTCCTTCCGAGCCAGACGCATACGCTGGCCTGTCAAGGGAAAGCAGGTATGAAGGTGCTGCCTCCGCCCGCTGAGGGGCAACAAGCACCAGGCTGAAAAGCAGGGATAGTACAAGCGTCATCGCTGTAAACTTTGTACTTTTTTTACCGTTCATCACACGAAAAGGTGTCATTAACGTTAAATCCTCCTTCAAATTTTTATAATTGGGAAAAATGATTGCATATGATCTTGCTTTTGCATTTCATTACATGATCTTGGGCTTCATCAACTCCTTTTCATACTTGAAAGGCAATAATTTGCCACCAACTTGAAGCGCTTTCATTTAATTCGTGTACACTATAACTTTTTATGTATGCGGATACAATTATACAAAGCAACGATTTCATGCAGTTTTACACGAACTTCCAAATCATGTGAACTTCACCTAAAATGAAGCAGGTCTTTCGTACCATAAAATCAAATATAACAAAAAGGCTGACCCCTGAAGGTCAGCCTCTGTACAATACGATCACGCCCATGTTATGAATTCTCCGCCCCATCTTCCTGTACTACCGGTTCCTCATCCCGAAGGGCTTCCAGAATCTGTCCTGCAAGCTTCTCTCCAATAGACAATGTACGGAAATCCTCGATACTGGCCTCTTTGATTTTCTTAAGTGAGCCAAAATGCTTCAGCAGCAGCTTGCGCCGCTTCTCACCAATGCCCGGAATGGAATCAAGCTTCGAGGTGACCATGGACTTCCCGCGCTGCTCGCGGTGGAAGGTGATCGCGAATCTGTGCACTTCATCCTGGATGCGCTGGAGCAGATAGAATTCCTGGCTATCACGCGCCAGACCCACCGGCTCCGGAGGATCGCCAACCAGCAGCTGGGCTGTCTTGTGCTTCACGTCCTTCACAAGACCGCAGACCGGAATGAACAGACCAAGCTCGTTCTCCAGAATGTCTACCGCAGCTGAAATCTGCCCTTTACCGCCGTCGACCACGATCAGGTCGGGCATCGGCAGATTCTCTTTCAGCACCCGTTCATAGCGCCGCCGAATGACTTCACGCATCGTCTCATAATCATCCGGCCCTTGAACCGTACGTACTTTGTACTTGCGGTACTCCTTCCGGGCCGGCTTGCCGTCGATGAATACGACCATCGCCGACACCGGATTTGTGCCCTGGATGTTAGAGTTATCGAACGCCTCGATCCGGTGAAGAGATTCCAGGCCCAGGCTCTGGCCCAGGCTGAACGCCGCACCCGAGGTGCGCTCTTCATCCCGCTCGATGAGCCGGAATTTCTCGTCCAGCGACACCCGTCCGTTCTCGCAGGCCATGCGCACCATCTGCTTCTTCAGGCCGCGCTGCGGCACCAGCACCTTGACGCCAAGCCACTCCTGAATAGCTGCTGCTCCGCCAGCAGCATCTACAACCCCGGCTGCGGCCGCTTCTGCAGCCGCAGCTTCACGCTGCGCAGCCTCTTGCGCCGTCTCCGGCTCTTCCTCTGCGCCGTCCGCCTCACCGGCGGCAGCAGGTGTGGACGATGCCTTCACCGGCTGATCTTCCGCGGTGGCTTCGCGTACCGCATCCGGCAACAGAATCTCCTGCGGCAACGCTGGGTTGTCACTGTAATATTGAGTGACGTAAGACATAAAGTCGCTGTACGCTTCGCCATAGAACGGGAAGGCCGACGAGTGCCGTTGAATCATTTTACCCTGACGCATGTACAGAATCTGCACACACATCCAGCCCTTATCCACAGCATAGCCGAAGACATCGCGGTCTTTGGTATCCGTAGTATTGATATTCTGCTTCTCCATCAGAGCCTCAATATACATGATCTGGTCACGCAGTTCCTTGGCCCGCTCGAAATACAGCTCCTCGGCCGCCTCCTGCATCTTCTGCTGAAGATCTTTCTTGACCGCCTCATGCCCGCCTCCGAGAAAAGCAGCAATACTCTGCGTGATCTCTTCATACTGAGATTTCTGCACCTCTTTCTCACACGGAGCCAGACATTGGCCCATATGATAATAGAGACAGACCTCCTTCGGCATCACGCCGCATTTGCGCAGCGGATACATCCGGTCAAGCAGCTTCTTCGTCTGCTGGGCAGCATAAGCATTCGGGTATGGCCCAAAATATTTGGCTTTATCTTTAATCACCCGGCGGGTTACTTCCAGCCGCGGGTGCGTTTCGTTCGTGATTTTCAAATACGGAAAGGTCTTGTCGTCCTTGAGCTGCACGTTATAGCGCGGCATATGCTTCTTAATCAGATTGCACTCCAGAATCAGAGCTTCCATATTGCTGGACGTGACAATATACTCGAAATCGGTAATATCGAGCACAAGACGCTGGGTTTTGCCGTTATGACTGCCTGTAAAATAAGAGCGGACCCGGTTCTTCAGCACCTTCGCCTTGCCCACATAAATAATGGTGCCTTCCTTGTTCTTCATCAGATAACACCCGGGCAGGTCGGGCAGCAGTGCCAGCTTGTTGCGGATATGATCCATATGATCCATGATTTACCCCCACCTAAATCCTTCCCCTTGGGGAGACGCCGCAGAGCATGATCTAATCAGACACCCAATTCAGGTAACCAAAAAAGAGATCCGTGCTGCGGATAATTTATCTCTAATTATAGCACACAAAGCGCCTCCGGAATGAACCGAAGGCGCTAAGCAACAGACCTAGAAGGCCGTATCAAATCTTATTGATGTTTGGCAACGATATTTTTCAGGGATTCTTTGGAGTTCAGTCCCACTACTTTATCAACCGGTTGACCGTCTTTGAAGAAGATCAGTGTCGGAATGCTCATTACGCCAAAGCGGGAAGCTGTTTCCGGGTTCTCATCCACGTTCACCTTAGCGATTTTCACGCTGTCACCCAGTTCTGCGGACAATTCGTCCAGAATCGGAGCAAGCATTTTACAAGGGCCGCACCAAGGAGCCCAGAAATCTACAACAACAGTCCCTTGACCTTCCACTTCATTGGTGAAGGATTGGTCGGACACGTTCACGATAGCCATGATATGTTCCTCCTTTTAGTTTTGCGAAGCCATGCTTGCTTAGTAAGCCTGAAGCTTAGGTTGGCATAACAGCTCCGAAATTATAATGAATAAATTGTTTCATGTAATATGATAACCAGATTACCAATTACCGACACGCTCTAAGTATAACATATTTATAATGAATTTGTGAAATGTCTCATGCAATTATATTGCTCTCCAGTTATTTTGCCGGGAACACTCTTATCTTTACAAGTGGTCAGCAGGTTCGTTATACTTATGGAAAGCGCATTATTTGTCAATGACTTATCTCATAATGATTTAAGAATGCAGGCCTGACGCCTGCAAGGAGGCAAAGACTATGGATGTCAACGCGCATGTACGTGACCCGCGGGAGCATGTCAACGAAGAGCCCCGCAACGACCTTGGCGATCTGATGAACGGATTCTTCGGCATGACAACCTTCATGGCGGTAGTGTTCTTCGGTATGGTCATCATCAAGTTCATCCTTTCGGAATAGCAAGCACGGCCCATTATCGTCCGTCTTTGCTATCGAAGCAAAAATCCGTTATCTTCCCCCAGAGGAAGATAACGGATTTTTTGTGCGCTATAAGCTGAACTTAATATCCGAACGTAAGGCTCGGTCGTCACTACGGTGAATGTTTGGACTTTCCCTTCGTTCCTTCTCGCTTTTCGTTACATTATTTTGTTCGTTTTATATTGATCCATAGCTGCCCCTGCATACACAGTTATCGCTTGCCCCGTTGATTCTCCCCGTACAGCGGAATAACATCAACAAACGGTGCAATCCGGTCCATCAGCCGTTGGCCCTTGTAAATCTCCTCTCCGTCCTTGCTGGTGAAGCTGAGATGCTTCTCCAGACCTTCAAGCGGATAGTTCGAGGTGTATAAGGTCGGCTTGCGGTTCATCCGGTAGTTCAGGATGGCCCCCAGGATGTGATCGCGTGCCCAGGGATTCAGGTTCTCTGCACCGATATCGTCAAAGATCAGCAGATCGCAGTTCTTCAGCGTATCCACAGTCTCCTTCAGCTTCTGACCATCCATCATGATCGATTTCAGATCCTCGATAAAATCAGGCATATACACGATAACGCCGTTATAGCCAGCCACCGCGAGTTCGTGCAGCAAATAGCACATTAGAAAGGTCTTGCCAGTACCGAACGAGCCATGTAAATAGATGCCGTGCGGGGTCAGACCATTCTCTTTCGTGGTAGTAATGTAATCAAATAATTTATTAACGGCAACCCCCCGGCGAGGGTCCTTGCCCATAATATCGATCTCGTCATAACCGCCGTGCAGAACACGCTCGTCCACATAAAAGCTGCGGATCCGCTTGCGAATGCTATCCTGACTGTCCTGCGCCACCTTCAGAGCACACGGCGTCTTGCGTTCATACAGATCCGGCGCACCACTGACACTCTCCACGGTTAGCTTGCTGTAATGACCCGGAAAATCATTCGGGCATGCCGCAAGGCCGGGACAGTTAGCGCAGTGGCGGCTTTCCTCCACATACTGGTACAGGCGGCTCAGATGAAGCCGCAGACGTGATTCGTCCAGCTCGGGATGTTCTTCCCGGAGCTGCTTCACCAGGGGATGGTTCAGCAGTCCTTGCTCCAGATCACGGGAACGCTGGCGCAGAGCGGGATTGTTCATTGAACGCAGCACATCGCCCGTAGACTCCATTGTTCCACCACACTTTCTTTACGGCGCCTTGGAGACGCCTTTTTTCTTGCCAGCCTTAATTTCGGCAGCTTTCTTCATCATCGCCGCGAATTCCTCTTCCGATACCGTTCCGGCACTGCCATCATCCAGCGCAATCGGAATATCCGGCTTCGCCGGACGGTTTCCGTTCCGCGTATAAGTGCGTGTACGGCCCCCGGCTGCGGGACTGCTCGCATTCTTACCTTTAACCTTGGACTGATCACGAATATACCGTACGGCTTTCTCGTAAGTATTGACCTGCTTAACCAGCATGTTGGAAGCAATCGCCTCTACGAAATTACGGTTCATCCGTTGGTCACCACCAGAAGCAACCATAGTCATTAAGTAATGGATAAGGACGTTGATAACTTCGCCGTTCAATTTGTAGTTCAAGTCGATCTTCTCGAAAATGTCCAGCAGCTGCCCCGGCACCGTGCCCGGGAAAAATGTTTGCAGTAGCCGTGTATAAGGCTCGTTGCGCAGCATCATATTATATTGGTGAATATCGCATTTGGACAGAAACTGTGGAGGGACCTCCACATAATATTCCATCTCGACAGCCTGTTCTAGCGGAGCAATAGCGTCGCTATTCTCCTCACTCACTGCAGAGCGGAGGGACACCACCTTAGCAGCAGCGACTTCGCGCTTCTCCTGCCGTTTCAGATCCTGCCGGAAATGCTGGCTGGCGATATGCTGAAGCGTGTCCAGAATCACCTCACCGTCCGGCGCGAACACTCCATCCTCATCCAGCAGGCGGCATATATCCTGCGGGCCCAGATCATACTTGCGGGCCACATAATTAATGACCCCCATCTGGTTATGATCGAAGCGCAGCTTCTCTACATGGGACCGGTTCACCGATTCTCGCGGGAATCGCAGAATAATATCACTATATCCAATAGCCTGGTCTCCATCTTCGCGGGCACCAGGCTGCCGTACAGTGGCAACCTCGGCCAGCGCCTGCTCCAGCTCATAATCTATCACATGTGTATTGAGCTCAAAAATATCATAGAACGGCAGCGAGATGTTCTCCTTGCCAAGCGAGCGGCGGCTAAGCTCCTCCGGCTCCCGGGTCCAGAACTGCTCCCGCAGCGCCAGCACGGCGAATTTGCCGATTTTGTCACGCAACAGCAGGGTTAGATGCTGGGTAGCAAAAAACTCGGTAGGCGAAAGCGGAGCCAGCAGCTCATATTCATACATATAGTCATCCGTCTCCGGCATATAAATCCGGCAGGTCTGTAATAGCCCCACTGCTTCAAGCCGGGAAGCTTGATCAATCAAATATTTACGGCCTTTCTCGTTCGGTTCTACGCCCAGTGTCATGAACAGTCGACGTTGCTGCTCTACTCCGGAGTAGCCAATAGTCTCTGCCGGGATATGCTCGAAGAGCAAACGGTACAGGCTGATGGCGAAAGCACCCACCATAGGCTGGTATACGGAGCCCAGCATTCGTCCATCAAGCACACTAAGGCCGAATTCGCGGGAAACGCAGTACCGATGATGTTCGGTAAAATGATGTAAATGACTCATGCGCATCTGCGGAAACCTCCCCCTTATCTGCACGAATTCATATAGAGTTCTATTCTATCACAAAAAACGCAGCCGGAAATGTAAAAAAAAGTGCAATTTCGACCTTTTCCGCGAACCACCGATTCACTGCACCAGCTATCATTTTCCAAGCCCTTATACATAGCCGATTTTATTCCTGCGAGTTCCTGTTTATTCTTTAATAGGACTTATTTTCATGTCTCTTCTCAATAAAAAAAGAAATCACAGTCATCGGAATGACCGGATTTCCCGGCAGACTGAGAGCCCTTTCAAAAATAGGGCGGACAGTCCGGTTCAAATATTATATGTCGTTGTGGGACTAAAACATTTTGTAGCCGCCGATCCGCAGCTTGCGAATCGTCCAGCCACTGAGCACAGCACCGATCAGACCGGCAACACCCGTGAGATAATCGACAATATGGAAGGAAGATAAATGCTCCCAGAGGGTCATGGCGCTGCGATCCCAAATGGAATACACGACGACCGGTAAAATGACGATTACAAACAGGTAAGCTGGAAACCAGGTGGTCTTCATTAACATGTTAAGGATAAAGCCAATGCCGAACATCATGACAAAGAACAAAACGGCCAGAACAAACACAGGAATCAATCCCATCTACCGTCTTCACCCCTCTCTATAAAGAACCGCACATCTAACACGAGCTAATAGTAAGTTTACTAGAAAAAATGTAACGAATCAATGAACTTTACCGAAAAAAGGATGTTATGGTTTGCTCTTGAGTCGCTGCATGCGATACAATGCAACTAGGACAAATTGGACTATACATAGTTTATGCGCCCTGTAGCCATAGTAAGACACTATGGCCTCTATGATATAAGCGAAGCTTACGCTAGTAAAACTAAGCCCACGCTTCCGAAGCAAGTTTTACCGATGGGTCTCTAAGCAGTTTAAGCTAGTAAAACTAAGCCAATGCTTCCGAAGTAAGTTTTACCGATGTATTTTCAAAGAAGCTAAGCTAGTAAAACTAAGCTGATGCTTCCGAAGCGAGTTTTACCGATGTATTTCTTAGGAAGCTGATGCTAGTAAAACTTTTAAGGAGTGAGAAAGAACATGAACGAAGCCGCTTTAACCCTGGAAGGGTGGTACGCCCTGCATGACTTCCGCTCTCTGAACTGGACCGCTTGGACGGCAGCTGATGATGAAGAACGTGCCGTTGCTCTGGAAGAACTGCATGCTTTTATACAAGAATGGGGTCCTGTGGAGGAAGCCAAGCAGGGCAGCTCCGCAGTATACGCCATTGTAGGCCAGAAGGCCGATTTCGTACTGATGTACCTGCGTGAGACCCTGGAAGATCTGAACCGGTTGGAGACGGCCTTTAACAAGACCGCTTTCGCCCAATATACAACGAAAGCCTACTCCTATGTCAGCATTGTCGAACTTAGCAACTATGCTGCAAGTGGAAGCAGCAACGGCGGAGATCCAATGCAGAGTCCCCATGTCCAAGCACGGCTCAAGCCTATTTTGCCGCAAGCGAAGCATATTTGCTTCTACCCGATGAACAAGAAGCGGCACCTGGACGACAACTGGTATACTCTCGATATGGACAAGCGGCGTGAGCTGATGCATTCCCATGGCCTGATTGGCCGCAGCTATGCTGGCAAGGTTAAGCAGATTATTACCGGCTCTGTCGGCTTTGACGACTGGGAATGGGGCGTTACTTTGTTCGCTGAAGATGCACTCCAGTTCAAAAAGCTGATCTACGAAATGCGCTTTGACGAGGTCAGTTCCCGCTATGGCGAATTCGGTCCTTTCTATGTCGGCAACCTGCTGACACCAGAGTCCTTCGAAGAGATGCTGAAGCTATAATCGGAGACTCATTTTCATACTTTGGTAACGACAAACGGGGTGTCCTCAAAGCCATGGCTTTGGAGACACCCCGTTTTATGGTTAAGCATCCTGGCTGCAATGATGAACGCTTGTCCTTCATCACAGCTTGATGCTTACTTATTCTTCTTCGGGTCCACCCTCAGTATCCTTCAGGCTTTCCAAATACTCTGCTGTCGCCCGGTCACGAGCCCGCCCCTTATCCTTCAGACGTTCAATGCCCGGCAGAATCAACAGATCAATCTCCTTCTGGACATTATAGGCCAGATCATAGCGATTCTGATCTTCAAGATAAGAACCCACTTCAATCAGACCGTTATAACGGTCCAGTTCCTCACGCGTAAGCAGTCCTCTCACTTGCACGCTGCAATGGCGCATCTTAGAGGAATTTTCCTTTTTTCAATACGAGCGGAATGCCGCCAATAATGAACAGGTAACGCGCATCGACCACTTTCTTCAACTGCGCAGCAAACCAGCCTTTGTATGTCTTGGAGCCGACAACAGCGACACCTTGACCTCTACCAAGGGAGGCTACAGTTCCTTTGTTGCTGAATACAAATTTCTTCGGCTGTTGATTGCGGATGGATGCCACCAAGTTATGCGCACAACATTCGCCTTGTTGCATTGCAATTTGAGCCGTTGGCGGGTATGGACGCCCTTCCGGATTGATCATAAGCGAGCCGTCGCCGATGATAAAGATGTTGTCATGGCCAGGCGCACGCAGGAACTCGTCCACTTTAACACGACCACGCATAGCTTCAAAGCCAGCAGCTTCAATCAGACGGTTACCGCGGATACCGCCGGTCCATACGATTGTCGAAGCTTTGATTTCTTCGCCGGTAGCCAAGATAACTCCGTCAGGCAGACATTCCTTGATGGCAACGCCCATTTTGAAGGTAACACCTTTCTTCGTCAGGACGTTCATTGCATGCTCCACCAGTTCAGGTGCAAAGCCTGGCAATGCTGTTGGTGCTGCTTCTACGTTGTAGATATTCACAAGGCTAGGATCAACGTCGAACTCTTTGCACAGCTCAGGAATACGGTCCGCCAGTTCTGCTACAAACTCGATACCACTGAAGCCTGCACCGCCAACCACGAAGTTGATGTGCTCTTGTGCATTGCCTTCGTTCTTATACTTCGCGAATTGATATTCGATATGCTCACGGATCAAACGCACAGAGTTAATACTGCGGATCGTCATTGCATATTTATCCAATCCAGGAATACCAAAGGTTTCAGGCTCTCCACCCAAGGCAATCACGAGATAGTCGTACGAAAGCGTGCCATCCTCAAGGATAACTTTCTTTTGTTGGGTACGAATTTCTTGTACCGAAGATTTAACAAGGTCAATCTTGAACTCGTCGATCAGCTTGGAAATAGGTACACGGGTATGCTCAATGCTGTCCGTGCCAGCTGCCGGCATGTGAAGGTGCGTGGTGAAATAGTGGTACTCGTGCCGGTTAACCAAAGTCACGTCTGCCTCATTGTAATTCAACGCCTTTTGCAACCGCTGGGCGGTCAAAATTCCTCCGTACCCCGCGCCGAGGATTACGATTTTAGGAATACTGCTCATGTTCCGACTCCTTCCAACAGGTAAATCTGTCTATGTGGTATTTTTTAAAAACCATTTTTGTGAAATTATACACTTAAATTCAGAGGAAATTCCAATCAAACTTAAAGTATTTCGAAAATTGACATATCTATTGTAAACCTAACTCGATTATTAATCAAATGTTATCATCAAAAAATGGATATCCTTTGAACGAAGGTCAAATTCTTTGCAGGTATCAGCCACAATGTTTATAATGGGAGTGTAAACAAGTATGGCAAATTGAATATATCAACTCGGAGGTGTAATATCCTGTGACTCTAGATTCTTCCGGCGTTCCTATGAGCGACCTTCTAATCATAGGCGGCGGTCCAGCCGGCATGTTCGCCGCATTTTACGGCGGTATGCGCCAGGCATCTGTAACCCTTATTGAAAGTATGCCCCAACTTGGGGGACAGCTTGCCGCTCTTTATCCTGAAAAATATATTTATGATGTGGCTGGTTTCCCAAAAGTTACCGCACAGGAACTTGTGGACAATCTGAGCCGCCAAATGGAGCTGTTCCAATCCGATATCCGCTTGGAAGAGAAGGTCGTTTCCGTACAGAAGCGCGATGAACGCCATTTCGTGGTAACAACTGACAAAGCAGAATACCACAGTAAAGCTGTGATCATCACAGCTGGAGTAGGCGCATTCGAGCCACGTCGTCTGGAATTGCCAGAGGCACAGCGTTTTGAGAAAGCCAACCTGCACTATTTCATCAACGATCTGAACGCCTTCAAGGGTAAAAAAGTGCTGATCAGTGGCGGTGGCGACTCCGCAGTAGACTGGGCTTTGATGCTTGAACCAATTGCCGAGCAAGTCACCCTGATTCACCGCCGGGATAAATTCCGCGCGCATGAGCATAGCGTGGAGAAGCTGATGGCTTCCAAGGTCAACGTCATTACTCCAACCGAAATTACCGCCTTGCATGGCGAGGAATTCATAACCAAAGTAACATTATCCCATATCAAAACCAAAGAAACACAGGAAATCGAAGTGGACAGCGTGATTGTCAATTTCGGCTTCGTTTCGTCCTTGGGCCCCATTGCTGAATGGGGAATTGAGATTGCGAGCAACTCTATTGTGGTGGACTCCCGCATGGAGACCAATATCCCCGGCATTTTTGCCGCAGGTGACATTACGACTTATCCGGGCAAGCTGAAGCTGATCGCCGTAGGTTTTGGTGAAGCTCCAACTGCCGTGAACAACGCGAAAGTCTATATCGATCCAGAGGCCAAGCTCTCTCCAGGACACAGCAGTAACTTGAAGCTGTAGAGGTTTGACAGACCAATTCCAATGACTTAGCGAGAAGAATAATTATTCATTAAAATGTATGAATGATTACATCATAATAAAAGGGTATCCTGCCGTCGGCTTAACACCAAGCCGGGAAGGATACCCTATTTTGTGTAACTTGCGGTTTGATATATGTAGCTGCTGCAGAAGAACGTCTGCGTCTTAATGGAGTACCGCATGATCTGGAGAGTGTAAGTTCCGTTTGCGAATTTCAACGAGTAATAGAGCGATGAAATCATGCTCTAGTTGCAGCTCTATTGCTCTATGGTAAGAGTCAAGCAGCATCTCATCCGACAATTCAACCATAACGATCACCTACCTTTCCTTTATTTGGATCTGAATCTATCATATCAAACTATCATTTTTCGAACAAGCGTTCTCACTATCCACAAGTACATGTGGAAATCCTGTGCATAATTTGTGTGTAAGGGTGAGAAAGAGTATCGCTACGCAGTGGACTATGGGGATAAGAGTTATACACAGGAGATTTTCCACATGTACACAGAAAAATATTTTTTCAAAATTGTCATATTTTACTGTAATTATTTTCTCAAAGGAAACACAACTAAACGCAATTTTATCCTACTACTTCTATTATCGTCAATTCTTAAAAATTATTTAATTTATTGGGGACGTGTATTCACTTCCAAAATCCATATTTTACCACTATAATCCACGGCATAATCAAAGCCCAACTCGCCTATTCCTGGGAAACGCCGCTCCATCAATTCAATACAAATCAGCGTCAAACGACGCATCTCCGCCCGCTTGGCAGATGACTTCACCCTCGGGAGCGAACGTCTCAGCCCTTCGCGACAGCTCAGCATCGTTCCGCCTTTACACAGATTGGTGACAAACAAGCCGGGCCGGGCCAAACGCCCCACCATTGAACGAAATTCCCAGTGCTCACCGTTCTTCACTACTTTAACGCGATAGTCGATGGGCCGGCCAGCAATCCGTGCTAGAGATATCCCCTGCTGGATCAGGTATCTGCGCCGCACCCTTACTCTGTTCAGTGCATTTCGCATAGCGTAAAAATCGCGGTAGATCCGCGTCTTCGACATATAAGTAAACCCATACCCTCGCCGGTCGCGGAACACTTTGATCACACCGTAGCCTCCGCCGCCCACAACGGGTTTGATGACTACATTTCCATATCTGCCCAGCATATTCAGCAAAGCAGCATCACTATATTGCTGTGTTCTTGGAATGTAACCGGCAACCCTGGAATCGCTAAGCAACGCCTCGGTTTTCAGCCATTTGCTGGCCAGTTGTCTTCCTGCCATCGTCCTCCCTCTCCCTTCATTATCGTAGCCTACCGTATACTTTACTCAGAAAGTACCCCGCCCTCCTGTATGATTGTCCGTGCCCGGGCCGCTTACAGCAAAAAGGGGCGCTCGTGCCAGAGGCAGCCGCCCTCGACGCACGCCCAAGATACTGCATCTTTCGGCAAAAGAATATAATCCTTGGCAAAAGCAAGAAAAAACAAGAATGGGCTGTGACAACCCCGGAATTTTGTCGCAGGCTGCCAGGGCGAAATACGACACATTTTGTAAACGCAATCAAATCAGCTGTAGCAAGCAAGAAACCGCTTTTCAAACTTGGGCAAGTATCGTATAGTAAAAAATAATCATGACATTAATTTGAAACATTTTACATGGGAGGCGCTCTGGATTGGCTCAATTTTTCGAGGTTTTGTATTGGGTGGCGATGATCGCGATGTCCGTTGTTCTGGCAGGGACGACCCTTCTGGTCTGCGCTATCGGCTTTAAGTTCATCAAGGACCGCCGCAGAGTACTCGGGGCAAGCTGCATTGCCTTCTCTCTGGTTGCCGCAGGAATGATCGTGTTCATGGTCAATTACAAATTCATTATCCCAGCGTGAGACGGCAGCAGCTTCAATGCTACATATAATAGAAGAGAAATTTGTCAGTAAGACAAGATTCATAGACAGCATACAAATAAACCTGCGACGCTCAGGACTTTTACAGTCCCGAAAATCGCAGGTTTTTGTCTTTGTGTACCCATCCCCATCATACTCATCCCAAGATTAGATTTAAAGCATTGTCAGGTAATTTTCGATTGACACTGCAGGAGAGGACATGCGTATAATTAGATAAAGTACCATAATATGGAGGGTGTTTATTGAAAACAATCAAGCCTATCCTTGTGTTAGTAGTTATTGTGATACTCCTCACCTCCTGCGTATCGAGGCAAGACAGAAAATTCAATGATTTAGTCACCCAGGCCAAACAGCATCAGGATAACCTGGATTATGAAGCAGCTTTAGAGGTGTACAACAAGGCTTTAGAGATCAAGGAAGATGTTGAGGTACGTAGCAGCACTGTCAAATTAAAGACGGAAGTGACTCAAATTCAAGAGGTTAAGGCTATAGTATCCAAAATCAAAGATCAGACCAGCCAATTTAAAGGGGTTTTAACGAATAAGGATGTTACTGATTTGTGTGGAGGACTTCTCGAATCCTTATCTCGGCTGGAAAACTACGACACTTCAGCAGACACTACGGCCTCCGAATACATCAGTAATTTAAAAAGGTCAACTACCTTTCGGTTATTAAAAGTGCAAATCGAAACCGCGCAAGTGCTTAGTTCAGGAAAAGGCAGCAAGAAAATCCCTTACGAATCCACCGAGAAAATTCTCAAGACTGCAACCAGTTTGTTCAACGAATTCCCCTTCCCGCCCAGCTTCTCTTCTGTAGGCTAACTCCTTTACTTCATGAGAATAAAAACCTCCCGAAGGTGTATTGGCATCATACATCATTCGGGAGGTGAAATAGCAAACATCCTTTAGGTTATTATCAATCCAAGAGATGTTTGCTGTCTATTTTATTTCATATACAATTATACGACTTCTTTATGATTATTCTCGTAAAACTATCAACTTTTTGAATACGAAGATTGAAAGTAGGAAATAAATATTTGGTAAAGAAAGGGTGGAAAATAAACATGTTAAAAAAAATATTTTTAGCAGCCTTTGCAGTGACTATAATTTCAGGAATGGCATTAAGTGCAAATTCAAAAGCGGATTCCGATCCAGAATCGGTAACCGTAAATAAGATAGAAGAAAATCCTGTTAACACTAATTTTTCAACAAATAACGTAGAATCCGTAGAATCAGTAAAAAACGTAGAATCCATAGAATCAAAAATCGCAAAAGGGTATTATAGTCAACTATATACACCTCATGGCATGTTCTTGCGAGCAGATAAACAAAGTATCTTTAAGGAATCGGAGATAGCAAGAAATTTAGATCAAATCGGGCCTAATACGAATCAACTAATTTTTGAGGGCGAGTTTTTTTTAAAAGTAGATGAATCAACATTTCTTAAATCGTATCCCAATTCGTTGCTCTTAAATGAAACAGATGAAAATTCGGCTGATACTGATGTTCCATCAAGTTTATCAAAATAGTAATTTCATTAAGAAGGAGCCGTTGTTTTTCGACAATGGCTCCTTCTTGGCTTTCTTGTTTCACTTAATCATTGACAGATCCATGTCCACTAATAGTGGTGTTAAAGTGCGTTCCCTAAGTCCTTCCGAGCGTTTTGCATTAATAGCAAAGTCCAATCCCTGCTGAAACGTTATCCTCGTGTATTCCTCTTGATCCTGTCTTCTTCCAATTGGTGATCTCCGTTGTTTCTTGTTCAACATAAAAAACCTCCTGAAAAAGTGTATTTTGTATCATGCACAATTCAAGAGGTTCGGAAGCCGCAATCCTCGCAACATCATTTTAGGGTTGTTGCCACACAAATTGACGATTGCGGTGTACTTATTTTCCTTTGCAAATCATAATCCACGGTTATTAGATCAACATTCTATCCCAGAGCTTAGCTCTTTTGCTCAACAAGCTCGTAAAACCGCATCACTACACTATTAGCAAGGCTCCGCATTCGGCTTTCCGGCATCCGTAGCCGTACGGAAGCTGCTGCCACAGCCGCAGGTAGCGGTTGCGTTAGGGTTGTTGATGGTAAAGCCTCCGGTCATACCAGATTCCTCGAAATCGATCTCCAGACCGTTGAGGTAGCGCAGATCATCCTTCTCAACCACGACCTTGAGGCCCTCCACGTCCATGTATACGTCTTTGTCGGTCTCGTTGTCATCGAAGCCCATGGCGTAAGAGAACCCGCTGCAGCCCCCGGCTGCCACACCCAGACGCAGGAACATCCCCGGTGTCTCCTGTTCTCCAAGCATTGTCTTCAACTGCTCCGCAGCTGTTTCACTAATATTAATCATAACTGTACCTCCCTAAATCATAATGTGATGCTCCGGCGAATTCGTCAGGAACATTCCGGTATTAAAGGTCCAGAGGACCAAAAGTTATTTTTCTGAAGTAAGTTAAGTATACTCCACTATCCCCAGGCTCTCAAGTTATAACTGCCATGATCAAGGTTATTGATTACACCTAAGCAGATGTGCTTCAGATGTTGCTCCCCCCAAAAGAGAGGTTTATAATAGGGGAGGCAGCCCGAGCAAAAATTCAAAAAATTGTCACGGGAAGAGCTGGCGCCCTTATCGCTACAGGATAAAGAAATGCCTGAGATTCAGGCAGGTCTTGGTATGATACTGCGATGCATTGTTTTTGCTTCGCTAAACTTTCAGGAGGAAATGATATGTCTACTCTTATAACCCCTCATACGGATGCCAGAATGGCAACCATTATTGAGAAAGTCCGTGGCGGAGAACGGTTGAATTTGGAAGATGGCGTTTATTTATATGAAAGCAACGACTTGCTGACCATTGGACAGCTGGCCAATGAAGTCAATCTTCGCAAGAACGGAAACAAGGTTTATTTTATCGAAAATATGAGTCTGTATTTCACCAATGTCTGCGAATCACGCTGCGCATTCTGCAATTTCCGCAAAGACGACGGTGAAGAAGGCGCGTATACCCTTTCGGGTCCGGAAATGGTGCAATATGTCGAACAACACATTAATCCAGGGGTGCGGGAGTTCCATATTGTCGGCGGGCATAATGATAAGGTACCCTTTCAATATTATGTCGATTCTTTGCAAGCCCTGCATGACAGATTTCCCGAAGTTACCCTAAAAGCATACACGGCAGCGGAAATTGACTTTTTCACTCGAATCAGTGGACTGAGTATCCGGGAAGTGCTGGAAAAACTGCGTGCAGCCGGTCTCAAAACGTTAACTGGTGGCGGCGCGGAAATTCTGTCTGACCAATATCGTAAAAAAATGCGGGTGGATAAAGCTAACGTTGAGGAATATCTGGAGGTTCACCGGACCGCGCACAACCTTGGTATGAAGACCCATACGACCATGCTGTACGGCTCTATCGAGTCTCGTGAGGACCGCATTCGCCACATGATGCAAATTCGCGAACTGCAGGACGAAACAAACGGCTTTATGGTGTTCATTCCACTGTCCATGCAGCCTAAGAACAAGAACGCAGGCATTATGCGCCGCAACTCGGCTTATGAGGATCTCAAGACAATTGCTGTCAGCCGATTAATGCTGGACAATTTCGACCATATTAAGGCGTACTTCATTAATATCGGTGCACAATTAACACAGGTAGCGCTCAACTTCGGTGCATCCGATGTTCACGGGACGATCCTGAAGGAACGCATCAGTCATGCTGCAGGTGCACTGACTCCTGAAGGCTTGACCCGCGATGAGCTAATCTGGTTAGTAAAAGGTGCCGGGCGAATTCCTGTCGAACGCGATACTTTCTATAACGAAATCAAGGTCTACGAATAAGAAAGCCGGATTCTGCCGGCTATGCCTATCTGAAAGGAAGTAAGGTCTCATGCAAACACTGCTTGTTCTAGGAGGCGGCTACGGCGGCCTCGCCCTGATTCAAGAATTGATTAGCAACCATCTTCCCTCTGACGTAGAAATTGTTTTGATTGACCGGATGCCCTATCAGGGCATCAAGACGGAATACTATGCGCTTGCCGCAGGTACCGTCACTGATTACCATCTGCGCATCCAGTTCCCGGTTCATCCCCGTCTCACCGTTCGATACGGTGAGATTGCTTCCATTGACCTGAAGAGCCGGGTGGTATCCATGGAGGGCGGCGAGCCGATCTCCTATGATATCCTGGCCATCGCGCTGGGTTGCACGGATAATTACCACAACATCCCTGGAGCAGATCAATATACCTGCAGTATTCAGACGTTCGCGGGTACACGCGAGACTTACCGTCGCCTGAATGATGTCAAGCCTTACGGTAAAGTGAATATCGTCGGTGGCGGACTCAGCGGGGTTGAACTGGCAGCAGAGCTAAGGGAAAGTCGCCCTGACCTCAACATCTCCATTCTGGACCGGGGAGAACGTGTGCTATCCGCCTTCCCGGCGAAGCTCTCGCAATATGTTGAGGAATGGTTCAATGTACATCACGTGGAGACTGTATCCCGTGTCTGCGTATCCCACGTCGAGGATGGAGCTGTCTTTAATGCCGATCAAGCCATTGCCTCGGACGTAACCGTATGGACGGGCGGTATCCAGCCAGTCAAGGTCGTTCAGGACCTGGATGTGGCGAAGGATCGCGGCGGCCGGGTTATTCTCGATGAATACTACCGGGTGCCACAGTATCCGGAAGTGTTCGTGATCGGCGACTGTGCAAGTCTGCCGTTCGCCCCAAGCGCCCAGGCAGCTGGAGGACAAGGTGAGCAGGTAGGGCAGGTTCTGCAGGCACTTTGGCGGAATGAGACGCCAAAGCTGCATGAAATCCGCCTGAAAGGCACACTAGGCTCCCTCGGCAAGAACGCCGGATTTGGACTTATGGGCCGGCGTTCTGTCATGGGCAGAGTCCCCCGCCTGCTGAAGAGCGGGGTGCTCTGGATGTCCAAACGTCATTTTGGCTAAGATTGGATGGGACTAGTCCAGATCAATATTGAACCATTCTTCCAATTCTTTGATCTTGGCATCTATCCCTGCTTCCAGTTCTTCTGCGGTCTCGGCTTCCACAATTTCGCCTTCTACCATGGCGAACGGAGCCAGGTAGCACTGTCCGCAATTGTTCAGACAACCATATTCAATGACGTCATATTCGGGGTTTTGTTCCAGCTTGATGCGCAAACGATCGGTTCCGTGGCCGGCATTACTGGCACAAAATTCTATTATTGGTCTCATGATGATCTCCCTATTCTGTCCTAACCATTTTATTTTTTAATCTTTTGTACTATAATAACACTAAGAAAGGAGTGATTGAGAAATGAGTGAAACTACACAAAGCACGTCCATGTATGATGAAGTGCTGGAAGTGCTCGATAAGCTCCGTCCGTTCCTGCAACGCGATGGCGGTGACGTAGAACTGATTGATGTCGAAGACGGCATTGTTAAATTGAAGCTGATGGGTGCCTGCGGTAGCTGCCCAAGCTCCACAATTACTCTGAAAGCTGGGATTGAGCGTGCCCTCATTGAAGAAGTAGAAGGCATTGAAGAAGTTATTCAAGTATTCTAATCCCGTTCTATAGTTGTCCCGGAAGCCTGTCACAGGTATCCGGGACTTCTTTTTTTGGCAACTAATATGCGCATTATCATACCAAAAACCCCCGCGGCCTTCAAGGCCGCGGGGGTTTGCTGTTAAATATGATCTTAGAATGCTGGAATGATGGAACCTTGGTACTTGTCTTCGATGAACTTCTTAGCTTCAGGAGAAGTCAGAGCCGCAGCCAGCTTCTTGATCGCATCGGAGTCCTTGTTGTCTGCACGGGATACCAGGATGTTAGCGTATGGGGAATCTCCACCTTCGATGAACAGAGCATCTTTGGTTGGCACCAGATTGGCTTCCAGTGCAAAGTTAGTGTTAATCAGCGCAAGATCTACTTCATCCAATTGGCGTGGCAGCATTGCTGCATCCAGTTCAATGATATTCAGGTTTTTCTTGTTCTCAGTGATGTCTGCTTTGGTAGAAGTAATGTTAGTGTCATCTTTCAACGTGATCAGACCATTCTTAGCCAAAAGAATCAATGCACGTCCACCGTTGGTTGGATCGTTCGGAATCGCTACTTTGGCACCATCTTTCAGCTCGTCGATGGATTTGATTTTCTTGGAGTAACCGCCAAATGGCTCAACGTGAACAGCAGCTACAGATACAAGATCCGTTCCGTTCTTCTGGTTCTGGTCGTCAAGGTAAGGCTGATGCTGGAAGAAGTTCGCATCCAGTTGCTTCTCAGCCAGCTGAACGTTTGGTTGTACATAGTCCGTGAATTCTTTAATTTCCAGCTTGATGCCTTGAGCTTCAAGCAATGGAGCGATAGCTTTCAAAATTTCAGCGTGCGGCACTGGAGATGCACCTACAACCAATGTAACAGGATCAGCTGCTGGTTCTGTAGTCGGCTCAGCGGAAGCATCCGAAGGAGCATTGGTCGCTGCGGAGTTCGCAGCATTATTGGCAGTGTTGTTGCTGCCGCAAGCAGCCAGCACCAGAATCAGTGTCAGGCTAAAAAAGGTCAGTAGTACTTTTTTCATTTGTAAATCCCCCTTAAAACAGTATGTTTTTTGTGTAAATAAGGATATCTATAATTAATGGCCCTTATTTCCTTGTAAAATACCTCACTAGCCGATCGCCGGCCATTTGCAGCAACTGCACCAGAATAACCATCAGCGCTACAGAGATAATCATGACTTCCTTCTCATACCGATAGTATCCATAACGGATAGCCAAGTCACCCAGACCACCGCCGCCAACCATCCCCGACATTGCCGTGTAGGAGACCAGCGTCACAATCGTAATCGTTACCCCAGCCAACAAACCTGGACGAGCCTCTGGCAGCAGTACACGCGTGACAATCTGTCCGGTAGAAGCTCCCATACCTTGTGCAGCCTCGATTACTCCGCGATCTACCTCACGCAGCGCCGTCTCCACCAGCCGGGCGAAGAACGGTGCAGCCCCAATGACGAGTGCGGGAATCGTGCCCAACACACCAATCGAGGTGCCTACAATCGATTTGCTAATCGGGATCAGCGCTACCATCAGAATGATGAACGGTACGGATCGCAGAATATTCACAACGAACGATAGAATTGAATAGATCACTCTTAAAAAGGACTGGTTGGATCTGCCCCATAAATATAGCACAATTCCGAGCGGCAAACCAAGAATAATTGTGAATATTCCGGAAATTCCTAGCATTTTCAGAGTGGATACCGCAGCATCCATCATTTCCGACCAGTTAATTTTGCTGAAATCCAAGCCACCCATTACGCAATCACCTCCACATCAAGGCCTTGAGCGGTCAGCTCTGCGATGGTCTGTGCAACCTTCCCGGCCTCTCCTTCAAAACGAACGATCAGTTGCCCGTAAGGCACATCCTTGATCGTAGAGATGGTACCCGAAAGAATGGAAAAATCGACGCCTGTCTCTCGCGCAATCTGGGATAAGGCCGACCCGTACGTTTTTTCCCCGAGGAAAGTAATCTTGACTGCTTGCGCTGAGCCATCATGGGAGGCGTCGATAGCCGCCCGCAGCGGACCATCGTGCTGTGCCTCACTGCGAATGAACTCGCGGGTGATCTCATGCTTGGGCTTCAGGAAGACCTCCGTCACTTCTCCCTGCTCGACGATGCCTCCGCCATGGATAACAGCCACCCGGTCACAAATGCTCTGGATTACATGCATTTCGTGCGTAATCAGCACAATCGTCAGATTGAACCGTTTATTGATGTCCAGAAGCAGACGGAGAATCGAGTCTGTTGTCTGTGGGTCAAGTGCCGAGGTCGCCTCGTCACAGAGAAGCACGTCCGGGTCGCTGGCCAACGCACGGGCGATACCGACACGCTGTTTTTGACCGCCCGATAATTGAGCCGGGTACTTGTCCCGATGTTCCTCCAGTCCTACCAGAGCCAACAATTCCTTGACCTTATTGTCAATAAACTTCTTCGAAGCGCGTGTCAGCCGCAGCGGAAAAGCGATATTCTCGTAGATGGTCGCGGAGGACAGCAGATTGAAGTGCTGAAAAATCATCCCGATCTTGCGCCGCTTCTCCTGCAGCTGTCCTTCCGGCAATTGAGTCAGTTCCACGCCATCTACCCAGACCTCGCCTTCGGTCGGACGCTCCAGCAGATTAATACAACGGATCAGCGTGCTTTTTCCTGCCCCAGAGTGGCCGATGACTCCGAAGATTTCCCCTTTCTTGATCGACAGGTTTAGCCCCGAGAGTGCCGTGGCGGTTTTGCTGCCTTTACCATATACCTTGGTTAGACTCTTTAGCTCTATCAAGCTGCCGTCCTCCTTTAACGATAATATCAGTGAATTGTACAAAAAAAGCCTCCGACGATCGTTTGCAGATCGCAAGAGGCCCTGTGCGCTTATAGACAATGCCGTCTCATCTGCCAACGTCCGCACTCACACGGCATTGTAGGAATTAGCACCATGGCACTTATGTACACGCGGTTCACGCATAAACATAAATCGGTTGCCGGGCTTCATCGGGCCTATCCCTCCGCCACTCTCGATAAGATATGTGATATAGTGTTGTAGTTTGTCATAAAATGTCCGGCCTAAGAAGGCATGATTTAGTATAATTTAGTTCTGCATTCTTTGTCAAAGGAAAATTTTCCGCAGAATTCCATTTTTACATCATCAGGATTTCCCAGTATTCTTAAGCCAGTGTTCCGTACTGTATTTATATACAGCCTCTAATGATTTGCAGACCATTTCCAGCCCCTGCTTTAAATCCTCCAGATGACTGTCGAGATCCTCGAGCTGTATTTTGTCGTGAAGACCCTGATGCCGCTGCCACAAATCATCCTGCATTTCAGCGTTCATATAATGGATTTCGGCATTGCGGCGCTTACGCAGGTTCTGCAGTGGGTCCCGGTAAGAGTTCTTAATGTTCTCCAGCTGGTCGGCCAGCACAGCATGCTCCTTGTGGGTAAGAAATTCCCGGAGTACCGTGAAATAGGAGAAGTGGGTTTTAACCCTGGATGTATTAAGATCATAAAGACTGTTCAATACCGTGCCAAGCTTGTCCAGCAAGGAGAAGACACGAATAAAGCCGTTTTTATAAAAATACACATATCGCGCATATTCGCCCTGCTCGGCCACCGACATATCATCCATATACCCGGCCTTTACGGATTTTCGATAAAAAGCCGCGGCAAACCAGCTCTGCTCCAGTTCATCCAATGAGACGATCAGGCCACGAGTCCAGATTTCCAGCTTCCGGAATTCATGATCACGGTCCTCATATCTGTTCATTTCCTTGCGCAGTAGCGATGCAAATTCCGCCATATGTTCCATCGCCTCAGCGAGCACACCGCTGTTCACACGGGGCGGTTCTCCCAGCAATATCCGCAGCATATGTTGTCCTCCTTACCTGCTTCGGATGCAGCAAATCCAATATGAGTGTTATTGTCCCACCCTGTAAGCCACTCTATCCATCCTCTTAGCCTCAGGGGACATCTGATCAAGTAATGATCAGCATAACATAAATGCCGCAAGGATCTGTAAGGATATGAGTGCCGAGTTAACGCCTGTTTCCCTTGCTAAGCTGCCATACCCGTACGCTCATATAACACAGTACACCGAATAGTCCGGCAATCAGCAAAATGTGAGCAAGAGCGGCAAAGATGTAGAGCTTATCATTCCCGAGCGTATACACAACCGCCGCCCCGCTGAACACCTGCATCAGGCATAGCAGAACCGCTGCAACCCCCAACATCCTCAGCTCTCTGTGGTCCTTCTGCTTCCAGAATGCCAAATGTCCCAGCAATGCCGTCAACATAAACAACAGCAAAGCCGCTATCCGGTGTGTGAACACAACCCCAACGCCCCCCGATAGCTCGGGAATCCACTCCCCATTACAGAGTGGCCAGCCAGAGCAGCCCCCTTGGGAGTCGGTATGGCTAACAAACGCTCCTATGTAGACAACGATGTAAGAATAAATAGTCGTGAACCAAGTCAAATTGCGAAAAGAAATACTCACCGGCTTGCCGGGCACAGGAAGAGTGTCGCCTTCTTCATGCCTTCTTTTGGACCCTAACGCCAACATCAGGGAACTGGCAAACGCAATCAGCGAAAATCCCATATGTAGCGCCATCACGGCTGCAGACTGGGATCTTAGCACTGCAAGCGCTCCCATTCCGCCTTGTACAATTACAAACAGCAGCGTCATCCAGGCATACACTAACAGATCGCGCCGCTGACGCGCATAACGCCAGAAGGCAAACATGGAGGCAAGCGAGAGCATACCCGCCAATCCGCTAAATAAGCGGTGGGTATATTCGATCAAGGACCCTACAGTATAGGCAGGAATCAGCTTACCATGACACAATGGCCATTCATTTCCGCACTCCAGGCCCGAACCTGTTTTGGTTACTACCGCCCCGCCCAGCAGCGCCAGGAACATTACCAGACAGGTTATGTAACTAAGCCACTTCAACTGATTTGTCGTCAAATGTGATCACCCGCATTATAAAATAAATAAGTAAATGAATGACTTTTGCTGGAAAAGTATGAAGTAATGCGTTTCCATTATAACCGATAAAATGGTATTTGCGGCATTTGATTCTGCATTTTAAGAAGAAATGGCCTCCCCGTTGTCTGATATCTAAAAAAAACACCGCTTTGCTCATAAAACGGGCGAAAGCGGTGTTTCCATTATCCATCCATTACTTGTGAATGCTTTGATAAACCTCAAGGGCTGTATTGAGGAAATTCTCGATTTCCACACGGGATTTACGCAGCTTGCTCACAAAGCGAACCAACTCGCGTCCATCGGTATAAGCCACAAAACTCGGAATGCCGAGAATGTTCTGCTCCTGGCTTACATCGCCAACAGCGTCGACATCCACTTCCACGAGCGTCAGGCGGCCGTTATAATTCTGCTCCACCTCAGGCATAAAGGGATCAATGAACTTGCAGTCGACACACCAGTCGGCTTTGAATACGGCTATCGTCAGCCGGGGCGATTGAATCGCTACCTGAAACTCAGCGGGAGAACTAATCTTATCCATCCAGGGGTCATTCCCTTCCAATAAAAAATATGTTGCCTGTACCTTTTAAGTGAAGCAAAATGCGACACGGAAGTCAAATCAATCATTTGCATTATTCTCTTGTCCGCACACGAGCCGGCTGTAATCTCATCAACGGGTTCAGAAGTTTCTGAAGGGCACGAGGGTATCCGGCAATTTCCTGCTTGCTGATCACACCTAGCACGATGAGCAGTACAAGATAGATAATTACAACCGCTGCGCCCACCACGAGGCAAGTCAGCAAGAATGCCAGACGAGCAGGCATAACATGTGTCAGCAGAATACCGGCTTCATTCAAGCCATAGCCGATGCCCACGGAGACTAGAACCGCAAATACAAAACCTCCCCAGCGCTTGCCCATAATCTCGAAAGGTACGATCTTTCGCAGCAGACGCAGGTTCAAGTATGTAATCACGATAAAACAGAGTGCTGTTGCAATAACAATTCCGTAGATCCCCATGAACCGGCTGAGCACCAAACTGAAGATAAGCTTCGTGGCGATCCCGCCGAGCACGTAGAACATAGAGATTCGGGATTTGCCCATCCCCAGCAATATCGAGTTCGAGGTTGTCATCGTTATTTGGAAAATCGTACCGAATGTAAGGAGCGCAATAATTCCAGTTCCTGTAATATTGGTGAACAGAAGCCCATTGATAGAATAGGCAGCAGCGACCAATGACATAACAATCGGTGTTCCAGTTAAAATGGAAATCCGCAGCGCGAGTGTAATCTGCCGCTTCAGGTGAACATCATCCCGCCGCGCATAAGCCGCTGAGATCACCGGGATCAGCGATGTGCTTAGCGCAATGGCAAGCACGGGTGGGATTCCCGCGATGCTCTGCGCTTTTTGCCCCAGAATCCCCAGCATTTGCGTGGCGCTGGCCTCACCAATTTGGCCGCTGAGAAGCGGAACAATCAGGGTCGTATCAATGAAATACACTGCTTGGATGGTCATGGATGATAGCACGATTGGAATGGACAGACTAAAAATATCCTTATATATCCCAAACATCGGAAGCTTGGCACTAGGCGCTGTATTTAAATTCTCCAGACGATCCTTCTTCCGGGTCTTCATGATGAAATAGAGCATGACCCCAAACGCAGCAATACTTCCCAGCACGCTCCCGAAAGAAGCACCTGCTGCCATAATCGGATTTCCATAGCCTTGTTTGAGCAAAATATAAGCCAGCAGAATCGCTGTGAACACTCTGGCAATCTGTTCCACGATCTGTGAAATACCGCCAGCCATCATATTATTGCGTCCCTGCAGATAACCACGCATCATCGCGATGGCCGGGAACAAGAGGAGTGCAGGCGCAATGGCCTGAATGGCCCTTGTACTCTGTGGAACCTTGGCATGGTTCGCGAACCACGGCGCAGCAAAGTACAGCGCCACGCTCATAATAACCCCCATCACCGCAGCAAAAATAAGCGCCGCCCGATAGACCTGCCGCGCTTCATCCGGTCGGTTCAGCGCATACCGTTCCGACACCATTTTACTAAGTGTACTTGGGATACCGGCAGTTGCCAGCGTCAGCAGCATTAAATACACGTTGTTGGCTTGTACAAATGCTGCGTTCCCGATATCGTCAAACAGATGCTCCAGCGGAACCCGCTGAAAAATACCAAGCACGCGCGCCACGAGTGCTGCTGCAGCCAATATTAGCGTGCCTTTGACAAAAGACTCTTTCTTAGACAAACTGCTTCGCCTTCTTCACTGTTAAATTAATGCAGGCCGATCCAGATGAAAAAGAGGATGACCATCGCTAATTGCAGCACAATCTTGACTACCGTACTGCTGAACAAACCAATTAATGCTCCTACACTTACTTTGGTGGCTTTGCCCGCTGAGGAGCCGACGATCAGTTCACCAATAAACGCGCCCAGAAACGGGCCAATAATCAAACCGAACGCCGGAATGACGAACGGCCCGAATATCAAACCGATGGTGCTGCCGATGACCGAAGCACGTGAGCCGCCGAATTTTTTGACACCCCAAGCTCCAACTACATAATCAGCGATAAAAAGCACCACCACGATCAGTGTCTGGGTTATCCAGAACCAGGCGCCAAAGGACTGGAAGGAAAAGAACCATCCGTATACAAAAAAGGCAAGATAAATCGCAAGTGCACCCGGAAGAATCGGAACTACTGCACCGGCCAACCCGACAGCAAATAAAGCGATAATCAGAATCCAACCCAGGATTGTCAATTCCTTCTCCTCCAATGTCGTTCACTTTACAATATGAATCGTTGAATGACCTCAGCTATGCCATCTTCGTTATTGTTAGCTACAATAGCGTCCGCTTCCTGAAGAACCGTCTCCTGGGCATTGCCCATCGCGATACCAAGACCAGCCTGCTGAATTACTGCAAGATCGTTCAGACTGTCTCCGGCGGCCACGACTTGGGACATATCGATGCCGAGCAGCTGGCAGACTTCCTTAATTCCGGTTGCTTTGTTAATACCCAGCGGGTTAATCTCCAGGTTATGCGGCGAGGAATTCGTGATTTCCAGCCCGCCCAAGTCTTGCAGCTCCAGCAGCAGCTTGTGCCGGATGTCATCATCCTCAGTGCTGTACCCGAACTTCAACCATTCACGGCCCTCTGTATTTCCATCCCAGTTCTCCCGGTTGTGTACTTGCTCCAGAGAGTAAGCCCAGAACCAGATCCCATAACGCTCTGCCATGTCATACAACTGACTCACAAGTTTAGGATCCATTAAGGAACGGCGATACAGCTCATGCGGCGCACGCCACACTTCGCTGCCGTTCACCGTTACCATTGGCGTCTCCAGACCAAGCTGCTTGGCATAAGGCCAGGCACCGTTAAAAGAACGACCTGTGGATAGGCAGACATGAACGCCCGCCTTTACCGCTTTTTGAATCCATTCCACTGTCTTTGGGGTAATGATTTGTTCATCATTCAACAGGGTCCCATCCATATCCAAGGCAAGCAGGCGGTATTTGGCAGTCATTGCCACCCCTCCATTCTTTGTTGTGCCCATTTGCGGGCAATTTTATGGTTGTTGTGTATTTGTTGTTGCATCTGTAGATTCGGCATTGTCTTGCCCATTCGCTGGAGACTGCAAACTCTTCTTAGGTACACCATTCAGTCCGTATTCCCAATCGTAGGCATCAAAGATTTTCCGGGCTACTGGTGCGGCACTGCTGCCACCCAATCCGCCCTCTGGAATAATTACAGCAACAGCCAGCTTTGGATGTTCACGCGGGGCAAAGGCTATAAATACCCCGTTGTCGATTGTATTTTTAACACCTTTACTATAGGCATCCTGCTGCGAAGTACCTGTCTTACGGGCAAAATCATACGGGAATTTATCAAAGCTGCTGACTTTACTGCTCATTCCCTTGATAACTTCTCTCCAATAAGCCGGATCGAAATCCACCTTATCCAGTTCTTCACGGCCGAAAGTCTTCACTACCTTGCCGGAGGAATCGGTGATTTTACTGACCAATTGAGGTTTAACCCGTACACCTTGATTCGCGATCGTCGATGCATACTGAGCCAGTTGCAGAGTAGTATAACTACCTTGCTGACCAAATGACGCATAGACTAATGCAGATTGGGCACTTCCTGCTTCAGCCTCTTTAAAATAGTTCAGCATTCCTTTGTACTCTTTCGGTAAACCGCTACCGGTTGACACCCCAAGACCAAATTCCTTCATATATCGATCCCAGACTTCCACACCCTTAGCTCCGTACTGCTCATAAAGCTTCTTACCTACCTTATCGATCATAAAGACGTTGGAGGAGTTCGCAATGGCATCAGCCGGGGATCTAAAGAATCCATAGGCATGACTCCCGGCATTCCTAACCGTGGTTTCATGACCGGCTTTACCAAACTTGGTGCTGCCTGTATCTGAATAAGTGGTATGTGTAGTAATGAAACCTTCTTTGAGACCAATAAGCACCGTAAGTGGCTTAATCGTGGATCCCAAGAAAACAGTAGAACTAAAATTATGACCGGAGCTTCCTGAGGAAAACGGGGTAATCGTTCCGTTCTGATAGTTGCCCATAATCTTTTTCCATACATCAGGGTCCATCTTGTCTTGTGTCCACACATTGGTATCGTAATCCGGCATACTTGCCATAGCTACAACATTACCGGTATCCACTTCCATCGCCACGGCGTAGCCGGTAACCGCAGACGGATGCAGCTTCCCTTGAACCGTATTCTTGTGCAGCCAGTTGAGCTGGTCGGTAATGGCCTGTTCGGTTTTCATCTGGATATCCTTGTTGATCGTCGTCCAAATGTCATTTCCCTTCACAGGCGGAACTACTTGCTCAATTTTCTCAGCCATGTTCTGCGGGTTAACAGAGATCTCCTGATAACCATTCTGGCCGCGAAGCTCCCGCTGATATTGCAGCTCCAGCCCGTCATAACCAACAATTTCATCATCCTTGTAGGTCAGGCCGGCAGTGGGATTGTTCTTCATCTCATTCAAAATATTCTGGTAAATCGGCAAACTGTTGGAGGATCTGAAAGGCTTGATATAACCAACGGTCTGCACGGCAACCGTGTCCTTATCATAATGGCGGTTGCTCTCCTCCACCACGGTAAGTCCAGGGTACTCATCCTTGTGTTCCATGAAGTAAGCTACTTCTTCCTCAGTGAGACCTGACTTAATTCGTCGAGCCATGTACCCCGAATACTTTTTAAAGTACAAGTCCAGAGAATCCAGCACATCTTCCTTCGTCATAGCTTTAACGTCTTTGGCACCGAACTTTGCAAAGTCCGCGACAAGACGGTTCGCCAGATCATCTGACTTGGCCTGAGCCGCAGGTGACAGCGTCGTCTTCCCGGTCTCCTTGTCGGTTACCTTGGCCGTATATTCTTTGGTCAGTGTAATGTATAACGATTGAACCGGTGTGGAATAGGCCAGCTTCTCGCCTCCTGCGGCATAGATCACACCGCGCATGGCTGCTAGCGGTACACTTTTTGTTGCCCGGTTAGTCTCCACCTCAGTCAAGGTTGGCCCTTCTACAAACTGTAGAACCGCAAGACGAATAATAATGACACAAAAAATAATAAACGTGCTGAAGAAAAACACGTTGATCCGTAGGCCAAGGGAACTTTTGCTAGTGGTCTCGTCCTGTGGCGAGGCCTGCTTACGGAAAAAGCTCACAGTTTTTCCTCTCCTTCTTCTCTAAGATGATTATTCTGCCGCGTCGGCCTCAGGAGTCGTGGTGACAACTGGTTGAAGTTTCTTCTTCGGTACACCATTCAGCCCGTACTCCCAATCATAGGCGTCAAATATTTTGCGGGCTACCGGCGCAGCACTATTGGAACCAAATCCACCTTCAGGGATGACCACCGCTACGGCAAGCTTGGGCTTGTCACGTGGTGCAAAGGCGATAAAGACACCATTATCGCGCAGCTCCTTTTTAGCTTGTTGCTGGGATGTTCCCGTCTTTCGGGCAAAATCATAGGGGAAGTTCTCGAAGGCGCTGACTTTACTGTTCATACCCTTCTTAATCTCCTGCCAAAACGACTTATCAAATTTCGTCACCTCATTCAGCACTTCGCGACTGAATTTGGTAACCGTTTTGCCCTCTGCATCCGTTATTTTGCTAACCAGTTGCGGTTTAATCCGCTGCCCTTCATTGGCTAATGTAGTGGCATATTGAGCCAATTGCAGCGTCGTATAACTCCCCTGTTGGCCAAAAGACGCGTACACCAGTGCGGCTTGCGCACTACCCGCTGCTTTGATGTTGGTGTAGTTGATCTGACCAAGAAATTCACCAGGCAGACCGCTTTCTGTAGATACACCAAGTCCGAACTCCTTCATATACCTATCCCAGACATCAATGCCTTTGCTTTTATATTTCTCATACAGCTTCTTGCCAACCATATCGATCATGAACACGTTGGACGACTTCTCAATCGCGGTTGCGGGTCCCATCTTCCCATACACGTGGCCTGAGGAGTTCCTCACTGTGGTCTCATGACCTTCTTTACCGAACGAGGTGCTGCCTGTGTCGATGTACCTGGTCGAAGAAGAGATAAAACCTTCTTTAAGGCCAATAAGCACCGTCAGCGGTTTGACGGTCGAACCCATCAATAGCACCGACTGAAGTCCATGTCCGGATAACCCCGATGAAATCGGGTTAATCGTGCCATTCTGGTAATTGTACATCATCTTCTCCCAGGCAGCCGTAGACAGAGTACCTGTTGTCCACACATTCGTATCATAGTCGGGCATACTCGCCATGGCGACGATATTGCCAGTGTCTACCTCCATAGCTACAGCATAGCCGGTCAATGCGGCGGGATGGACCTGTCCCTGCACAGGGTTGGTATGAAGCCAATTGATCTGCTCCATGATAGCCTGCTCAGTCTTAAGCTGAATGCTTTTGTTAATCGTTGTCCAGATGTTATTACCTTTAACCGGTGGAACAACCTGTTCCACCTTCTCTGCCATATTCTGTGGATTGACCGATATCTCTAGATAACCATTTTTCCCGCGCAGTTCTTTCTGATATTGCAGCTCCAGACCGTCGAAGCCAACGATCTCATCATCTTTGTAGGCGAGGCCCGGATCTGTCTCCCTCTTCATGGCCTGAGCAATATCTTGATAGAAAGCCCGGTCATGCGAATAACTAAACGGCTTGATATAACCAACAGTCTGCACGGCTACTGTATCCTTGTCGTAGTGACGTACAGTTTCTTCAACAATTTCTAGTCCCGGGTAGTCATCCTTGTGTTCCATAAAATAGGCGACTTCCTTATTCGTCAGCCCGGTCTTTACCCGGCGGGGAACATAACCAAGTGATTTGCGAAAATTCAAATCGAGCGCTTTAAGAACATCCTCTTGTGTCTGATCCTTAACGGCGGGATCACCATATTTCTTGAAATCTGCCACAAGGCGAGCAACCAAATCATCCGACTTAGCCTGGGCCTCCGGTGTCAAAACCGATTTGCCCAAGACCTTCGTCTTAGCTGTGTACTCCTTAGTTAACGTGATGTACATAGAATATACCGACGTGGAATAAGCGAGACTCTCGCCCCCTGCTGCAAAGATGTTCCCGCGCAAAGCAGCAAGCGGCACATTCTTCGTATTACGATCTGACTCTACTTCGGTCAATGTGGGGCCTTCGACAAACTGCACAATGGCAAGTCGAACGATGATTACGCAGAAAATAATAAACGTGCCAAAAAAGAACAGATTGATCCGCAGACCCGTGAATCCTCTGTTCGGCGTATCATCCGAACCGGGTCTCTGTCTACGAAACTGACTCACAGCCCTCTCTCCTAACAATAGATAAAATATGGCACATAAATGTAAGCCAATCCTATTAATTCTTATGATGAGTAGTCTAGTTAGTCCAGTTTATTGTACCACATCTGTTTACGCTGCGCCTTTACGTCACAGCACGCTCTCCCTGATATGCGTGTCATAGAAATCCTTAGTGTTGAACCAGTTCCCGCTACTCGCCCAAGTAGGGTCGAGGGGGATCCAGGCTTGCTTGTCACTCACGTATACCTCATTCCAGGCGTGCGGACCGTATCCGCCCCGTCCATCATATCCCTGACCAGTCACAACTCGCACCTGAAGGCCCTGTGAACGGGCCATTACGGCATAAAGGCGTGCATAGTCAATGCATACACCAAGTCGTGTATTGAACGTGTCTTGTGGGGTCTGCTCATGCCAGACCCGGTTCTTCTCGTAATTCTCAGCCTTGGCATAATCATAAGCAACCCGGGAACCGACCCAGTCATACAGCAGCCGTGCTTTTTCCTCTTCCCCTGCTGTCTTTCCGACAATATCAGCAGCCGCCCCAGTGATATCGCCGGAAATATCGTGATCGATAATCTCGTATTTACGACGAAGAATATCATTCATCTCTGCCGCGACTGCCTGAGTCAGAATCGGTAGCTTTTTATGAACCGTATCACCAGCGAAAGGCTCAATGACTGCGGCTGCACTCTGGCTATAGACTGGAGAAGATTCCACATAACGACTGAAGCTGCTGTCCGGACTCAGTGCAACGCCGATGAAAAGTACGGCTACCAATATAAGCCCCCGTGCCATCCCGATCAATAATCCAACGCCTGCTCCGCCCAAACGGCTTAGCGCGGTCACCTTCTTGTCCCCTCTACGACGACCGCTGCTCTGAAACGGAAGCAGAAGAATAACAACTCCGAGTAGCATACGTATCAAGCTGTAACAGAGCAACAATACTAATAGAAACCGTACAACCGGAGATCCCGCCAAAACGGAAATAGCTGTATAGTACAGCTGCTGCCACCTTGTCAGCTCGTTGTCCATGTACTTCACCCCGGAAGCCCATGCTTCGACAAGCGGAGAGAAATAAGCCGCCGCCGGTATAGCAAGAAGAAGCGCGACAAGCGTCGATATCCCTGCACCCAAAAGACCAAACAACCTGCCTGTCGAACGTGAAAATCCTCTACCCCAGCCCTGCAAGAGGGAGAAGGCAACAATAAGAAGTAGGATGATGGAGATTACGTTGGCATCAGCCACGCTTTTTATCCATCCGTTGAGCATGTCCGCTCCCCCTTTCTTTAGCTATGGAGTGTCTTGATAAATGCCCGTCTATCTTTACTTTCCAGCTGTATTCTGTTTACGTGCGGCATCAATAAAAGTTTTGGTTGTATCATTAATACTCCATTTTCCCAGTCCAACACCGCGGAAGGTAACTTCCACCTTGTCCTCCCCGGCTTTCCCTTTGACTTCAAGATTCGGAGTAGTGATTGTAAATGTGCCATCCCCACCGGAGGTATACTTGGCGTCCTTAGCCTCCTTAAGCATAACGTCCTGCGCTTCGCTTTTTAAGGTGCTTAATGTGCTGTCGGCCACTTTGTTCACAGCGTTCCCGATCTGATCCATTGTAACCCCGCTGTAGATAAACAAACCGGCGATGATAACAATGACAATCGCCCATTTAAGAACCGTCTTGACCAGATTGACCACAGCGAACAGCAGCACAAGCGCAATAACGATAACTAGCCAATTCTCTCTAATAAACTGTGACCACACCTCTGTATTCATCAACTTCACAACACCCCAATCAACTTTAATATTGATTATTATACATGATGTAATCTCAGAATTCATGGTTACCCAGTTGTACCCTGGCGTGGCGGCGCCGGGGCGCAACATCGACGGTTGATATTATAAAAAAGCGGTATAAGCCCTGCCTGGCCCACGTAAAGTACAAGTAGCTGCTTTTTCGTTCTGCAGATGAACTATTTGAATACGCCTGCCCTGCAATTCCTATGTTGCGACAGGCCCGGAGGTGTTACATGTGAAAACTGCGCTGTGGCTCTACTTGTTCCTTTTTCTGGCCTTCTTCGATTTGCACGCCCAATATCCCGTACTGACGCCGTTTGCCATATCACTTGGCGCCGGCCCCGCCTTTATCGGCTGGATGATGGGCATGTATTCGCTGACCCACCTCCCCGGCAATCTGCTGGCTGGAGTGCTTGTGGATCGTAACGGAAGCCGCCGGTATATCGTCTTCAGCCTGGTGACGGCCGGTGTGCTCCTGCTACTGCAGGCGCATGCGCAGTTCCCCTGGCATCTGCTGCTGCTGCGCGCAGCAAGCGGCTTCGCGCTGGCCTTCCTGTCCCCGGCCTGTATGACACTATTGGCCTCGCTCTCTTCGGATTCGGCCACTCAAGGCAAGTACATGTCCGGTCACGGTATCGTGCATACACTCGCCTCTGTGATCTCTCCTGCCGCCGGTGCGTTTATCGTCGCCAAAGCCGGATTCTCCGGTACGTTCAGCAGCCTGGGCTGGCTACTGATCCTGACAGGCTTCATGGCTTTCTTCAGCGTCCCCAAGCATGTGCAGACCCGTGCTGCTGATCCTTTGGTTCATACGGAAGCTGATCTGGAAGCTACTCAACTGGCAAAATCGGCTCCTTCTCAGACCAACACCAATTTCGCCAAGCCCTCCAGACGCTATTATCTGCTGCCATTTTTCGTCTCTTGTTCCCAGGGGGTATTGTTCTTTGAGCTTCCTCTCTCACAAAATGGAGGTCGGGACATTCTCTCCACAGGCCTGCTGCTCTCGCTTCTGAGTTTGGGGGCTCTCGTGACACTCAGCATGTTCTTCCTGCATCGGCTGACACCTTCCGGTAGAATAGCCGCAGCGCTGCTCGGCATGGCGATCTGCTTCTTCGGGCTTGCTGCTTTCGGCAATATCCCACCCGGCCTCCTCCTGTTCCTGATGGGCGCTGCCAAGGGTGTGCTGTTTCCCGCAATGGCCTCACTGTTCATTAGCCTTGGTGGCCCGGGGCGGCTAGGCAGGACGTTCTCCATGCAATCTATCGCCATGTCCCTCGGCGCATTCGCAGGTCCTGTCGCTGCCGGTCAGCTGCGGGGTATTGTCTCCCCTTACTTTATTGCCTTCCTGCTGCTGATGACTGCACTCCTTCTGCTTCCGCCAAAGAGCACAAAGCTCGAACCTAGCTACAAAGCAGGCCTGAATGGACGCGCAGCCTAAAGCCTAACTGGCTGGTTCTCAATACGTTTTTTTGGGGTATCCCCGGTTTTCTGGACATCCACTTTCATTATTCTGGTGTTGGACTTTCTTTTGGTAATCATGCGCCGCGCTGGAGTATTCTAAATATTCCATAGAAAGCGTTTTTGTCGTATCCTCAATCACCCGGGCATATCACCCGGGTGATTGTTTGCTTTTGCGACATTTCCCGGGGAATGATTACATATCCGCGTTAGCGCCTGTTAAAAATGACGAAGCTTAGGTAAAATATATGCGTGTGTGTCATGATTATCGCTCCGGAGGTGACGAACTGAATATGTCCATCACAATCATTGTCGAAGGCAAAAACGACCGCAGCAGATTACGGCGGATCTTGATGCCTGAAGTTGATATTCTCTGTACCTTTGGCACCCTGAACACCCTCAAGCTGGAGAATCTGCGCCAACAGGTTGGGGATAGTGAAGTCTATCTGTACATGGACAACGACAGTTCCGGCAAAAAAATCCGCGGTGTGCTTCGCGATGCTTTTCCTGACGCTGGTCACATCTACACAAGGCGGGGATATGCCGGGGTAGAAGGTACGCCGGACGAGTATAACATCACTCAGCTGGAAAAAGCAGGTCTGGAGGAATTTATCATCTATCCGGAACCCCTGCCCTATTAAGAATAGAATTCAAACCAAAAACGCCTTCTTTGTTCTCCCTTCCCATGAGAAGGTGAGCAGCAAAAAAGGCGTTTTGGTTAATCTGTGATTATTCAGTTACTCACGGGCCAAATCCTTCACAGCAGCGGCCAAAAATTCAGGGGTAACATTCTCGCTATCCCCAGCATCGTACAGCGCCCGAAGACGGTTCTCCCGGTCCACCAGCCCGATCAGATTCGCATGGGCAAAGTTGTCCTTGTTATCTCCCGCAATTAGCACCTTGAAGGACTCTGCAGCAATCTTACGGATCTTCTCCTGGTCACCCCGCAGGAAATACCAGCCGTCATAATTAGCATGGAACCGGTCGGCAAAATCCTTAATGGCTTCCCGCGTATCTCTCTTCGGATCGAAGGAAATCGACAAGAACGACACATCCTTGCCAAAGCTACCATCCTTGACCAGTAAATTCTGAGTCTGAGAGAGCATAAATGTCGTTATAGGACACACATCAGGACAATCCGTGAAAAAGAAGTACACCAACCGGGCCTTCCCTTGTGTATCCGCAAGCGTCACAGTATCTCCATTCACATTCTCAAGGGAGAAGTCCTGCACTTCCCCGATGACCGGCAATTCTTTGCTCCCCAGCGCCAGGGAATTGAAGGCCAGATAAGCAGCCATAATTAATGCAAGCAGAAGAAGTAGCCAGGTCCATTTATAACGTTTCAAGGTTTGCAAGGACATTCTCCCCTCCATTACAAGTGAGTTGTATTCAGCACTAGCACGATCAAGCTGACCGTCAAATAATTGATGGAAAAGAGGAAATTCTGTTTGGCCCAGACTTCATCGTCTTTGGCCTTGAAGCCCTTCAGTGTCAAATACAACCACATCAGGGACAACAGACTGGATATAATCAGGTAGAAAATACCCGCATATCCGTAAGCATACATCAGAACCGGAATCGGCAGCAGCAGAGCCACATAAGGAATCATCTGGAACTTAGTGCGACGTACGCCTTTTACCACAGGTAGCAACGGAAAGCCCGCAGCACGGTACTCTTCCTTGCGGCGGATACCCAGCGCCCAGAAATGGGGGGGCTGCCACAGGAACAGCATGGCGAATAACAGAACAGCGGCAAGGTCTACTTGGCCTGTAACCGCTACATAGCCGATCACTGGTGGGGTAGCTCCGGAAATGGCACCAACCGAAGTACTCCAAGTGGATGTTCGCTTGAGCCACAGGGTATATATGACAACATAGACGAATACCCCGAGTATCCCGAACAAACCGGCAAGCATCCCGCAGAACGCAAATAGTACAACAAGACCGGCAATTCCTAGAACAATCCCATACACTAGAACCGTTCGCGGCTTCAGTCTGCCTGTAGGCAATCCGCGGTCACGGGTCCGTTCCATTTTCATATCCAGATCCCGGTCAAAATAGTTATTAAATACACAGGCCGAGGCCATTACAAGCATTGTACCTAGCAAAGTTAAAATCAAGCTTCCGTATTGGACATGCCATCCAGAAGCTAACCAAAAACCAGCAAAGGCTGCAATCAGGTTCGATCTGATAATACCTGGCTTCGTCACAGTAATGAAATCACGCCAGCTCGCACCTTTTGGCGGAAGCTTGGCAGACACTGCTGCGGAATCCGAAGAAGCCTGATATCTCCATTGATTATCCACGCGTATAGATCCTCCTTCTAAAACAAACTTCTAACGTTCCCGACAGAGAAATATACTCTCCGCTGTTAACTTTATCATAACAAACCCCTGAAGAAATTGACAATCATTTGGCCTGATGTTCATGAATTCGACAATTACGTGACGATAATAATTTGATTACAATTTAATAACTGGACATGATTGTGGGTAGTAATGAATAGGAACTTTCAAACAAAGGAGAACTGTATTATGGATTCTGCTACACATGTTGTCATGGGCCTGGGGCTGGCGGGGCTGTCCTTCGTTGATCCGGCCGTTGCTTCCGACCCTGTGCTTGCCGGAGCTGTTATGGTATCTGTCGTTATTGCGTCACAGGCCCCCGATGCCGATACTGTATTGCGATTGAAGAGCAATGCGATGTATATACGCAATCACCGAGGCATCACCCATTCCCTGCCTTTTCTCTTACTGTGGCCCGCGCTAATTACTATAGTAATCGGACCCTTGTTTGGAGTTAGCGATCCGCACAGACTGGGTCACATTGCGCTTTGGAGTTTCATCGGTGTATTCGTACATGTTTTTTCTGATCTATTCAATACTTATGGCACCCAGGCCGCGAGGCCGTTCACCGAGAAATGGATTGCCTGGAACATCATTCACATCTTTGATCCCTTTATATTCGGCAGCCATACGGCAGCTCTCGTGCTCTGGGTGAGCGGCCTCGTCCCTCCCGCCCCTTTGTTCATTACGCTCTATATTTGTATCGTGATTTATTACCTTTGGCGGACCCTTGTCCATTTCCGGCTTTCACGCAGGATCAAGGCCAAGGATGTCACACATGACCCCGGGGACCGCTATTACATAATCCCCACAATCTCGCCCAAACGCTGGAACATCGTCAAAGCCAAACCTGACGGCAGTTATGATATTGGCCAGTTGCTAGGTGGTCGGCTTCACTGGTTCAAACATGCCGTAAGCTCCGAACACCCTGCCGTAGCGCATTCCAAATCCCATCCGGATATCCAGTCCTTCCTGTACTTCACCTCTTATGCAGTCGCAGAGGTAGAAGAATTGCCCTCCGGTTATATTGTACGCTGGGGGGATGTGCGTTATTTACACCGCAAGCAATTCCCTTTCGTGGCAGTTCTCGTCATGGATAACGACTATCATCCGTTGAATACGTACGTAGGCTGGCTCAGTAGCGAGAAGCTGAACGAACGTTTTGCCAGTGGCCCCGGGTCCATGAAAGTGTAGATTCCCAAGGAGCCGGGCTTTTCCCCTTGACTCCCTTACCGGGTATAAGGCACAATCACCATAAAGTGTTTACAAGATAACGCCCTTCACTATTCATTCCGTTAATTCTAGTCGTTGATGTCACAATCGTATGAACACAAAAATCCCGGAATCACGCTAATGATCCGGGATCACTTTCTCTATTGCCTAAAGGAGGCTGTCAATTATGGGAAAAGGACTCTCCCTGTGGTTCGCATGCTCGTCCATTCTGCTCCTGACCGCCGCCTCCATCGCGATCAGCTACAGTATTTGGCTAGCACTGGCGCTTGGCTTGGCCTGCATTCTGAACATCGGCTGGGGTTTTATTGTCAAAGCCCGGCGCAGACGTCGGCAGGATGGCACAACACAAGCTTAACGTTTGTGTATGCCTTCCTGCAGCTCTGTCCTTATCGTACCGGCAGGAAACCCATACGTTCCTTCACGCCAGCCAGCGTCTGTGCAGCTACCACGCGGGCGCGCTCAGCACTTTCTGCCAGAATATCGCTCAAGGCACCTGAATTTCTGATTTCGTGATAGCGCTGCTGCAGTGGCTCAAGCGTCGCCACGACCACCTCAGCAAGCTCTTTCTTGAAGCCACCGTACATTTGTCCTTCAAAACGGTCAGCAATCTGCCCCAGCGACATCCCTGAACATTCCGAATAGATACTCATCAGATTACTAACTTCCGGTTTGTTCTGTGGATCAAAGATCACTTCGCGCCCCGAGTCCGTAGTTGCCCGGCTAATCTTCTTACGGATGACATCCGGCGGATCCAAAAGCGAAATAAAGCTGCCCGCATTAGGATTGCTCTTACTCATTTTTTTGGTTCCATCGTCAAGAGACATAATCCGTGCGCCCACTTGCGGGATATACGGTTCGGGAATCGTGAAGAACTCCCCAAAACGGCTGTTAAAGCGCCCTGCCAAGTCGCGGGTCAGTTCCAAATGCTGTTTCTGGTCTTCTCCCACCGGTACTAGGTCTGCATTGTAGACCAGAATATCGGCTGCCATCAGCGACGGATAAACGAATAAGCCTGCACCTACAGAATCCTTACCGGAGGATTTATCCTTGAACTGAGTCATCCGCTCCAGCTCTCCCATTGCAGTCAGGGTTGTCATGATCCAGCCAAGCTCAGCATGCTGCGGAACATGAGACTGGAGATACACATTGGAACGTGCCGGATCAATTCCGGCTGCAATAAACAGCGCAGCTACCGACTCCGATTGCTCGCGAAGTGCCGCAGGCTCTTGAGCTACTGTAATAGCGTGCAAATCCACCACCATGAAATAACATTCATGTTCTTCCTGCAGCTTCACGAAATTCTTCATTGCTCCAATATAGTTCCCGAGTGTCAATGTACCGCTGGGCTGAATACCCGATAATACTTTTTTAGCCATGCTAATCCCTCCATGTAGTGTATTTCCGAATGAGATGCAATGTGTAATGAACGCAAAAAAGGCCCACTCCGCAAGGGACGTGAGACCGTGGTGCCACCCTTATTCGCCGCATCTGTCCTTTGTCAAAGGACAACAGCAGCCTTAAGCTTCCGTTAACGGGGAAGAACCGGCCGGACTACTGGGGAGACGTTATGCTCCTGTTCAAACACGGCGCTCGGAGGTCCATTCACCAGAAGAATTCCACCGGTTCGCATCATCCACCGGCTTTCTGAAGGTTCATCATCTGACTACTTGTCCCCGTCATCACATTGCCATTATTATTGAATGAGTTCATCATGAACGATGCGGAGAGGTTTGTCAATTCCCTTAACCCAGGGCCGCATAAATCTGTTATGATAAGGTTATCCGCGTTCTATTCCGATTACAGCTACAATAAAGGAGCATATCTCATGAAACAGGTGACCAAAGGGCAGTGGGGCGGTTATGATACTTATATTTTGCACAGCCGCGAACTGGAAGTCACGCTTTTGCCGCGACTTGGAAATAACGTGATAGCCTTGAAAGACCTCAAGGAAGAACGGCAAATTCTGCGACGGCCTGAAGAAAGCGACCTAGATTTTTTTATGCAAAAGCCATATCATTTTGGCATTCCGCTCTTGATCCCACCAGGACGCATTCGCAAAGGACAATTTCAATTTGACGGGGCAAGTTACCAGTTTGACCAAAACACCGCGGGTGACAATCACATCCATGGCCTGCACAGAACACAGGCTTGGTGTGTTAGTGACATTGAAGAAGACGAGGATGGCTGCGCCGTAACGACGGAGTTCAACACTGTGGACGATCCACACTGGATGGAGCAGCTGCCTGTGCCACTCAAATTCGAAATGACATTTCGGCTGCAGGATGCCAGACTGAAACAGATTCTTAAAGTAACTAACCTTGGTGAACAGCGCATCCCGTTCGGACTTGGCTATCACACTTGGTTTATGATTGATGGAGAACCTGAACGCTGGAATCTCAAGCTGCCTGTAGAGGGCATCTATGAGCTGAATGAGGAATTGCTGCCAAGCGGCAATCTGCTTCCTCTCGGAGATCTTCAGGACCTTAACGAAGGAAAGAACATTCAGGGAACCAACTTTGACACAGCTCTGCGAATCGGCAAAAATCAGCCTGTAGAGGCTCTATTACTACGCGATGATGGCTACGGACTACGGTATACAGCCGACGAGAATCTCTTCCGTCACTGGGTGCTTTATACAAAAGGACCGGCTGATCAATTCCTCTGCATCGAACCCTATACTTGGCTTCCCGATGCGCCGAATGTATCGCCTGATCCGGAGTTTACCGGCCTGTTGACATTGGAACCGGGACACAGCATTGAGCTGTCAACCACACTCGAAATGATTCATCCCAATCGCTAAACACCATTATCCGCCCAAGCGGTCATCCCCTGCATACTAGGAGATGATCGCTTTTTTGACCTTCTGCGGCGGATTAGAGTCATCATATCTTTTAAAATCAATCATGACACACTAAAAATTACCATCCTTAAAACCTTTCGAAAAGGTGCATGAATTCATCTCCTAGCGCTCATACTATCTTCACAACGGGCGAAGGAGGTGACAAACATGGGTCAAGCAGGTCAAAGCCAAGGTCGTGGTAGTCGTTCCAATAACCTGGTCGTTCCTCAAGCAAACGCTGCTTTGCAACAACTGAAATATGAAGCAGCTCAAGAGCTTGGTGTAACCATTCCTCAAGACGGTTATTACGGAAACTACACTTCCCGCGAAACCGGTTCTTTGGGAGGATACATCACCAAACGTCTCGTACAACTGGCAGAGCAACAATTGTCCGGTCGTTCGAACTAGTCACACCCTTATCTTAAACGCCTTACTTGGTTAGGCATCACAGCCTATCCTGCAAAGCTTCCCAGCCCTCTTGCGCTTCTTTTAAACAGAAGCGTGAGGGGGCTTTTAATATTTTGACAATACATTCCCTACGTCCATCAACCCAGGAATTGATCATGTGCGTCGGATTGCGAATTGCGGGGATAACGGATCATCAGATTCGCCATATTGTAATTAGACTCCAACGTGGCATCCACGATAACCATGCCCTGCCGAACAGCAAATTCATAGCTAATCTCACCGTGGGTCCACCGTCGTTTATATTTAAGGCTTTCCAGCGCCATCAACCGGAAGGAAGCCTGCTGCTCGGGGGTCAATCCTTCCGTTTCAGCAGCAAAAGCACCTTTTCTTCCGGATAGAGGAAGATGGCGAATACCAAACTTTCCAATGACATTGTTGCGTATTTGCACAAATACCGTGCCGGAAGACAAACCTGACAGTTCTTCTTGCAATTCCTTGAACACCAGATCGATCTGTCGCGCCAGCGATAATTGCTCCGTCTTCATCATAAATTTCCTCCTCAGTTATCTTCCTAGCACGCCTTATATAAGGCTTAGGACTCAATTATAGGTTAATTACAGCAATCCATACAACATTATTCAACATAATTGGTCAATAATAACTATAAATGCGTATTTTTCATATTAAAAACTAATATCGCCCCCATAAAACTGATCATTTTCGACAATATATAAGCAAAAAAAGACCCTCAATTGAGGGTCTTTTCGCATTAATACCTTATTGTGGTTAACTAACTAAGCATCTCATGTGCTAAGTTGTCTTTATATCGCCATAAATCTTAGGCCAGATGCTCTGTCATTTGCAGGAACTCTTCAATATCAGCAATAATCAGATCCGTGGCTCCCTGCCAGAAATCCGGCTGAGTCAGATCAACACCCAGATGTTTCGACACCAAATCCTCCAAGGTCATCACACCTGTATCCCGCAGCAAATCATCATACTTATCTGCGAATGAAGAACCATCTTGAAGTGCAAGCCGGTACAGACCTGTACTGAACATATAGCCCACTGTGTACGGGAAGTTATAGAACGGCACATCTGTGATATAGAAATGCAGCTTGGATGCCCAGAAATGAGGATGGTAGCTGGAGAGAACCCCGTTGAAGGCTTCCTTCTGTGCTTCTTCCATTAAAGCTGACAGTTCTTCTGCACTGACAACACCTTGCTTGCGTTTTTCGTAGAAGCGGGTTTCGAACAGGAAGCGGGCATGGATGTTCATAAAGAACGCCACGCTTCTTTGAATCTTGGACTCCAGCAGTGCCAGCTTCTCTTCAGGATTAGTCGCGGCCTTCACTTGCGCATCAGAAATAATCGCTTCAGCGAAAGTCGAAGCTGTCTCCGCCACGTTCATCGCATAATTCTGATTGAACACCGGCTGATCCTTCAGCAGGTAAGAATGATAAGCATGTCCCAGTTCGTGTGCCAGTGTCGACACATTAGAAGCCGTACCGCTGTAAGTCATAAAAATACGGGATTCCTTGCTCTCAGGGAATGTGACACAGAATCCGCCAGGGCGTTTTGCTGCACGATCTTCGACTTCAATCCAATTTTTGTCGAAAGCTTCTTCCGCGAAATCCGCCATTTTCGGACTGAAATTGCGGAATTGTGCAACAATGTCTTGTGCTGCCTGATCATAGGAGATTTTGCCGTTAGCATTGCCGACAGGCGCTTCGACATCCACCCAGGATAGCGACTCCAATCCAAGCAGTTTCGCTTTGCGCTCCAGGTAAGAAACCAAAGCCGGCTTGTTACGGTTAATGACATCCCACATCACATCCAGTGTCTCACGGGTCATACGGTTGATTCCAAGCGGCTCTTTCAAGATGTCATCCCAGCCGCGGCCGTTATAGAGGTTCAGGCGGAAGCCCGCTAGGTGGTTAAGTGTATCCGCACAGTAATCTTCAACACCGCCCCACGCTTCTTCCCACTTGGTGAACATTGCGGAGCGGACGGCCGGATCGGCATCATCCAGTTTGTTGAAAGCCTGGCCTGCAGATAGTACACGGTTGCCTTCTTGATCTTCAAAAGGAATCTTGATGGAGGAAACGATGGTCTCATAATGCTCACTCCAGCCATGGTATCCGTCTACTGCCAAGGAGAGGGCCAAGCTTTCCAGTTCAGGGCTCATTTTCTCACGGGCCAGACTGCGGCTCTCGCTAAGCACGAACGATAATGGAGCAATTTCTGGCCGGGCTACCCACTCTGCCCATACTTCATCAGAGGTTTGGCGCAGCACATTGTCAAATTGCGAGCTGATACCTTCGAAGCGGGCACGCAGCCCTGATACTTTAGAGGACAGACGAACTGCACCTTTATCCTGCTGATTCTGTGCGCCAAGGCACCCTGTGAACTCCGCAGCCTGCACCAGACGACCAGTGCAACTCTGCAACAGTTCGATCACGCTGTCCAAAGCCTCTGTTCCTTTGACATCAGCCGGGGAGACGGAAGCTTGCACTTGCTGCTGCAAAGTCTCAATATCCCCCTCCAGTTTATGGAGGAAGCTTTCGAACTCGGGAGAAGCTGAGCCTCCGTTAAAAATGGAGTCCAATTCCCAGGTTAACGATAACGGTTGTTTCATGTGTATTCACCATTCCTTTTCTCACATTTGCTTTTCTTTGTAATTGGCCAAGAGCCGTGGTAAAGTGGATTACAATATTGGAACTATCCATAAGCCTGCGCTGCATGGCAACCACTTAAGGAGGATTCATAATGAAGCCGCTGCAAATTTCGCCAGAAACGGCCATTGCCCTGTCCAAACAGCTTGGTGTTCCCTTGGAACACTTGATGCATATGCCCCAACATATTTTGCTGCAAAAGATAGCTGAGCTATCCAAGAAGAACACAACACAGGCCGAAGACGGGCCGGAATTGCCTTCATCCGGGAAGGATGGACAATGATCCCTTTCAGCCACACCTGGCCTTATGACATTATACTGGGCGATATGTACGTGCAATACTGCCCGTTCTGTACCCATGAGAATGTGCTGCTGCCCCTAAAACCGAAAGAACTGCCTCTTATCCGTGATGGCAAGAAGCGACTTCTGGTCTTTCCCTGCTGCAGCACCAGCCTCACGGTCATCGACAACGATGCCGACTATCTGCTGTTCGACCGCGCCGTAAGATGACTTTGGCGTAAAAAGAGGACAAGCAACGGGCCGTTTAGGACGTCCCAGCCGATGGCAAAGCGCAGAGAGGAACTCCTCTCTGCGCTTTTTCTATGTCTCCAGCCAGAGGAGGAACATAGCTCACGTACCGTTAGCTTCCTACCGAGTCGGAAGGAAGTCCATCCTCGCTAATCTCTTCACCACGCATCTGCTCACGCAGAATCGTCCATTGCTCACGTGCGGCCCGGATCATCGCTGCATCCATAATCCGCTGATCATTCACCAAGCGGGAGAACCATTTGACCGCATCCGAGAAATTACCCGTGCGCCGGTTAAGCTCTCCAATGAGGAACATTAGCCGAGCATCATTCCCGCCGATACCATCGCCCTCATACACCTTGATATAAGCGTCTAGAGAGTACTGCAAAAAGCGCATCTCCTGTGCCGTGTCCCCCTGATAGCGGTACAACCAAGCGATGTGATGCAGCAGGCTCGCTATAATGCGATCCTTGTCATTGATGCTCTGGGCACACAATAGCGCGAGCTTATATGTCTCCAGTGCTTCTCCCCAGCTACGCTTCTCACCGAAGTCACGCGTTTTCCAGCGTTTTCCGACCTGATCATTAAAGGCTTTACGCTGCCAATCAGCAAGCTTGTCCGCAGAATTCTCTGTAGAGGCAAATCCGCATTGCGGGCAGACTCTCACAACATAATAATCCGGATTCTCATTCTTGTAATAAGAACAAAAATCCGCATCGCGGCGTTCTGCTTTTTTGAGGCTGGGCCGTACCCGGGAGGTTAAAAACTCGTGTTCACAGTTACAGCACTGAACCTTGATGGAATACAAAGGTATTAATTCTGTCAAATGCCCTCATTCCTTTCGCCATAGAACCTTATCTTATTCTTGGGGCATGTTCACAAAGTGATGCGCAGGGCCAGCCAGGCGATTTAATACAAAAGAACGCAGGGGCTCCTCCACTTCTCTCTCCTCCAGTGCTTCTTTCATGCACTGCAGCCATTCCTCTGCACGCTCCGGGGTAATCGGAACATGCATATGCCGCGCTCTCATCATGGGATGCCCATGAAGCTCAGAGAAGAGCGCAGGGCCGCCAAAGAATTGGCTCAGGAATTGATACTGCTTCTCCAGGACAGGCGCAATGTCCTCGGGGAACAATGGACCAAGCTGTGGGTGGGCTTGAACTTTGCTATAGAAGACCTCTACCAGGCGGTGAAGACCTTCAGCGCCCCCCAGGTTAACATATATACTGTCATTTGGATTCATTGAAAGGTACCAGCTTTCTTCCATAATAATGTAACGGCCTTTTCATTATACCAAAAAAACAGCCTACAATGATATCTGTCCCGAGGACTTCAAATCTTGCACGCTGCGCATAGACAAAAAAGACGCTAAACGATTGTTTAGCGTCATTATTACATATTCAATAGGTCCGAAAGTCCTCATCACCAGGCGGGACGAGGGAAGCACGGATCACATATACAAAAGCACAAACCAGCACTCCGGCAACTATGCTCATCACCATCACTCCATCCCTAATTATCTGATGTACAGCGGTGTTGTATTTATTAATTTTATAATATCACAAATTCAACCGAAAAGCACAGACATTTGTAACCGCTTTCCTTGTTTTTTTGTGTCTTTTGTCCTTCTTTTTTGTGCTGTTTGTCCCTGTTTTTGCATATCTTCTTAGCAATAGACCTGGAGGCATAAATCATGATCATGAAAAGAATAGGTGGTCCTTTGCTGGCTTTCGGGCTGGCGGGCTGCATGGTACTGATGCTGCTACATCCCGGATCATCCCTTACCGCTGCACTGCGCGGGCTCTCCATCTGGTGGGATGTTCTATTCCCGTCGCTGTTCCCTTTCTTCGTCATCTCCGAGATGATGCTGGGCTTTGGTGTAGTCCATCTCTTTGGTACTCTGCTTGATCCACTGATGCGCCCGCTGTTTCGTATACCAGGCAGCGGCGGTTTCGTAGCCGCTATGGGATATGTCTCAGGATACCCCGTTGGCGCCAAATTAACCGCCAAGCTGCGTGAGCAGAACTTGATTACTCGGGTAGAAGGAGAACGGCTGGTGGCTTTCACCACCTCTTCCGATCCTATTTTCCTGCTTGGCGCGGTTTCTGTCGGATTTTTTCACGACGCGTCTTTGGGCCTAATCCTGGCCATTTCTCATTATGGTGGCGGGCTGCTAGTCGGGCTGTTGATGTCTCTTCATGGCCGGAGGGCAGCAGCCACCCCCGATCTTTCCGTCACTGTGCCTGTGCAGCCCCACACGGGACAAGGTATTGGCAGGATTCGTGCTGCGCTGTCAGCGATGGCAGAAGCCCGGCGCAGGGATGGCCGAAGCCTTGGCGAAATCATGAAGGATGCCATTCAGTCCTCTTTAAAACTTATTATTGTCGTCGGTGGCCTAGTTGTATTCTTCAGCGTGCTAATGGAGTTATTATCGCGCGCCGGCATCATGTCGTCACTCTTCACTCTTGTAGGGGCCCTGCTGTCCCTGATCGGCTTTTCACCGGAGCTAGCACAAGCCTTGGTAGGCGGATTCTTCGAAGTCACCCTCGGCGTCCGTTCCGCCGGGGAAGCAGCCTCTGCCGTGCCGCTTCACTTCAAAATCGCAGCGGCGGCCTTCATTCTCTCCTGGGGCGGCCTGTCTGTCCACGCCCAGGTCGCAAGCATTCTGAACGGCACGGGGCTGCGCTACCTGCCGTTCATGATCGCACGCCTGGTGCATGGCGTGCTCGCGGCCAGCCTCGCCTTGCTGCTATGGCAGCCCGTCGCTGGCGGCCGGCTGGCGGCGGCCTGGAGCCACTGGCCTCCCGCAGCCACACTTTCAAATGCCGGCTCTAGCCTCGGCGCGAGCCTTGTACTTCTCGGCCTACTCCTTAGCGTAGCCCTCTTGCTGGCACTGGTGCTGTCCCTGCTGCGACTGCACCGCAAGAGCTGATCGCTGAGGCTCTGCGATCAGCTTTGCTCTTTTACACCCTCAAATATTGTGTTCCGCATCAAGATTGATTATGATCGGTGTATGACTGAATTAAACAAAGGAGCCTGTACATCTTGAGATATTATGTTCTGGACCGCGGTGATGATCTGTCCATCAATCTTGCGGAGCAATTTCACAAGCTGGCGGCGGAGCGAAACCTGGAGCTGGATGCCGAGTCCCCGGAGATTGTCATCTCGATTGGTGGCGATGGCACGATGCTTCATGCTTTTCACACCTTTATCGACCGCATTCCGAATCTGGCGTTTGTAGGCGTGCATACAGGCCACCTCGGCTTCTATGCTGACTGGAAGGCGCAGGAGTTGCCTACCCTGATCGACTATATGTGCGGAACGGAAGATGGAAATCCGAAGAAGCCGAGAATTGTGCAGTACCCTCTGTTGGAACTGGAAATTCACAAGAAATCCGGGTCCACCTCCCATATTGCGCTGAATGAATTCACCCTTAAAGGAGTGGATGGTACCGTAGTCATCCAGATTGACATTAATGACGTGTCGTTTGAGATGTTCCGGGGGGACGGAATTTGTATCTCCACACCTTCCGGCAGTACCGCATATAATAAAAGCCTTGGCGGTGCTATGGTTCACCCTACCATTGAGGCTCTGCAGATTTCGGAAATTGCTTCCATCAACAACCGTGTGTTCCGCACGATGGGTTCACCACTACTGCTGCCGAAGCATCATCACACCGATATCTTTTCACGCAAAGAGCAGCGTCTGCTATTAACAGTGGATCATGTCAATATACCGGTCGACGATCTGATTTCCGTGCGCTGTCAGGTATCCTCCAAAAAAATCAGCTTTGCCCGCTACCGCCCGTTCCCGTTCTGGAACCGTGTTCGCGAAGCTTTTCTCGTTTAGGTCAAACACCGGGACGGCCCAGTTTTGACCCGCATAATTGTACTAAACACAAGGGCCGGGGATCATTGCATCTCCGGCTTTTTCATGCTGACAAAACTACCGAATACAGCTAACATGATTCGATAGACTAGAGAGAATTCAAATGGTATAATGAGCCTATTTTACAAAGTGTTCCATATTAAAGGAGAGAATCTGTTGAAAAAACTATTAACCATTATGGTCGCGAGTCTGCTAGCCCTCGTTATGGCCATTCCCGCTTTTGCGGCCGAGAAACCGATTGAAGTCTACATTAATGGCAGCAAGGTCCCTTTTACCTCAGGGGCTCCATATCTGCAGAATAACACCATACTGGTACCTTTCCGCGTTGTTTTCGAAAAACTGGGACTTAAGGTACTCTGGGATGCGAAGACCGGAACCGTCACCGGTACAGGAAAAAGCTTATCCGTCAGCCTTAAAATTGGCAGCAAGGTAGCCATGGTTAACGGAACCGCTACTAAACTCCCCATTGCACCTGTAGCCAAGGCAGGAACCACATACATACCCTTGCGTTTCATAGCTGAAGCGACAGGCGGAACAGCTGTATGGAATCCGTCCTCTCGTACGGTCAACATTCAAGCCTCAACTACTGACTCCGCTGCTGAAGGCATAGCGATTACAGAAGTAATCAAGCTGGCTAACAAGTACCACAATGAAAAAAATGCCGAGAAATACTTCTCCCTGGTTGATCCGGACTCCATTAGCGATGATTCGATCGCAGACCTCAAGGAACAATTTAAGAGATTCGATCAGAGCAATACTATCGACAAAGTCGAAATCATTGATTTGAAAGCCGATGAGGCAACGGTCTATACAACAGAAACCAACCGCCGGTTAGGCGGGAGTTACTTCCCTGATCAGAAGTACGAATACTTATATACCCTTGTTCGACTAGGTGGAAAATGGAAAATCTCCGAGGTGGAAAGTCAGGATAGTGCTGTTCTCTTAACCCGTGAGCAAGGCCTGAAGCCCGCGAATGTGCTTCAAGACGATTCCACTGCCATTTTGAATAATCTTACGAAATACTTCCAGTACATGAATGAGAAAAATGCCAATAAGGTTGTAACAACAATGACGTCAAACGGAGCAGAAAATGACGAGTTCCTTATAGGGGATTTCGAAGAGTTCTTTGATTCCTATGATCTTACTTATACCCCGATCGTCTCTAATATCTTCTACTATAATGCCGGGGAAGCCGCTGTCTATGTAGAGAGTAAGGTAAAAGAAGCAGGCGAGAGAGCCAGCTTCCAAACTGGGGCGATCTACGTTCTGTCCAAATCGGCAAATGGAGCCTGGACCATCGACACCAGCTATGTGGTTTCCAACAAGCAACTTTAAAATTTATATAAAGGGCGTGTGCATTTTATGAAATCCGGAAAAGTTATGACCGCTCTCCTTAGCGGCTGTCTGGCCCTGACGCTTGTACTGGCACCGGTTGCTTCAGCGGCCGATTCTGTCAAGGCGGCCTCGAATGAAGATCTTATCAACGAAGTTATGCAATATTTGGAGAATTACAATCTTTCAGGTGTAGACAAGGATACCTTGATTCGCGGTGCCATCGATGGCATGGTCAACACGCTGGGCGATCCGTACAGTCAGTATTTCGATGCCGATGAGGCAGCGGATTTCTCCCATCAGGTTGATCTTGAATTTGTAGGCATCGGGGTCAAACTGCAATATACAACTACTGAGCTATACATTGAAGAAGTAATCGCAGGATCACCTGCTGAGAAAGCCGGTCTTAAACGTGGCGATGTCATTCTCAAAGTGGATGGCGTACCCGTTGAAGAGACTGAAGGCGATGAGCTGAGCGGAGCGCCAGGGACCAAAGTAACCCTGCTCATTCAGCGTGACGGGGTTTCTAAATCCATTCGCGTGACGCGGGGAGAGATTACTTCGACTGCCGTTACCGGACAGATCATCGGTCCCAAAATCGCTTATGTCAGCCTGAGCGGCTTTACCCAAACCGCAGACGAGGAATTTGCCCAAGTATTGAAAAAAATGCGTACGGCAGGCATGAAATCGATGGTGCTGGATCTTCGTGATAACGTGGGCGGTTATATGGATTCGGCCTACAATATTGCTTCCATGTTCATGGACAAGGGCATCATGATGTACACCTCAGACCAGACTGGTAAGCTGACTCCGGTAACCATTACGAATGGTAGTAAAATAGGGGTACCAGTTGTCATTCTAACAAACGCTTATACGGCCAGCGCTTCTGAAGCCTTAACCGGGGCGCTACGGGATAACAAAATCGCTACCGTTGTAGGTACACGTTCCTTCGGGAAGGCGCGAATCCAGAGCCTACTGCCCATGTCCAATGGTGATATGCTTAAGCTCACTACACAGAAGTATTTGACGCCTACCAAGGAAGATTTTAACCATATCGGACTTACTCCGACGATTGAGGTGCAGGGTAAAACGGCACAGCTGATCACCGCACTTAAAATTGCAGGATTGTCCACGATTGAAGCCTCCGGAGATAATCATATCCTGGATATCAATGGAGTGCCTTTGGCCGGCAACGTCGGCTTGATCAAGCAAGGGAACACTATTTATGCTTCTGCACGCGTGCTCTCCGCTCTCGTGGAGGGTGAACTCGCATGGGACGCAAAAAATAAAAAAGTTGTCGTAACCAACGTTGCGGGTGTTGCTTCCGGATTCACCATTGCCTCCAAGGCGGCCCTCTCCAAAGATGGTGAGACCTATATTGATCTGAACGCCTTCAAGCAGAAATTCCCTGCACTGGCGTGGAGTTATAATGCTGCTCAGAACAAATTGAAATTATCTGTAAAATAAACGTTATCTAAACTAAAGGGACTGTTCTCCTGTAGAATCACTACAGTGGAACAGTCCCTTTTGATTACATAAATGATATTAGAAGGTGCATAGCCTTGCCAACCCCTGCTTAACCCTGCGGGTCCTGAGAAGCTTGGGAGCCTAGAGGATTTTGTTGGTTTTGTTGGTTTTGTTGGTTTTGTTGGTTTTGTTGGTTTTGTTGGTTTTGTTGGTTTTGTTGGTTTTGTTGGTTTTGTTGGTTTTGCTGGTTTTGTTGGTTTTGCTGGTTTTGAGGCTTTGGAGCGTTCTGGGGGTTCGGCGTGTTCTGTTGGCCGCTTGGCGGCTGGCCTTCCCGCTTTCCTTGGGAGTTACGATCACGATCTCGTTCGCGGCCCGGTTTCTTCCCTTGTCCCTCTTTAGCACGATGATTCTTACTTTGATGCTCCCGAACAGGCTTATCCTTCACCTGATTGTCTCTTCCCGATGCTTCTTTAGCAGCATTGGAATTCGATCTTCCGGAATGCTCACGGCCTGTATTCTCCTGGGCTGACGCTTGGCGCACAGCCTGCTCTTGTGTCATCTCTTCTGATGGCTCATTCTCCGCAATCTGAATCTGCGGATCTTTGATCAGAATATCCTTGTACATGCCTTCTTTTGGCTGTTCTTTCGATTTTTGCAGCACAAAATAGGCGCAGCCAAAATTGCAATATTCATTAATATAATCCACCATGCCTGAAATTGCTGTATCCCGGTTCACCTTTGGATGGTTGTCCCGGTAAAAGCCCTTCAGACGCAATTGGCTGTAACCCCAGTCGCCGACGATGTAATCGTATCGTTCCAGCACTTCGCTGTATCTCCCGCGAAAAGCCTCCGGATTCCATCCGTCTTTGTGGTCCAGCATCAGCTCGTAGCCTTTTCCGCCTATAACGATCAAGCTTTTTGTCGCCTGCCTTTCATTAGAAGAGGGGAGCGTTGATCGGCCGTCATTGCGGGAATTTTGGACTTACGGTCGCTGTTGTGGTCCAATTTCTTCATTTGTAACCGCTATGCGGTTGAAATTGGACCACAGCGTCTGCTTCCGAAGCTAGCTTTCCTCCGGAAAGCTTTTAGACGAGCGCTACGCTCCTCCAGTTCCAAAATTCCCTCCATGACTCCATCAACGCTAGCGTGGGAGCACAGGGGACTAGCTAAGTGCGCTAACGCTCCTTAGCTGCCTTGCGCTCGCTCCGCTGGCCGTTGGCCTCGCCTCGCTATGCTTAGTTTATTGGAGAGCTTCAAATCGCTGTCGCTCTTTCAGCTCTCCATCATTTTTCGTGACCGCGTCACGGGAAACATAAAAGATTCAAAACTTCTTCGTGACTACGTCACGGATACCGAACAGCTGAAAACCTTCGTAACTACGTCACGGATACCTAACAGCTTAGAGCCTTCGTGACTTCGTCACGGTTAGCCCAAAGTCACCGCACGCTCCTCACGGGCATTAGCGGCGGATTTGACCTGCTCATGCGCATGGTAGGAGCTGCGCACTAACGGGCCAGATTCAACGTGGCTGAAGCCACGCTTCATGCCCTCTTCCTTCAACCGAGCAAATTCCTCAGGCGGATAGTATTTCTCCACATTCAGATGCTTCGGCGAAGGCTGTAGGTACTGACCAAGTGTGAGAATATCGCAGTCCACGGCACGAAGGTCGTCCATCGCCTGCAAAATCTCGTCCCACTCCTCCCCCACACCCAACATGATGCTGGATTTGGTAGGAATCTCGGGTTGCATCTCCTTGGCACGCTTAAGCAGCTCCAGGGAGCGGCGATACTTAGCTTTGGCCCGGACACGGTCAGACATCCGCTCTACAGTCTCAATATTGTGATTTAGAATATCAGGCTTGCTGTTCATCACAATCTCCAGGCTATCCCGGTCACCCAGGAAGTCGGGGATTAACACTTCCACACTACATAGAGGAAGACGCTTACGAATCGCCGCAACAGTCTCGGCAAAAATCCGGGCACCGCCATCCTTCAGATCATCTCTGGCTACACTTGTCACAACACAGTGGCGAAGACCCATGCTTTCTGCGGCTTCAGCCACACGCTCAGGCTCTTGCAAATCCAGCTCTGTTGGCATACCGGTATTAACTGCGCAAAAGCGGCAGGCCCGCGTACAGATATCACCCAAAATCATAAACGTTGCTGTCCGGTTGGCCCAGCATTCATAAATGTTTGGACAACGAGCCTCCTCACATACCGTATGCAAAGTTTTAGAACGCATCATGCTTTTAATATCCTGGTAGTTATCACCGGTAGTTAGCTTGATTTTAATCCAATCCGGCTTGGGTTGTTTAGCGCCTTTTGTAGTCAAAGTGAATAACCCCCACTTTCGCCTGTGTAATAATCGATTGCCGCGTTAAAGTTGCTGCCTCATATTATAGCATGTGCGCCGGGGTAATGCCTGTTTTTGTGAAAAATCCAAGGCAGAAATAACCGCGGCCCAAAAGGCACTCTTGGTACGTCTGGTACCTTTAGGCAATAACGGATAAAACGATCACATTTGCTTCAATCTATAGAAAAAGAGCGACACTAAACGGCCCTTTATTAAGGCAAGTGGGTTCATTCCAAGACAAACACCATGCCCGGACAAAGGAGGTAGTCCTATGCGGACCCTATTTCACAATCATCTCGTGCAAAAATCATTCTGGTGCATGTCCGCGGCCACCATTCTATGGAGCGGACTTCATCTTCCCGCTGCACAAGCGGCCAGTATGGGAACACAAAGCCCCCCAGCATCGGTGAGTTCCAAAACAGATGTCATTCCCACCGATAAAGCCGCTTTACTCTCGGCTCGCAGAGAACTATATGAGCAGATTAGTGCAGCAACTGGCATCCCCTGGTTCCGTTTTGCGGCCATTGATCAATATGAGCGTACCGTCGCCAAAAAAAGCAAAACAGCACCCCAGCATCTCACCAAGCTAACCGGAATCACCATCCCGCCTCCCCTATGGTCAGGACCTTTGAATCCTGATCAGGAGGACACTTCACCACAATCCATCAGCTTCTTCGGCGGCTTTGGCTCCGATGGCTCAGGGGACGGCCGGGCCGACCCTGGCAGTGATGCAGATGTTCTTTACAGCATGGCCCGCCATCTGTTGCATTATGGACAATCCTCCAGCGATTTCAGTATCGCAATTTGGGAGTATTACCATAATGGCCGGGCATCGCAGCGAATTAACCAATTCGCCAAACTGTACGAGCATTTCGGACGGCTGGACCTGTCCGGGAACGCTTTTCCACTGCCACTGGGAAATACGTATGCCTATCGCAGCACTTGGGGCACGGGACGCAGCTGGGGCGGAGCACGTATTCATGAAGGTACCGACCTGTTCACTCCGCACGGTACGCCTGTACGCAGCACTTGCTACGGCATTGTGGAGACAAAGGGCTGGAACCGCTACGGCGGCTGGCGGATCGGGATACGCGATATCGATAACCGCTACCATTACTACGCTCATCTGACGGGGTATGACAAGAAGCTCGCGCAGGGAGATATCGTACAACCTGGCCAGACGATTGGCTGGGTCGGCAGCTCGGGCTATGGCAGTCCAGGCACACAGGGGAAATTCCCTCCACATTTGCATTTTGGCATTTACAAAGACAGAGGGATTACCGAATGGGCGTTTGATCCTTATCCATTACTTAAACAATGGGAAAACCAGGAGTACAGAGCACGTCGAAATAAAAATAAATAAGACACCGGATTTTAATAAGGTGTGAATTTATCTTTCGGTACCCGTGCTTTGAATAAACTGCAGTACCTCACGCATCGTTTCATGCTTATCATCGTCATGGCAGAGCATATGTCCACTCTTACCAGCGATAAGCATCTGCTTGCGGGTCGAGGGGATCGTATGGTGTAGATAACTGGCGCTTCTGCTTTTGACCAAATGATCCCTTTTGCCCTGCACAATCAAGGTCGGCGTCTCAATATGCGGATAGATCTCGAAGCTCTCGCGAACCAGTCGCTGAAACTCTCTCGTGGCTTTCGGCGGTGTGGAGCGAATTTTGCTGATGTATTGCTTGAGCATGGCAGGGTCGCCCAGCGTCTTGATCATTTGCACAAGATTCAGCGGAAACACAGGCGTCGACAGCAGCGTCAGCGAACGAACCCGCTCCTTGTAGCGTACCGAGAGATGGGAAGCGATTAGAGCACCGGTGGAAAAACCAATCAGATGCACTCGCTTATTGCTCGCCAGCAGCGTGTTTAGCTCCTCTTCAGCGCTTTGCTGCCAGTCATGCCGGCTCGTTTTAAGCAAATCCGCTCTTGTTCCCCCATGTCCCTTCAATGTGAATGTCCGGGACCGGTAATGATGCTGCTCCATATAACTGGACAACGGTGCAATCTCATGCTCGCCTCCTGTGAAGCCGTGGATGAACAAGCAGCTATCCATAACGCTCCCTCTTTTCCTTTGGTGATTTGGTCAATATGATGATAGCTTGTGTTTTCCCTTTATTTTCTATGCACCACGTCAAACAGACCGCCGAATCGGCGGTCTGTGGCTTTTCTATGGTCAGCGTGCTAATGACTATCCGTCCGCAATAGCGCACTATCTATAGCGCAATGTAATTAACGGCATTTTCGTACCTTAAATTCTCTTCAGGTAAGGGTTACTGCATATTAAGTGCAATATTGTACCTTAAATCTTCCAGAACATCGGGTTCATCGTTTTTTTCCGAAAAATAAGATACAAAAATGCACCTATTCCCCTCATTTATCTAAATTAACTAAAAATAAGGTACAAAAATGCTTTTAGTTGGGGAGGCGCCCCTCTTTTTCACTGTTAAGACGACTGGTGAAACGGAATATACCATAGTTCGTTTCTGTATCAATGCGAATTTATTGTACCGCTACTCACACCGCTGTTGTTATTAACTGGCGCACTGCCACTCCCGCTGATCTCCGGAATGGCTGTAGGAACAGGGGTACCGGTATTCACACTGCCGCTATTCTCGTTGCCCTGAACGCCAGCATCTTCCTTCTCCCCGCCAATTTGCGGCGCAGGAATAGCAATGCCAGGTGCACTGCTGCCGTTCTGCCCGACAGGCTGACCTTGATTGTCATAGTAATACATCGGGACATCTCCTACGACCATCAAATACGACACAGGAATCTCTGTATCCACCACCTGTGGCTGCATGTCAAACGGAATGACAACGGCCACCTCGGTCACGATATGGATATAAACCTCTACCAGAATCATGTTGATTCCGGCATTTTTCTGACGTGTAGCCAGTTCTACTTTGACTGCCCCCTGCGGTTCAATCGTGATGGGAATATCCGGACCGAAGGAGGCAATCAGTGGGCTGCCCAGCGCCTGACCTAGCGGGATACGCTCACGTTTGTTATGCAATTCCTGCAAGGTGGACTGAATGACAGTTGCTGCTTGCGAGGTAATTCTCATATGTTCGGCGTAATTCAGCATAAATCCCGATATTTTGCCGTTTTTGTCTGTCTTCCAGTCAATCAGCTCTTCGGCATTGCCTCCGCTGGCTACCTGGGAAGTGATCGCCTTGTTGATGGATTCTGTAGCGATCTGCTTGACGCGAATCTGCGCCAGATGCACGATGGGGGGCTTCAAATGCTGCTCCACATAACGGATGCTCTGGAATAATCCGAGCAGAAGCAACAACGAGAGGATCAACCATAATTTTCGCCTGCTGCCTGACTTTCCCCGGTTGCCTGCACTGGATGATGGCTGCCGTTCCCCACGGCTGAATAATTTTGCAGGACGCCTGCTCCGCTTGGCCTCAAATCGTGCAGACTGCGGCCGGATGGTCGTCGTTTTGCTGGGTCGCGCCTTAAAGGCCGCTCTTCTTCCGTTCGGACGCGGAATACCGTCCCAGCTGATTTTGGGCAACCGCAAGCGGCCGAAGTCAGGCACTCGGATCCGCCGGCTCCCCCATTTTTTATTTCTGCCCATTGCGTTTATCCCTCCCGCCTGGCCCGGCGGTCAAGCCGCCGCTTAGTATAAGATATTCGGGAGCGGGACAAAAAAGAAGAACGTCACCACCTAGACCTGCGGGATAACGTTCTTCTTCATTTTGACATAAGCCAATCCTCTGATCGTATTCTAATCGTTCTCAGCCCATACGGCTTCGCTTATCTTCCTGCAGATGATCCCAATGCCTTCTGACAAAAACAGCGATCAGAACGACCATAAACACCGAATACCAGGTCAAGTAGACGCCCCACTCTTCCTTGGGCACAATCAGCGTTGAACTCAGCGTCCCGAACAGCCAGATATAGGATAGGTTACCGAGCACTGTTCCCCAGATGAATGAGGCCGTAGAAAGCGGCGAGACCGCCGACATCAGATTGATGATATTACTTGGAATAATGGGAATGGTGCGCAGCAGCACAAGGGTCCAGATGCCGTAACGATCCATATTGCGCTGCCATTTATCGTAACGTTTCAGTTTCTTTCTCCATTTGCGGTCAAACCAATCAAACAGGTACCGCCGGCACAGAAAATACACCAGGATTCCACCCAGATTGCAGGCCAGCCAGCTGATCAGCATCCCGCCAATCACATCAAATACCGACACATGCAGTACAATCAGAATGGCAAGAGGGAAAAAACCGAACAGACTTTGCAGCAGCGTCAGAGGAACCGTAACAAGCAAAACGTAAGGCCCAGTCAGGCCAAGGGTTTGCAGCAGCCAATCTATCCATGAATTTATTATCTCTGTCAATGGAGTGTTCTCCTCTCTTGACTCCTTACAGGCTGCATCCTTAAATACGATCAATTCCCTTGAAAAAGCTGTTACTTCAAAACACATTCCCAAGAAAAACACCCCTTTACGGGGTGTTTATTGAATATAACGTGATATATAGATTACATGTCAGGAACAGTCATTCTACAAAGGTTACAAAATTGTATCTATTGATTTTTATCATAGCACATCTTCAAAATATCTGCAAAACAGTTATTCGATCCCCGCTGTCCAGGTTGCTACTTTATCGGGGTTACTCTCTACCCAAGCTTTGGCCGCCTCCTCAGGAGACTTGCCGCCCTGAATCTGGACCATAACCTCAGCCATATCCTCCGGTGTCCACTCGAATTGATCGAGGAACTTGTAGACCTTCGGCATATCATCCTTCAAGCCTTTGCGGACCATGGTATGGATTTGTTCATCTCCACCATACACATTCTTCGGATCCTCCAAATACCGGAGATCCATATTGGCAAACATCCAGTGTGGCGTCCAGCCAGTCACGACGATAGGTTTGTTGTTGTTATAAGCTTTTTGCAGTTCCTGCGCCATAGCGGCAGAAGAGCTCTCCACCAGCGTATAATCACCAAGTCCGTAGGACTCAATCGCTTTTTCCGTAGTGGTCATGATTCCTGCACCCGGCTCAATACCGATAATCTTATGATCCAGTTCGGCACCGGCCTCGGCACTCTTCAAATCCTCAATCGATTGGATATTCATATATGCCGGAACGGCAAGCCCAACCTTTGTTCCATTCAAGTTTACGCCAAGGTCCTCGATATCATTCCCGTATTTTTCAAGATAGGAAGCATGCGTACCCGGCAGCCAGGCAGCAACCATGGCATCGGCACTGCCATCTGCCACTCCGGCCCACATCGGCCCAGCATCCACTTGCAACATTTCTACATTAACCCCGAGCTTCGATTCCAGCACTTCTTTAACTACATTTGTACTGGCAATTTCCGAATCCCAGGCGACATAAGCCAGCTTTACCTTATCATTGCTCTCTGCCGAACATCCGGCGAGAACCGCTACTAATAAGGCTGTCAGCATCAATCCTAAGCTTTTTTTCTTCATTATAAGGAAACACTCCTATCTTTGTTTTGGTTTCAATGCGTTCTGAGTGAGGCGGTCGAGCAGAATGGCAATCACCACGATGGCGATCCCTGCTTCAAAGCCCGCTCCGGTCTTCGCCTGCGATACCGCACGGTAGACCAGCGCCCCAACACCCTGCGCACCGATCATCGATGAGATTACAACCATCGACAGAGATAGCATGATCGTTTGGTTAATCCCCGCCATAATCGTCGGCAACGCGATCGGCAATTGCAGCTTGAACAGCTTCTGTGACGGTGTCGATCCAAAGGCATCCGCCGCCTCCACCAGTTCAGGCGAGACTTGCCGGATCCCGAGATTCGTCAGGCGAATCGTTGGCGGGATGGCAAAGATAATCGAAGCAATTACACCTGGGACTACACCCAGCGAGAAAAAGGATACCGCAGGCAGAAGATACACAAAGGCCGGCATCGTCTGCATAAAGTCCAGAATAGGTGTAATTGTATTCTTCACCGCATTGCTCTGCGCACATAGAATGCCGATGGGAACGCCTATCAGCACCGCCAGAATAGAAGCGGCCAGAACAAGCGCCAGTGACTGCATCGAAGGTCCCCATAAACCGAGGTTATCGATCAGCAGCAGGCCGATGACCGCAAAAAGTGCCATTCTCCATTTGCCAATCCAGTAGGCCAGTGCAGCAATAATCACAATAAGAACAAGCGCTGGCAGGAACGTGAGAATATTCTCGATTCCCTTCACCATGCCGCCGATTACTGCATGTATTACATCAAACACGGGACCGAAATATGTCGTTAGCCATTTTTCGAGCCATTCAACACCTTGGCCCAGTGGTATCTTAGGAATGTTCATTACACGTGCTCTCCTTCCGGAACTGCGTTGCCGGCAAGCGCTGAAAGAACGGCACCTTTAATGACAATTCCCTTGAGTCGATCGGATTCATCCACTACAGCTACCGGCAAATGTGTCTCCGACATCAGCTCGAACAAATCATTGAGCAAAGTATCGGGGTGCACACGGGGGATTTCCCGCCGCAGCACTTCAAGTATCGTTTTATTCTCTTTGATCGCTTGGGCCGCATCTTCGGCCGTTACGACACCTTGGAGCTTCATCTCTTTATCTGCAACATATAGACTGGACACGCCACTATCGCGCATTAATTGCAGCGCCACGCGGGGACCGCGCTCAGGTCTGACCATCTCTGGCTGGCGCATCACATGCGCAGCGGTCAGTACCTTGGACAGATCCACATCCTCTACAAAACGTTCCACGTATTTATTGGCAGGCTGAATCAGAATCTCTTCTGGCGTACCGATCTGCACAATCACGCCATCCTTCATCAACGCGATCCGGTCACCAATCCGCAGTGCCTCATCCAGATCATGCGTGATGAACACAATCGTCTTCTTCACTCGGGCCTGAAGCTCCAGCAGTTCCTGCTGCATATCCTTACGGATCAGTGGATCAAGAGCGCTGAACGCTTCGTCCATAAGCAGAATATCTGGATCATTGGCCAGCCCGCGGGCCAAACCAACCCGTTGCTGCATCCCGCCGCTGAGCTGATCCGGGCGATGATGCTCCCAGCCTTTCAGACCGACGAGTTCCAGGGCCTGCATAGCGAGCTCGGTTCTTTTCTTTTTCTCCACGCCCTGCACTTCAAGGCCATACTCCGCATTCGCCAGCACCGTCCGGTGCGGGAACAACGCAAATTTCTGGAATACCATACCGATATTCTTGCGCCGGAACTGCCGGAGCTGCTCGGGGTTCATCCCAACTACATCGTTCCCTTTAAAAAGAACTTGCCCCCCAGTAGGCTCAATCAAACGGTTCAACAGACGAACCAGGGTTGATTTACCACTGCCTGACAACCCCATAATGACGAATATTTCTCCTTCTTCAATACTGAATTCGGCCTTATTGACACCGACAGTCAGCTTGACTTCCTGAGCGATCTTCTCTTTGGACCACCCTTGTTCCAATAATGGAAGCGCACGCCCCGCATCATGACCGAATACTTTGGTTAGCTGTTTCACCTCTATAATAGGCATGCTGACCTCCTTCTCCCGTTTCTGTATCGGGTTAGTTCACTTCTAATAGTCTACCGGACTTATGAAAAAAGATGCAAAGCGCATATTCGGATAAAATTTAGTGTACAGTTTTAACTTTACAAACTATACGCAAAGAATACTCTGTTTTACGCCATATTCCTTTCGTCTCGAATTCTTTACTTATTAACCATGATTTGATTACAATACACAGTAGAGGTTTGCAGTCTATTAGCCTAATCCTCAGGAGGGACATCATGAATGATTTAGAAGGGCTTGCGCCCGAACAAATCGAGAAAATCAGCAAAGCCCGGGAACGAGTCATTGATTCCATCGGTAAAAATATGGACTTATACGGTATCACCCTGTCTATAGGGCATTTATACGGGTATATGTACTTTAATCAGGGTCCGGTAACGCTGGACGAGCTTAGTAAAACTATGGGGATGAGCAAGACATCCATGAGTACAGGCGTCCGTACCCTGCTGGACCTCAAAATGATTGATAAAGTATGGGGAAAAGGCACACGTAAGGATTTATTCGAGGTGGTTCCGGACTGGCATCAGAATTTCAGCGATTACTTCTCAATTAAATGGAGAAAAGCCGTTGAGGGCAACATGAATGCCCTTTCCAAATCCGTGAATGAAATCAAGGATATGAAGGCAGAGTACAGCGATGACGCAGAGCTGCTGAAGCTGCTGGACAACGACGAGGAGAAGATCGGAGAGGCGGTCAAGTATTACCGCTGGCTGCTAAAGCTGATTGAAGCACTGGAAAGTGGTAAAATCTTCGATTTGATTCCTAAAGAAACATAGTACGACCACAATTGTTAGGGGTTCTTGTCAGCCAGTTTATGTATGGCTGTGCAGGAACCTCTTTTTTTGTAGCAGATGCGTGATCCAGCTTTTGTAAGAGTATACTTTGTTCAATGGTCCAACATTATCGTTTGACTTGCCTTGGCATTCAGCATAAACTTAAATATAATTGTTTTCGTGCCAGATTTTACTTGAAAATGCGACTGAAGAAAGCGCTGGCATCCAGCCCTTTTCAGATTTTTATTTATAGCCGGAGGGTGGCTTTTTCATTGCAGTTGAATATCAAAAAGATTGCCGAAATGGCCGGCGTATCGGTCTCAACAGTATCTAAAATTATGAATAATTACCCGGATGTCTCCGAAAAAACGAAGCAACGAGTGATGGAGATCATCGAACAAACCGGGTACTCCCCTTCCAACTCCGCCAAGACGCTGGCAACTAAAAAATCCAGCCTGATCGGTGTTATTTTTGCCGGGGAGCTGAATGTTGATTTTACCCATCCCTTTTTTCTCGCCGTACTCAATGCCTTCAAGAAACAGATGGGTGTGCTCGGCTATGATCTGATCTTCTTTTCCAATGAGAAATTCTTAAGCGGCGGCGATTACTTTTCCCGCTGTGTTCATTTTCATGTAGACGGCTGTGTGATCATTTCAGGAGAAGAAATGGAGCCGGCCATTCAGGAACTGGATATGAGTAGCATACCTTGTATCGGGGTAGATCTAGAGCTGAAGGGTAAAAAATCGGGGTACGTGACCTCGGATAACTATCAGATCTCCTCCAAGGTTGTTGAGCATTTCTACCTGCTCGGTTACCGGGAGCTTGGTTTTATCGGAAGCACCGCCAATTCGGATATCTCCAACCAGCGGGAAGCTGGATACATTAAAGCCATTGAGGGCTTCGGCATGAATATCAATAAGAATTGGTTCGTTCATGGCGATGATTTCTTCGAGCCTAGCGGCTATGACGCCATGCAGAAACTGATTCAATCCGGCTCTTTGCCCAAGGCCATCTTCGCTGCCTCGGACCTGCTGGCGCTTGGCGCGATCCGCGCATTGAAGGAACATGGACTACGCATACCTGAGGATATTGCTATGGTCGGCTGCGACGACATTGAAGCCTGCAAATATACGACGCCAACGCTGACGACGATCCGCCAGAACAAAGAACGGCTCGGGATTCTCGCCGCTCATATGCTCTACGACATGATCAACAATCAGTCCGAGGGCGGCTCCTTCGTTGTGGAGCCGGCACTCATCGTCCGCGAATCCTGTGGCAGTCACCTGCACGATCAAGGATGACATCTCTTTTGCCGCCAGCCGGGAGAATTGACGACGGCAAAGCCAAACAGCCTGCCCCAGCATGATACATGCGAGGGCAGGCTGTTTGTTTATGTTAGCGCAACGGAAGCGGGATAGGCCCTCTTACGCTTTTTACATTAAGATCACCTTACAACGGCGTAGGTTCAGCCACTTGTTCATCGAGCTCCAGCTTCACCAATTGCCCGACCTGCGTCAGCCCTGCGCCAAAACCATACATAAGGACGGTCTGACCATTCTGGACCTTGCCTTCCCGGATGCCCAGATCAAGCGCCAACGGGATAGAAGCAGCAGACGTGTTGCCGAAATGAACGAGACTGTACAGCGCCTGCTCCAGCGGGTAATTCATCCGCTCACAAATCGGCTCGATCATCCGCAGGTTAGCGCTGTGTGGAATAAACCAGTCCACTTTTGCAAGATTCGTCCCTGCCTTGGCCAGCAATTGCTCTACACCCTGTGGTACGGTCCGAACTGCCCAGCGGAACACTTCCCGCCCATTCTGCACAAGCAGCTTGGTATCCACAAGCTCGATATCTTCAATTTTGGAGGATAGCCCTGTACGGTATACATGATGCCCACCACTGCCGTCACTCCCCATATGAAAGCCGAGGAAGCCGGTAGAACTGGCCCCGCTTTCCACCAGTACCGCTCCAGCTCCGTCACCGAACAGGATACAGGTACTGCGGTCAGTGTAATCCGTAATTTTAGAAAGAGAATCCGCACCCAACACCAGCACCTTGCGATGCAGTCCGGAAGCCACAAGACCATTGGCCATATGCAATCCGTAGACAAATCCGGCACAAGCTGCACTCAGATCGATGGCTCCAGCGGTCTGCGAAATCCCCAGGCGGTTCTGTATCAAAGCAGCCACGGAGGGAAAAGGAAAGTCAGGCGTGCTTGTAGCGACAATTATCATGTCTACATCCTGAAGATTTTTTCCGTACCGCTTCGCCAAATCCTCTGCAGCAGCTACACATAAATCACTGGTGAATTCATCCTTGCGGCTGATTCTGCGCTCCCGGATACCCGTTCGCTGGACGATCCACTCATCATTGGTATCTACCATCTTTTCCAAATCGGCATTGGTGAGCCTCTGCGCGGGAACATAGGTCCCGATAGCTGTAATCTTCGCACCTGTCAATTCATTCACCCCATTATTTAGCATCTAGTATTAGTACTTGGTACTAATTATAACAAATGAACTCATTCATTTGCAACTGGGATTATGCCAATTCACGTGTATCCCGGCCTCTTTTTCTGCGTAACCACAACGTAATCAACAAGACCAGAATCACGATAACAGCTACTAATGTGATGACGATATTCTTGATATTAGGTGCATAAACCACCAGTTTTAGCGGCTCGGGATTTCCGAGTGACATGTGCCAGGTCAAGGTCCGGCCATCCTGTGAAGTAGCATTGTTCGGCCCATAGACATTCACCGGCAGCGTCAATTGAAAATCAAAAGCAAAGCTCTCCATAAACATCCGCACAAACGATTTGGGGATATTCAGCATCCCAAGGCTATCTATAATCTGCTCAGAATAAGCGCTCAGCGTGGGCTGAACCTCCAGATCATACTTGGTGTACAGCCATTTGGGGTCTGTAATGACTTTGGCATCGACTATGTTCATGCTCCCACTGGGCTGTGCTTTCAATTCCTCTATAGAGGAATAACTTTTCATAAATTGATAGTCCACGTCCTTGCCATCCTGCACCTTGTGGAGCTCTATACCTGACTCCGCCAGCTTGTCTGTCAGCATTTGTTCAGCTTTGCCACTGATTAGCGACTCTGTGCGGGAATCCAGCTTCACATGGACAGCAAGGTCAACACTGCCATTTTTGTGAACCGTAACATGCGCGCTCCCTTTCGCACAGCCTGACAATAATACGAGCATGAGGATCATCCCCACAATCATTGCCGTTCTCTTTTTCATCCGCATGCTCCTCTCCTCCGTTAAGTTTCTCCTCATAATGTCTTGTCAATCTATATTAGACGAACTTAAGAACCGAACGTAAGGCTCAGTCGTCACTACGGTGGAATGTTTGGACTTCCGGCCGCTGTTGTCTCCAGATTTCTTTTAATTATACCGCTGTTTGCGGTTGAAATCTGGAGACAGCCTATGCTTCCGTCGCGAGCTTTCCTTCGGAAAGCTTTTAGGCGGTCGCTACCGCTCCTACAGTTCCAAACTTCCCCCTGCGTTCCTTCTCGCTTTTTGTTACTTTCTTTTGTTCGGCTTATATAGCATAATATAGCCGCTCTAAGGATTCAAACATAATGGGCAGGCCTCCGCCCTCTCCATCCACGCAAAAGCCCTCCGCATCCTCAATAGGATGCGAAGGGCTTGAATTATATAAGTTTTATACTGTGACAATGCGTCAGCCTTGATCCCACCAGCGATACGTTCCGACGGATTGCGGCGGGAGCACTGTGACGAACTGCCGGCCATCGCACAGAATGCGGAATGGCTGTGCCGATTGCGTCTGGTTAATGACCACGGCCACAAGCGAGCCATCTTCGTTGCGGAAAGCCACATTAGTGACGGTGTCGACGGAGCCGTAGCTGCTACCGATTCGAACAGCTCCCCGCCGGACAAACCTGCTGTACTGGCCCAGCAGGGAATATTCAGGAGTTCTCCAGTAGCGGTCTGCTTCATTAGCATCCTGGATAAACATCGTTGGTCCAGGCGTCCCTAGCCATTGATGAGGGGCAATACGGCTGTTAAGCATCGTGACCCAGGCGTTATAGCTGCTGGCATAATTCCGGAAGTAGCGGGCCATCCGGTCCGCGCCACTAGTCCCCCACAGCGATCGCTCCGTCAGATAGATCGGCTTATCGGGGTAAGCGGCATGAATTTCGCTCATGACCTCCGGTTCGCCTTCATAATCGTGCAGCGCAATGCCGTGAACCCCGGCGCCTGCTTCAGCATCCTTCAGAATCGGCGCCACATAATTCCACACCTCATCGAAGTTATGGTCGAAAATCCAAAGCTTCGTATCCAGTCCATGTGCTGTGAATTCCTTCGCCAGCGCCACCGCCAGCGCCTTCTGCCGCTCCGGCGGCATATGGCAGCTCGGATAATCCGTCTCCAGCAGCGGCTCGTTCTGCAGGGTCATCGCATAGATCGGGATGCCCTGCTCCCGATACGCCTGAATGGCCAGGCGATAATACTTCGCCAAGGCATCTGTATACTCGCGGCCTTCCTTCAGGCGGCCGCGTTTCAGGCTCCCGCTTGTCTTCATCCAAGCGGGAGGGCTCCACGGTGAAGCGAACAGCAGCGTATCTGGTGCCAGCGCCAGCAGTTCCTTAATCGTGGCGATGATGGAGAGGTCGATATCCTTTTGAATCGAAAAATGCTTCAGTTCAAAATCACTCTCCCCATCAGGCATATCATCATACGTATAGAATCGCTCGGCTGTAAAATCAGAGGTTCCCAGTGTAATGCGGAACAGATTGAAGCCGATGCCATCCTCAGTATGACTGAGCTGCTTCAGGATGCTCCCCCGCTCGTCTGCACTCATCAGCGACAAATTGCAAACGGTCGTCTCTTCCAGCGAGGTTCCAATGCCGAGAATCTTCTGGTAGGTAAGTTCCGGCGATACAATCAGGGTGGTCAGCTCTTCATCTTCATATTCAGCGGGGCTGGGAACGGCCCAATTCAAATCAGCTTGCTGACTCAAGTGATATGTATGCTCTTGCGGACCCTTAAACCAGCTTTCCTTACCCGGGTCCTGCTCCGAGCTGAACCAGACTTCCACCGTTTCTAAAGGTTTGTTCTCATAGTTCATTGCAGCATCTCTCCTTGTTCTCTTACGTATTCAAGAAAAAAAGCGGCGAAATGAATTCGCCGCTCCCTTTAGTGCCGAGATGACAGCACCGTTAGGTACTACCAACCCGTGGCACCTGTTCTATTGGATTCCTTTTTCATCAAAATACTTGTTGGCTTCACCCTGCACATAAGCCAGCAGCTTCTCTACACCAGCCGCTTTCAGCTTATCGCGGTAAACTTTCAAGGATGCATCCACATCAGCGGTCAAGCCTAGCATCAGCGGTTTTCCGTATTGCTCAAATACCTGGTTAACAGCAGCCAGCTCGGTTTTGACCGGATCGTAATCCAGATAAATCTGTCCGAGAATATCCGGCTTGCTGATCGGTTTGAATTCTTCCTTCAGCTTGTCGAGGCCTTCCCAGCCGCCTTTTTCTTTCTTAATGTTCTCTTCTACACGCCAGCCCCAGCTTGCGATGTCATAGCGTGGTGTAACGTTCAGGTCAACACCTGGTGCCGGAATGACAATGGTCTTATCATCATCACCTTTTGCCCAGTGCGTGCCTTCGATACCATAAGTCATTAAGTTGTAGTAAGCAGGATCATTGCGCAGCTTGTCGAGTACCATCAGGGAACGTTCCGCATTATCCGAGCTCTTTGGAATCGCCATACCGTTCGCAATCGGCAATGTAGGAATGACATAGTTATGGAAGCGGGTGAACGGGAAGAACCCTATTTCCATTTTGAGGCCTTTGGCCTGCACTTCGTTGATAAATCCGCCCGCACTGGACGGGTTACGCCAGTAGATCGCACCTTGACCCGTCTTGATGAAGTCGCCGGCTTCCTGTTTCGAGGACAGCGAGTTCTTGTTCCAGAAGCCCTTCTGCTCCCATTCTTTCATTTTCTTAACCCAAGCTTCGTATTGATCCGTGAACGGAATGATCTGAATATCGCGCGGTGTTGCGTAGGAAGTTGCACCAACGATCTCACCAGTAATCATTTGCGTATCTGTCCAGAACTTGAACAGGTCATTGACGTTCTCATAAGCAGCACCGTTGATCGGTGTCACTTTCTTCTGTGTTTTAACAGCATCCATATAGGCCTCAATGGAATTCAGATCAGTAAACTCCGGCAGATTGAGCTCTTTGCGCCAGTCTTCACGATACACATAGCCAAGTGGCGTATACTCCGGATTCGTGTTCGGTACAGCAAAGATACCATCACTTACCGTTACTGCATCCCAGTCCTGCTTCGGCACATTAGCCCAAGTTACTGGTGCATAAGTTGGCAGCAGGTCTTTCAAATTCTTGAATGCACCCTGTTTCGCCAGCTTGTAGAAATCCGCCCAGTTAGATGCGAAGATCATGTCAATCTTCTCGCCGGAGGTCAGCAGCAGGTTGTATTTGGTCAACCAGTCATTCCACGTAGTAAACTTCAGGTCAACGGTAGTGTTCAGATCCTTCTCCAGCATTTTATTCCATTCTGCAACGATCTTGTCCTGATCCTTATGGGCATCACCAACCAGATACCAGGTCAACTTGACCTTCTTCGACGTGTCCGGGCCTGCTTCACCTTGCGCCGGTGCGGTATTACCGTTGTTTTTCTCTTTTTCCGGTGCCGCACTGTTGTTGTTACCGCCCCCGCAGGCTGCGAGCAGCGAGATCAGTAAAGACATGACAAGTACGAGCGTTAATCTCTTGGTTACCTTTCTCATCATTGACTCCTCCTTAAAAGTTTGTCTCATTAAACCCACTATTGTTCAAGCCTCATGCTATGTTAGCCGGAAATCCGGTTCTAACCTTTAACAGCTCCTACTGTAAGTCCCTTCACGAAATAACGCTGAACGAACGGGTAGAGCAGAACGACCGGCCCTGTAACCACAACGGCCACAGCCATCTTAAGTGTTTCGGTAGGTGGAACAACATTGGCCGCCAGATACGACCCGTTATTCGTCTGTAGCACCGCGGCGCTGGACAGAATTTTGTACAACAGGAATTGCAGCGGATATTTATCGCCGGTTGTGATGAACATGTTGGCATTGAACCAATCGTTCCAGTAACCGAGAGCAAGGAATAATCCGATGGTCGCCAGACCCGGTGTCGAGAGCGGCAGAATGAGCTTCCGGTAAATCAGGAAATCCCCAGCACCATCGATTTTGGCAGATTCCACAATAGATTCCGGGATGGACTTCATGAAGCTTCGCATCAGAATGATATTCCAAGCACTAAGCAGTGGCGGCAGAATCAGGGCCCAGTAGCTATCTTTAAGACCCAGGTATTTGGTCATCATGATGTACCATGGAATCAATCCACCACTGAACAGGGTTGTGAAGTAAATGAAGAACGACAGGCTGTTGCGATAGAGAAAATCTTTACGGGAAAGCGCATAGCCCGCCATTGAGGTCAGGAACAATCCCAGTAGCGAACCTGCTACCGTCACGCCGATCGTCACACCGTATGCACGGTAGATTTGTTCCGGTGTACTGAACACCGAGCGGTAAGCTTCGAATGAGATTGTACTCGGGAACAATTTGAAGCCTTCGGAGATAATCTCCAGCTCATCCGTGAACGAACCCGCGACAATTAGCCAAAAGGGCACCAGACAGATGATGGAAATCAGGGCCAGTAACGTGTACCCGATAATATTAAAGACAATGGTAGCTTTGTCTTGCTTGATTTTGGAGCCGGTTTTCTTTCTGCGCACTCCCGGCAGCTTTTCTACTTCAGTACCCATGCTTATCCCCCCTTAGAACAACGCGTATTCTTCGTGCGTCTTTTTGATAATGTAGTTCACCGTCATGATCAGAACGAATCCGAAGAAGGATTGATACAGACCCGCAGCCGTCCCCATCCCGATATCGAAGTTGATTGTCAGAGAGCGGAATACGTACGTATCGATGATATCCGTAGCTTCGTACAGCATGCCGTTGTTCCCGATAATTTGATAGAAGAGATCAAACTGTCCTTTCAAAATACCGCCGAGACTGAACATGATCAGCAGGATAAAGGTCGGCATGAGCAGTGGAAGCGTAATCCGCCGAATCTGTTGAAAAATGTTGGCTCCGTCAATTTTGGCCGCTTCATAATAGTCCTCGCTGATACTCATGATCGCCGCCAGGTAAATGACTGTACCATAACCGATACCCTTCCAGATGTTGAAGAACACGATAATGTATTTCCATGGAGCGGTCTGAAGGTAGAAATCGTAGGTCTGTAGACCAAGCTGGGTCAGCACACTGTTGACTACCCCAAGATCGGAGAAGAGGTTGAACACGAACGCCCCAACGAGTACCCATGACAGAAAGTATGGAAGAAACATCAGCGATTGTGCGGTCTTCTTGAACCACTTGCTGGTCAACTGGGCCAAAAATATCGCACAGATGATCTGCATGATGTTGCCGAGAATAATAAACGCCAGATTGTAGAGCACTGTATTTTTCGTCAAATCCCAAAGGATGCCTGACTTGAACAGAAACTCGAAATTTTTAAGTCCAATGAATTCGCTTCCAAATAGTCCCCCGTCAAAATCAAATTTCGTAAAGGCGTAATACACACCAACCATAGGAATGTAACTGAAGACGATGAAAAACAGCAATGTTGGAGCTACCATCAGAAACAATACTTTGTTTCGATTAAGCTCCCGGATCAATCCGCCTTTTCCAGACATAATCGTATAGCCTCCCTCAACCTTCTTTATCAGATATTGCACTCTCCGGTGCTGTTCTCCGGCTGCAATGCCAATACTATAAGACCGCGGGGAACCCAGCAACTAACCATACCCGATGTGACTCACTTTTCAGCGAAAAGGGGCACTACTCTTTTCCGAACTCACTCTTTTTTTCTGACACACCCCAGTCATACCAAGGGTTTTCGAGATTTCGTCCCGATAAAAAAGGAAGGCCGGGTACCTGCCCGAGCCTTCCTCAAAGTGTGCCGCTGAAGTGGTTCAGGCAAGAATCGCACCCTCTCCACCCTCATCCTCTTTCTGTTGTCTGCTATTCCTCCGGTATTCGGCTGGTGTTACACCATTGTGCTTCTTAAAGGCTTTATAGAAATACGGATTATTGGTAAAACCAGCTGACTCGGCGATATCGCCGATACAATCATCGCTATGTGTCAGCAGTTCGCGAATTTTGTTCATTCGCACCTCTTGGATGTAGCTGAGAATGGTCTGGAAGGTATGCTGCTTAAATACACGACCGATATACGTGGCTGACATGCCCATTTCATCCGCCAACATCTCTAGCGACAGATTCTGATCCGCATAACGCTCGTCAATCATCCGTTTGATGCGCCCCGGCAGATCATCCTGCCGATTCTTCCGCTTCTCATCCATATGCTTCTCCAGCAAATCGAACAGAGACATATAGCGCTCCATTAGCTCTGCCATTGTGTCTACTCGCGTGTGATTATAGAGATCCAGCGATGGAACCGCAAGCTCCTCCGAGGCAGCAGAATGCTGCCGGATTGTGCGGATCGCATTCTGCAGCGCATAGGTCAGATGGGAGATCGCCAGCTGATATGAGATGTAGGAATAGTTGGCGGTGTCGCCGATAATATCAGTAAACAGCCGCTTAGTTTCTGAAATTCGGCCCAGCATTAATTCGTCGATCAGTTGCTTCTCCTTGTGAATCGGATATTCATAGCTCCGGGTCTTGTTCATCTCGACCGTCTCTGCATCAATATAACTACCCGCACCACTGAAGACCCGGCTAAAAGAAGCTTCGACAGCCTGCTCAAACAAGGTATGCAAGGACTGAACGCCCTTTCCGTTAAGGCTTGAAGATATCGTGATGGACAGCTTCAAATACTGGGTCACAGCCTCTTGGATAAGTCCCGCATAACGCCTGTAAATCTCCTTATCATCGACCTCCGCATCCGCCGGCTGGATGATGATCACGGCACGATTATCTCCAAGGTCAGCAGTTGCTGCCGAAAGTCCGGCACTAATCAGCAGTTCATGCGCAATATTAAGGATGCCATAGCGCAGCAGCTTGCGGTCCTCCGGCTGGTACTGATCCACCAAAGCCCGGTAGTCATCTATCGTAATCAAAAATACGCGCAGAGAACGGTCCGGATCCAGCCCGATTCCGTAGCGCAGGAACATCTCTTTGACCTTTAAAGGGTCACTGCGGGTACACCCGCTAAGCAAACCTCTCATATATTCAGAACGCACGGCCTGCTGGCTCTCCCGCTGTTCCGATTCGAGGTTCACAAGACGGGACAGCTTCTTGTTGATTCCTGCGAACAGGCGCTTTGACACCACAAAGGAAAGCGCAAGCCCTGCGAGCAGAATAAGACCTGCTGTATAAAAGGTCTTGGTGCGCATGTTGTCGATCCGTTCGCTGATCAGCGTATAGGGAACAATGCGGATATACCGCCAGCCCAGGTTATCGGGCTCGCTATAAGTCACTAGCGATTTGATACCGCCGACTTTCATCGGAAAATAACCCGATGGCTCGCCACTGTTCAGGATGCGGTCAATATAAGGTGTGCCTTTCATATCAGTCAGCATTGGTGTAGTCCAGCTGTTGGAGACTAGCAGACCGTTCTTGTCGATGAGAAATGTGTTCGCGGCATCATTGGTCAATGAACCGTCGATGTGTTTGTGCAGTTGGGTTTCCTTAATATTGACGACTACAGCATTGCGGGGAGTCTGCTTGGCGAGCGTGTCATACAGTAAAAAAGTGTACGTGTCGCGCTCCTTCTCGGCGATATTCCCGGCTAGCCCTTCAATCCGCAGCTTACGGGGAATCGGCGACATCGTGTTGTAGTCCCCAATATGCTTCAGCATTTCCTTCATATCCTGGTCATAAAATTCTTCCTCACTGAAGACCGAAGGGACACTCATGTCTGAGCTAACATAGAAGGTGTGCGCCACCGCATTATAAATATAAATGGAATCAATAAACGGCGAGGTTTCCCTGTAGTTGTTCATCTGCTTGACCGCATCGGAGATTTCCATGGCGCTCACATTGGGGAAATTCAGCAGGTCAGCGATGTTCTGATCGTTGTGTATTTGCTTCGCAAAGGTCGAAGCAGTCAAGGTCATCACGGAGACCTCTTGTGTTGTCTGGTCCAGGCTGTCCATCGTCTGCTCATAGGATTGATTCAATGCGATCCGTTCAAAATTCAAATACAGAATTCCCGACAGGATTGAAATTGTCAGAAAGATCGTCACCGTCATCACGGAAAAAAACTTCCCGTAATACTTGGTGTCTTTCCCGCGCAGCATTTTAAGCACCACCTAGCCCCCTTTTCCCGAAGATCCTTTGATCACGAGTGTCGAACGAATCTGCATAAGCTGTGGCCCGGTTTCTTCATCGCCCTTGATCTGCCCGATCAGCTTCTCAGCAAGCAACGCCCCCATCTCATATAAGGGCTGCTCTACAGAGCTCAGCCTCGGCTCCACATAATTAGTAATCCGAATATTGTCTACTCCGACAACAGCCATGCGTTCGGGAATGGAAATTCCGAGCTCGGCACAAGCTTTGTATACACCAAGCGCCATCTCGTCATTGGCTGCGAAAACAGCTGTAAACTCCCCGCTTCCCGCCCAAATCCGCTTAAACGCTTCATACCCGGCATCCTCGGAGAAGTTCCCGTTGTCTATCAGCTCAGGGAGAAAAGGTAAGCCTGCCTCTGCAAGCCCTTCCTTATAACCCTCCAGCCGTTCAATACTGTCCGTCGCATCGGCAAACCCACAGAGAAACGCCATCCTGCGATGTCCCGCTTCCAACAGATGCTCTACAACTTCCCGGCCAATTCTCCTGTTATCAGTAAAGGAGCAAGGGATGTCGGGATGTTCAATTCGGCGGCCGATCAATCCAATCGTATACTCATCATCTGCAAAAGAGGTAATCTCCTCGTCGCTTAGCTGCGGGGTCACCAGAATTAAGCCATCCACCGTGCGGTTCTGCAACAGAGAGAGCAGTTCTACCTCTTTCTCCTTCTCATTCTGTGAGTCGCAGATCAGGATCTTGTATCCAAGGGTATTCGCCATGTTCTCGATGCCCTTTATAATTTCTGCATTATAGGAAACCCTGATATCCCTGACCACCACACCTAAAGTCATCGTCCTGCGCGACCGAAGCTGTTTTCCCATTGCATTCGGCGTGTAGTTCAATTCCTGGATGGCTTGAAGCACCTTCTTCTGCGTCTTCTCCGTTACGAGCGAGCTTCCGTTGAGCACTCTGGAAACCGTGGCGGGAGATACCTTCGCTTTTTGCGCTACATCTATGATTTTACTATCCTTCATTTGATCACGCTTTCATTGGTTGTTAAATCCATTATAGTTGCCGATGAAATCGATTTCAATATAAAATTTGCAATGTTCTTCCATTCCTGTGCCCACAAATGACCGTGATAGAAGAAAAAAGCCGCAGATCATTTCTGCGGCTTTTTCATTAGCTTATTTTATTTTTCCAACAAGGTTACCGAAGCCTTTTTGATATCATATATCTTTCCTTTACCTGCATTTACAAGCTGAGTAATTTGCGTATTTGCTAATCCGTTCATTGGAGCAATTGCATCTAAGGTAATCTTGTTAGTCTTCAGCTCATTTATAATCTGACCAAGAGAGAGGTTTGTTTTCCCCATTGAAGCGCCTTTATCATGCACAGGGGCATCTGTAATAAAAATAATCCTTTTTGCATTCTTACGTCCTGCCAGCTGCTGAGCGGCCATATGGATGGCTTCCAGTCCAGATTCGTTCTCATCCCCTCCGCCAGCCGCAACCAGCTTGCTAAGGTTCGTCTTTAAAACATTCTTATCATTAGTGAACGGGAAGAACTCCAAATCTTTATATGAGCTTCTATAATTAATGTCCCGATAAGCTACGATGGAGAAATTCGAACCGGATGGAACGGAATCAGCGAACTTCTTCACCGTCTCTTTGACATAACCAATCACTTCGCCCATGCTGCCTGTCACATCCATAACGAATACAATATCCGTAGGTGCGGTAATGCCTTGAGATATTTTCTGTAGGATCGGTGATGTACTGGTAGCTTCCGATGGGGCAGGCTTCTCACTCTCGGCGGTTGTAGGAATGGACGGTGAATTTTGAAAAACAATAACGGAACTGGAGCTATTGCTCCACTCTACTAATCCGCCAAGCGCCTCGCTCACGAATCGAATCGGCACCATCGTGCTGCCGTTGATTAACTGCGGAGCTGCACTAAGTGTCACGGGTACTCCATTTACATAGGCGGTAGTAGATCCGATCTTAAGAACAATCGTCTTTCCTTCTTTAGATGCCGTGACAGTCTGAGTAGCACTATCCCATTTCACCGTGGCACCCAGGGATTCGAAAATCGCCCGAAAAGGTACCAGTACATTTCCGTTTACATTTACAGGCGCTTGAGTATAAGCTTGCATTTTCCCTTCAACGAATACCTGAATCTTTGACTCAAGATTTATCGGCACAAATTGCGGCACCGATGCCGCCAATCCGCCAGATTGATTCACGGTCTTGAGATAAATATAGTACCCCCCCGTAGTAAGGCCTAGCTGCGTGTTCAGCGTATACGTCACGGATTTTCCTGGAGTCACCCGAATTTGCCTAACAACTTCATTACTCGCATTTTTGACCATAAGATAAGTCGTATATGTTGGTTGAATGACCACCGTTGTCACATTAATGGTGATTTTACCGTTACCACCCAGAGTAATTTGACCCGGATAGCTCTCTCCGCTAGGGATATGGAATTCTGGTTCAACCCATAGAACTGGTGGCTCCGTTTCAATTGGTGGTTCAACCGATGGGACTGGTGACTCCGTTCCAATTGGTGTTTCAATTCCATTTGGCGGTAGCGAAGGATTTGTCTGTGCAACCTCGCCAGACGTTTTGGTTCCCGCAATAGAAGTGACAGGAAAATAAAAATAAACCTTGGACTCGGCACTAGGTGCCTTACGCTTCTCCGAAAGGGTAATCCGTTGAGTTTCTAGATTGAAAGTAAATTCCGAGGTCGGCACCTTAGTACCGTCTATGTATAAGCTAACTTTCTTATTGGAATTAAGGATATAATTTGTGGTTAATTTAAAAACCTTCGTTGATCCGTCCACTCCAATTAAAGTATTCCCAATATAGGTTGATCCAGAGATCAACTCTCTCCATTCAAAGGTCGGATGGATGCTATAGGTAAAATAAAGCTCGGCGCCCGGGTCTGGCGTTTTATTCAACGTAATGGTATTACGATCATAATCCACAGTATAGTTTTGAGGATCAATTTCTACCTGGTTGTTGTACAACCTTATCTTCGTATTATCAGCCGTTAATTTATTATACGTTGTAAACGTGAACTCACGGCTTTGCCCGTCCCCATCCTTCAGAATATAGATAAAATTGTTACCTTCTTTAAATTCTGGCAAAATATCATTCGCCTTAGCCTTGGCCCCACCGGCCCAAAGACTCAAACTTCCGAACAGCAGGATAACGGCCATAGCCAGCTGCATTGTTTTCCTAAATTTCACCTTATCTCACTCCATTTTCTCTATCATTAATAATCTATATCCTGAATAATATTCCAGCACAGGAAATCATAGATAATACTAACTTTACCATACTAAACGACGCTTTTATAGGTAATTATTACTAGTTAGAAAGACTTATAGAACTACTAAGAAAAAGAACGCCCCTCGGGAACTCCTCTACGTATCGTTTCGTCGTTAATCCTCCGGTAAGCTTGGTCCCCTCCGACCATTTAACCAACAAGTATGTAGAAACTGTGTAGTTGCCGGAGCATTTGGGGATTTTAAAAGTAACACATCTCGTCTTCACGATTGGGAGGGCATCACATATTGAATACCCATAAAATTCTTGCACATACATCTCATCGTCCTTATCCCTTGCCCAAAGGGCCGTGGATGATGAAGCAAGGCTGGAATAAGGTCTTGTTCGCCCATTGGCCTGTGAACGAAGCTTCTGTTGCTCCGTTTATTCCTCCGGGTCTGGACTTGCAGCAATGGGAAGGGAGACCCTGGATTAGTGTCGTTCCCTTTCGGATGGACCCGCTGCTCGTCAGGGGGTTGCCTCCCCTTCCTTTTGTCCACTCATTTCTGGAGCTTAATATTCGTACCTATGTAATTAAAGACGGCAAGCCGGGCGTCTTTTTTCTGAATATGGATGCCTCCAGTCTGCCTGCTGTTACCGGTGCTCGCGCCCTCACCTACTTGCCGTATAGATATGCAGAGATGTCTCTTCAGTCCGAAGGACAGAGTATCCAATACATCAGCAAAAGGCAGACCGCACATGGAGAAGCCCTATTTAACGGTGTCTACTCAGCTGTCCAATCCACGCCAATACATGCCCTGCCCGGGACTCTCCTTCACTGGCTAACCGAACGGTACTGCCTGTATACTGCCAGTTCGAAAGGACAGCTATATGTCGGTGACATCCACCACCAACCATGGCCTCTACAGGAAGCCAAGCTCTATCTGGATTGCCATACTTCAACCCAAGCACTAGGGCTCGTACACGAACCGGAGCCTTCGCTTCTGACCTACACCGAGCGACTTGAAGTACTGCTCTGGCCGCTGAGAAAAATATAAATGCCGCTAACCTCTTATGCCATGAACCACTCATCCTGTTAATGATTCAGCACAAAAAAGATTGCCCTCCTGTCGAATAGCGACGGAAGGGCAGTCTTGGTTGGTGTCTGTCTAGGATTCATTTTTGGAGATATGATTGAGACTTGGAACATAATCCTCAGCCTTATTGTTAGTCAACGTCTGAGGCTCCTCTGTGAAATGAGCGTGATTCTGCTGATTGTTCTTCTTATCTGCACGATTATTCGCTCGATCATACTTCGGATCTGCGCTGTTCTTGGGCATGACATTCACCTCCATCCCTTCACGTTAGTATGGGGAACGGGAGAATCTTTTATCCTAAAGGAAAATGTCCTGATTTGCGCCTACAGCAATCTCACTTTCCGCTTATTGAGCGTCCTTCTGCGGAGCCATATTGTTGTAGATGTTGTCCGCCGTCACTTTTCCTGTGCTAATATCCTGAGAAGTATAGCCGGAGACGATATTGCCCACTTTAAATTCTTTTTGTAAAAGCTCCTCTGATGGTTTCGCCGCAGTTGGGCCTTTGATGCCCAGTTTCGTCGCGTCTGTTACCGTCACCCACAGGTCACCTACCTTGAAGCTCTTGCCGTCCGCACTTACCTCAGAGATTACACCCTCAATATTGACCGCAGCTTTGCCTGTGGTGGCCGCATTACCGCTGGTGTCTTTTTGCGGAGCCATATTGTTGTAGATGTTGTCCGCCTTCACTTTCCCTGTGCTGACATCCTGAGAGGTATAGCCGGAGACGATATTGCCCACTTTAAATTCTTTTTGCAGCAACTCTTCGGATGGCTCCGCGGCGGTCGGGCCTTTGATGCCCAGTTCCGTTGCATCTGTTACCGTCACCCACAGGTCACCTACCTTGAAGCTCTTGCCGTCCGCACTTACCTCAGAGATTACGCCCTCGATGTTCACTGCAGCTTTGCCTGTAACTGGGGGTTTCGTGGTGTTCACAGCCGATGGTGACTGCGTGTTGAAAAGTGTACTCTGGTTCATTGTAAAAGTACCTACTGCTAATACGGCACATGCCGCGATCCCAATTGTCCAGCCTTTTACTGTTCTCTTCTTTGCTGTTTGCATATTTACCCGCTCCTTATGATTGTTTATATTTATGTTTTTTGAATTATCCATCTCTGATAACAGCTTCTGATAGGTTACCTCATTGAAATCTTCACTTGTCTTCACATGAGACATCGCTGATTTATAAACTGATTTCTTCATCTTCCAGACCTCCAATCTTTTCTTTTAAAAGAAGGCGTCCACGCGCAAGCCACGTGCCCACTGTTGCCGGCTTCGCTTGCATAATCTCGGCGATTTCCTGAATCGAATAGCCTTCGTAATAGTGCAGATGAATGGGGATACGATATTTTTTATCCAAGGCCAGCACGGCCTGTAAAACCTCGTTTTCTTCTTTCGGGAGGTAGCTCAGATCCTCCGGGACCGGATTTCTACTTTTAAACCAGCCGGTTTTCAGCATATTCTTGCTTTTATTGATCGTTGTTCGGATAAGCCATGCCTTTTCATGCTCGTTATTTTCAAAGGCCGGACGTTTTTGCAGGTAGGTTAGAAACACCTCTTGCGCCACCTCTTCTGCATCAGCCACATTTTTTAGGTAAGTGAACGCAATCTTAATCATGCTTTGAGAATATAAGTCCAGGGCCCGTCGTACCGATTCATTGATATCAAATGAAGTGTACACCTCACCACCTCCTTTCACTTTAAATACAACTGAGCCCTCCGATATTTTTCATCACGTTTAATATTTTTTTAGGATGCAACGGTTGCTTCTAAATTAATACAAAAAAAGCTCCAGCCAAAAGGCAGGAAGCTCAGGTAATCGTCCTAATTCAAATTGTTTCCGCACCGGGATCGAGATCCGACAGTCGGGTAACAGTACATTTGGTGTATTTTGAATACAATCACGACATAATACATGCATAAAGTGAACTTAAGAATAACACCTTACTGATCGATGAAGTCCTGATATTTAGAAGGCATTCTCCAGTCAGCTTGCCTAATTATTAAGTTCAGCTTATATAGTTACACAAATTTAACTACTGTGGGTGGGAGAAAAGATGACCCTATTATTAACGATTGTTATCGTAGTTCTGATACTCATTCTGATTGGCTTTCTGTATTTGCACCAAGCCCCGTTTGGAAAGCTGCCCTCCGGGAGCCGGCTTGCCCGTATTGAACAGTCTCCACATTATCGGGATGGAAAGTTTCACAACGTACTAACCACGCCAATCTATAGTGAGAACTCCAACTTATATACTGTTGTAAAAGAGAAACTCTTTACCAAGGAGCGTCTCAAACCACTCCAAAAAGTCCCTATAAAGAAGACTGACCTTCATGTTCTTCAGGAAGATGAGGAAATGATGGTATGGTTCGGCCATTCCTCCTTTTTTATTAGGACGGGTCGTAAAAATATGCTGTTCGATCCGATCTTCAGTCAGACAGGTGCTCCCGTCTCATTCTCAAAAGCCTTTCCCAGTACCAATTACTATACCCCTGATGATATGCCGGATATCGATTACCTGTTCATCTCCCATGATCATTGGGATCATCTCGATTATGCAACGCTCACGGCTCTGCGGCCAAAAATCAAACAGGTGATCTGTGGTCTGGGGGTAGGATCGCATTTGGAGCATTGGGGATTTAAGCCTGAGATAATCACGGAGCTGGATTGGGGAGACACGGTAGCTTTGGGTGATGGTTTTACTGTGCATGGGGTCACAGCCCGGCACTACTCTGGACGCGACTACCGGCAGAAGCGGACGTTGTGGTTATCCTTTGTCATAGAGGCACCTGGTCAAAAAATATTCTACAGCGGAGATAGCGGCTACGGGCCTCATTTTGCCGAAGTCGGTAAGCAGTATGGGCCCTTTGATCTCGTCATCCTGGAGAATGGGCAATACAATACACAGTGGAGATTTATTCACATGTTTCCTAATGAAGTGCTAAAGGCAGCGCAAGACCTGCGTGCAAAAAGCCTGCTGCCCGTTCATGCCGGAAAGTTCGCCCTAAGCATCCATAGCTGGGACACGCCTTTTCGCAGAATATCTGAGCACGGTGAGGATAAAACATTTCATCTGCTATTGCCGATGATCGGCGAGCGGGTGGAACTGTGGAAGGATCAGCAGCAGTTTGAGCGCTGGTGGGAGAGTATTAAGTGAGACTATAAAAGCCAGTTTTCCGGTAGTGAACTGCAACCCGATTGTTAGAACGACTAACAGTGGGGGGGCGGTTTATTAAAGGGAGACTGGCTTATTTTCTCGCATATTTATAAGATCATTTAAACTTAGAGTAACCCATTCGATAATTTGGATGGAGGATTCTATCCGTTCCCTGGCCTCTCCAACGAAGAGACTTTTAATTAAGTTCTTCAGATCATCAGATAGCATCTCCATATCCTTCAGATAAAACAGGACTGAACCATTGGGAGGCATCGGCTTATTGCTGGCTGCCCAAACCCCTTCGAGGATTTTCCATGAAGTAGTTCCCGCAACAAAAGCAGCTTTTAAATCATCTCCTGACATTTGAGCCGCTTTGATTTTAATCAGAGTGCTCTCAAGCCAATATTTTATCGATTTCATTTCTGTGACAGGGGTTTTATACCCGGAGAAAAGCTGTTTGGATCGTTCTATGAGTTGTTGGAGCTGCTCTTCGTGATCAAGGAGGATGACTGAATCCAAGAAATTGTACATCCCCATAGGTCCACCTTCACATTTATGGGTCGCCACCTCTATATCTGAATATTTAAGTTCAACGTAAATGCCCTGTCTGAATTCTGCTAGAAAGGGTCTGCTTAACCCCTCCTTCAACAATATGTACATATCCAAATCAGAAGTTTCGTAGGATTCACCTCTTGCTACCGAACCTTGAAGCAATAAGCCAATCGCTTCGTGATCCTGAATAACTTCTTCGTATATCTCCATAACTAAATTGCGATGAATTTCACTTTTGATCAAGCGAATAGAATCCATTAGACACCTCCATAATTTATTATAAATTAAATTTTGATCTTTACACTGTAGAAATAAGATGTTAATATCATTTCTATATTTATAGAATAGTAGAAATGATGATAAGAAAGGAGACCATGATGGCTCAAGTTGACAATGAGATACTGCAAGCTGTTAAAGTATTCAAGGCTTTAGGTGAACCTACACGACTAAAAATCGCATTGATGCTGGTACGGGAAAGTAATCAATGTGTGACTGCTATTGGTGAAGGCCTTGAAACCGTGGCAGCTTCAACATTATCACATCATCTCAAGCAACTGACGGATTCAGGCTTAATTCAGTCCCGAAAGAGCGGTCCGTTTATTCACTATAGTGTTAATCACGAAGTTGCAGAGAAATTTGCGCCATATATTTTGGTGTAAATTTTTTTCAGATATAATTCTATTATTCTAGAAATGTAGAATACAAAAAAGGAGCGAGCAAAAATGCAAAAAAACTCAAAAGGCATCGAACTTGGAATAACAACATTTCTTCATACCAGACCTGAAGCTGGAGGTGTTTTACCAGCCGAGCGGCTACGACAAGCCATTGAAGAGATTCAACTGGCTGATCAGGTTGGCCTTGATGTCTATGGCATCGGTGAACATCATCGCAACGACTACACAAGTTCATCTCCAGCAGTTATCTTGGCTGCTGCCGCTTCCACAACTAAGCATATTCGGCTATCCAGTGCCGTAACGGTGCTGTCTTCTGCCGATCCAGTTCGTGTCTATCAGGACTTCGCCACACTGGATAACCTAACCAATGGCCGGGCTGAGATTATGGCTGGACGTGGTTCTTTCGTCGAATCCTTTCCCCTCTTCGGATATAACCTGAACAATTATGAAGAATTATACGAAGAGAAGCTGGATCTTTTACTTAAAATCCGATCCGCAGAGAAAATAACATGGACAGGTAATCTCCGTGCACCACTTAAAAATATGGGCGTATATCCACGTGCGCAACAGCCTGCGCTTCCTGTGTGGATTGCTACTGGCGGTAGTCCAGAGTCGGCCATCCGTGCCGGCCAGCTAGGTCTTCCAGTCATTTTCTCCATTATTGGAGGTATGCCGGAGCGTTTCGCTCCACTAGTGCAGTTATATCGTCAAGCTGCTGAACAAGCAGGGCATAATCTCAATGATTTGCAAATTGCCTGTCATTCGCATGGTTTTATTGCAAATTCGTTCGAAACAGCTACAGAAAAGTATTTCCCCATCATGGAAGATCAAATGAATCAAATTGGCAAAGAACGCGGCTGGCCAGCGTATTCACGTAGCACGTATGAGGATGCGTTGAGCCCTCGTGGCGCTCTTTATGTTGGAGATCCAGAATACGTGGCCGAAAAAATCGTGCGTGCAGTACAGCAACTGGGCTTGACCCGTTTTCTTCTGTATGTTGACTTTAGTACGCTGCCTCACAGTGATTTGTTAAAAACGATCGAGCTTTTCGGCACAAAAGTAGCACCCATTGTACGCAAGGAATTGGCTAAATAAGTGAACTTCATCTATTTTTCCAGCTAACAATTCCATGTTTCTAGAAATGTAAAATCGAAAGGGGCAAAATAATGCATAACACGTGGAAAATCTATATATTAGCTATTGTAAGTTTTTTAGTGGGGACTTCAGAATTTGTAATATCCGGGATACTGGATCGGGTCTCTAGCGATGTAGGCGTAACACTTGCGGCTGCTGGCCAACTTATTACGGTTTACTCGATTGCTTACGCGATTGGTACACCTATTCTCATTGCCACTACCTCAAAAATAGACCGGAGAAAACTCATGTTGGCTGCTTTGGTCCTATTCTTTATAGGAAATCTGATCACAATCTTAACCACCGGCTATACGATGCTGGTTGTAGCACGAGTCGTCTTAGCATTAGGCACCGGTGTCTTTATGGTGGTTGCGCTAACGGTATCTGCTCAAATGGCCCAGCCAGGCAAACAAGGCAGCGCCATTGCTACTGTTCTGCTTGGATTTAACCTTTCGCTTATTTTGGGCGTTCCTCTGGGAAGAGTTATTGCCAGCACCTACGATTGGAAAATGATTTTCCTCGGAATTGGTGTACTCAGCTTGATCGCGATGCTGATCATTTCATTCACTATTCCAAAGTCCAAAGGAGAAGCAGCTGTACCGCTTAGAGAACAACTCGCCTTGTTGAAAAATCCGCGGCTTTCATTAACCTTATCGATCAGTTTCTTCTGGATCATGGGATACACTATCATTTACACGTTCATCACACCATTTCTGCTCAGCATTACTGGAATGAGCGATAACCTGGTGAGTATCGGGCTGTTTGCTTTCGGTATAGCCAGTCTGCTTGGCTCCCAGGTTGGAGGATACGGCGCAGATAAATGGGGGATTCCACGTACTTTGATTGGAAGCCTGCTATTCCACGCTGGTATTCTGCTCCTTATGACCGCATTCGCTCATATTACGGCTGCTGTCTTTCCTTTGCTGATGTTATGGTCATTTTTCGCCTGGTCTACCTTTCCCGCTCAACAAGTGTATCTGATTGGCATGGCGCCCAAAGCATCGGGAATTCTTCTTAGCTTGAACACCTCCATCGTACAACTTGGAATGGCTGTGGGAGCTGTCATTGGTGGTCTGGTTGTGGAAAAATTCTCACTGCAAGCGGTCGGCGTGGTTGGCGCAATTGGTGTCGCCATTGCAATCCTCCCGGCAATAATATCGCTTGCTATGCGAAAACAAACTGCGAATTAATTTTGAATAATATAATAAATAAGATTTGTGTAGACCCCTCTGCACAATTCTTATTTCAAATCGCCCTTTTGGTGAAATGGAGGTCCCTCAACCATTTCATCAGGGGCTATTTCAATATATGAGAACTAACTCTCCTCTCCTGTCGTGGATATTTATTAGACACATTCCAGCTGGTCCTTAGCGGGATAACAAAACGGATGAGTCTTGGTAACAAGCAATCGGAATAAAATTAAAAAAGCCGAGAGACTTCAGGAATACCTGAAATCTGCTCGGCTTGCTGTAATACTCTATAAGCTTCAATGCTTATTTTTCAAGAAATCCCGTAGAAGGATTCGTGATGAAGAAACCCTCCTGTGGAACATAAAAGTATTGAATCCAGACACCATCCAGAAGCGGTTCGCGTGTATCCAACAATACATTAATATCCTTATCTGTTGCGATAATTTCATCATGTTCAGTTGGTGTATCAAGTACTACATCATAGTGGCCGTGATCGCCATGATTCTGAGTAATAATTACCCTAATCATCTTTCCTTCAGCTTCTTGACTGTTTAGCATATCTTTTAGAACTTTAGCTGCATTACGGTTAATTTTGCACTTCATCCTCAATCGACCTCTATTCGTCTTAATTTACAGTAAGAAGTTCATTATAACATAACTTAAGGTGCTATATATAATTTAGTGCGGCAGTTTAATGAATTGCCTCTGTTGCCATTACATTAAGGACTGTCGCATACAAAAAGAGAGCCGACGTGCTGTGAACCGCTTTTAAAATTTGATGCTCACTTGCCACTTCCGTACTCCCAAAAGCCCTTATGACAAGAACTTCTATATAAAAGTCACGACAAGGAATTCTATACATTGCCATGGGCCAAATGTTAGAAGAAAGATAAGTATTAGAACTCTACACAAAGATCGGCAGTCAGGCACTGTTGAATAAAGCATTAGACTCGAAATTTATTTAAGCTAGCGGGCAGGATAGTTTGTTCGCTTTGGAGAATACTGCACTACGAATGCTTTTACGAAGTTCGTAAATCAGATATTATGAGGGGATTATGGACATGACTGAAATTGAAAAACTTCTCTCAACCATTAAAGAAAATGAACAACTTGCAGAACAGATTGGCGCAATACTATGTTTAGATTTTTATGACAAATTGCAAACACCTTACATGCTTAACTATCGGTATATATTTAGTATCCCTGGCATGGCATTCTGTAAAGATGGAGGGGGCGGAGAGTATATATTGTTAGAAGATAGTAGTATTGCTTATTCTGGTCAGGCGGATGAATGTGGTCGTGTAGCTGAAAATGTTCAAGAGTTTTTGGAATTGATATTAAATTGTGCTTACAGTTGGTATAACTATACTCTGTTGTATAATCATAATCCAGAATTTCTCAACGAAGATATTGTGGAATATGAGCTTGAAGGACGTGAGCAGTTTTTGGATGCTTTCGGGGATGTTTTTTCTAATTATGATGAGATACAAAAAAAAGTGGCAGAAGCCCTGCATCTTAAAATTTCACAGGACATTAGAAAAGATATTCTGCCTTTATTTTTTAAGGCTGCAAAGAAAGAACCTAAGTTTTACTGGGAAGAGCAAGATTTAAGAACCAAATCAACAGACTTAATAAGTTAATATTCCGGCGGTTTTTACCTAAACATACAGGATAATGGAATTGGCAATCTGATACATAGCAATGTAGGCTATTTTAAACAAGAAGCACTATAACATAACTTTGATGGGCATTTTCAAACATTCAGAAATAACTATTAGCAAATATTTATTACGTTAACAGAAACGTTAGTTCAATGAAACAGCGACAGTCTAGGACATTATTTTCCCGTCCTTTGCTGTCGCTGTTTCAATTTCTAGGGTCAGACTAAAACTTTATTTTCTTTTAACCGCAGGTAAGTTTCAGTCACAAACATATCACAATCCTCTATTTTTCTAAAATAATTCTAATACTGACCGAGATCGATAAAACTCAAATCCATGTTAGCTTCATCTTCAGCCTGATTTGCAGACTCTGTTGACACTGCTTTTCCTTCGTATTCAAGGTTACCGTTTGTCAAATTGAATACATATAGACGATTACCTTTGAAATTCTTATAACCCACAATATAGAGATAATTTTGCTTAAAACCATAGGTAATGTTTTCACTTAAATCTATATTTGTATTCTTCAGAACTGTCTCATATTCTTTACTCACTAGATCGTAAGAAATAACAGTGAATCCTATATTCCCCTTACTTGATACAGATTTTTGCAGGAAATAAATTTTCTGTCCATAGGTATCCATAATATTATTCAATAACATTTCATGTCCTTGGAACGCGAGAGGCGAGATTTGTCCTGTTTTAACATCCACTTGATATGCCTTTTTATGATTATCCTTGCTAACATTTAAAATCCATTGATCCGTGTAATCCAGGTTTTGATTGGCTAACCTTACGTATTGATTATCCCCATTTGTTGCTACAGATTTAGCTCCTGGTAATACGAGCGGCTCATTCGTAATCTCCTTTGTTGTTAGATTCACGCGGATAATCTGCGGTTCAGATACATAACCTTTAGCGCTGTGATTCAAAGACACCATTGCAACAAGCTGTTGATCAACAAGCTGTACATTTTGTACAAAGATATCTGAAACATCATGATCTACATTAAGATCGGATCTGATTTCCTGCGTATTGTCATTTTGCTTGTTAAGCACAGAAATACTGAGCGTAGCTTTCTTCTTCGCTGATGAATTATTTGATTGCTGCTGATCCACGGTCCAATCCATATAAGCAAGTATATCCTGATTTTCATAGAACCCAGCTAAGTTCTTCTTTCCACGCATGAACTGACGATGCTGATCTATCCATTCATCCAGTTGCGTTTTCACTGGTCTTTGGTTTAAGCTTTGGCTTATCGTTGGCTTTTCATTTGGATAATCTGTACCGTTTGTAGTGATATAAGCTCCTTTGATGCCAAATACACTATCCTTAGTCAAGTAATTGCCGTATAAAGCTATACCTTCAACGAAGGAAGCATCCCCTTGAACCATCGTCAGCTTATAATTAGGTAGTGTCTCTTGTGAAGCCTGTACATAATACGTCCCGATTGTAATCACCGCGAACACTACAAGAACGGCGTTAACTATATATTTTTTCATCCCATAACCTCCGTAACCCTTCAATTATACCGATATTTTCTTACGCAATAGATACAAGCTGTACCAAAGCGAACCTCCAGCAATGATCACTATTAATCCGAGACAAACACCTATGATTTCTCCTGGATAGAAGTAGCTATCGTACCGGCTGTAACCCATTTGATAGGGTATTGAGGCTAATCCAGCTAGAAGCGCAAAGTATAGTATAATTAAGCCGATTCCTTTCAGTCTGTAGCTCCGCTCCATTAGAATCGCTGTGAATAAGACGATCAGGCCTGCGATACCCAGTCCATAGTATAGTACAAACTCAGAAAAGTAGGGCGGAATCAGAACTTTAAGCACATTAGGAAACTTTAAATAATCAAATACCGAGATGTTCCGATATAATTCAGCGGGAAGAATTGACTGTGCTATCAAGCGCTCCAGTGGAACAAGGACAATCTGCAGGGCGACAAGTCCAAATGCGAAGATCAAGATCGTAACTAGCTTGGCAAAATACAAATTCGCCCGGTTGGATGGCAACGTGAGCAGGCGATATACTACCGTATTTTTACCTTTCCAGTCACGGTACCAAATGAAGCAGCTGTATATTAGCAACACTGTTATGCTCAAAAATATAGGTCCGAAATATAGAAGTACATTATATTGACTGGACACTGTACTATTTAGCTGAATATATCCAGTTACATTGTGATATTGCTCAAGGGTCCATTGATTCATTCTCATTGCCTCATTCGCAGAATCTAGCCAATGATTAGCACCGATGGTGACTGCTGCAAGTTGTAAGGCGACTGTCAGCACCATGAGTCCAAAATATATTTTGGAAAATCGGTTCATTTCAAAATTTAATAGCTTCACAAAAGCTCTCATTTCATGTACACCTCTCTCATTACGTCCGTAATGGACTTACCTTCCTGCTCGCGAACTTCTTCACAGTAGAATTCGCGTTCTACCTTTCCGTGCTGTAGCAAGACCGCTTTATCAATTAAATGCTCAATATCGTTAATTTCATGAGTTGTAATAATCACACCACGATCCTCGATCAATTCACTTGTGAACACATCAATAATTTGCTCGCGGCTGAACATATCAATCCCCGAGAACGGTTCATCCATTAGGATGTAATCACAATCCAAGGCAAGTCCGAGCAACAAATTTAACTTCGCAGCCGTCCCCTTCGACAATGAGGATACCCCATCCGAAGAGCTCAATTGGAAGAGCTTAAGTAATTCCTTGGCACGTTCAGCGTTCCAATTCCGATAAAAGTCAGCCATAAAGCTCAAGCAATCAGCAATTCTCATATTGGAGGGCATCGTTAACGAATCTGGAATGAAAGTGATTGTCTCATACATCACAGGTGTTAATGATACATTATCGATTAAGACTTCACCCTTGTGTGGTGTCAGTCCCATGATGGATTTCAGCACCGTTGACTTCCCGGCACCATTGATTCCGATTAGGCAGGTAATTTCACCCTTGGCAGCAGTGAAGCTAACGCCATTTAGTACCTTTTTGAATCCATAATTCTTCACCATCTGATTCACTTGGATCATCTTGTGTCACCATCCTCTGGAGATAACTTTCGCTCGGATGTATATTTTGTCTTTATGATATCTACCAGTTCTTCAACTGGAATTTGAATATTCTGAATGGAGCTGATGAATATATCCACTGCACTTTCGATTAATTCAGCGCGAATCGAGCTTAGAATCCGCTGATCCTGTGTAATTCGACTCGGGGAATTCCCTTCTGTTACGATCAATCCCTGTTCCTCCATTTCCTTATAAGCCTTCTGCGCCGTGTTCGCATTAATCTTCATTACTGATGCCAGTTCGCGCCGTGAAGGGATTTTGTCTCCCGCTCCGATTTGCCCTGTAGCAATCTGTTCCTTGAAGTAACGGACAACTTGAATATATACGGGTTCTCGAATATTAAAGCTAACACCTGACTTCTGTTCTTCTGTCATACAACCAACTCCATAAGGTAAGTGTGTGTACTAAGTGGTTCATACATCTTATGAATGTACTATATGTGTAATACACTTTTGTGTCAATAGATTAATTTTGAACGCAGTCTTCTGGAGTTATTGTTCTTAGCTATTGTATTTTGTGCAATTCATCCGATGAAAATCAACCTTTAATAGCACATTTCTCTAAGTTTAGTCTAATTCTTTATTTGATTTGGACACCAATTCCTCCCGGAAAGTATATCCATAAATTTGTTAAACCGCCTTATTACTTAGCATTATAGATTCTCCTCTACAGAAATTATAAATAAAAAAGGGCGTAACCCAGAACATGTAGTAGGTACATGTTTTGGGTTACGCCTTTTACACACCATATATCGTAAGGCAAGGATGAATCAGATCCATCATCATTCTTTAATTTCTTTACTTCCTACAATATTCAAACACAGACGAACCTGGTCCTGAGTTTCGTAAATCAGCTTGTTTATTTTAGAGAACCACTTTTCAAAAAAACCTCTCTTTTTCATTAAAAGCAACCAATCCGTTATTATTTTAAATAAAGAAGATGATATTACAAATGGTAATGAAATCGATTGACTCAGCAATTGAATAATTTTCTTCAGCTCATCTGCGTTCTTACTTTCATAATCCACAATGATTTTTTTGAAAAAAAGAAAATCATTTTGAGGTAATGAATATATAGTAATAAGTCCAATTGAGATAGCAAAAAAAGTTCTAATATTTTACCCCGATAGTGTTCATTTAACCGCCTCACACTACCATTTGTGCCAACAATTGTTCCATGAACTTTTGAACCCAAAATCAGTTTTAGCCATTTAGAGCACCTTTGAAAATACTCAAAGAAAATTATAAAAAAGTCCTGATAAATCAAGGGTTTCTTGACCATCAGGACTGAAATACTTGTGCCAAAAATCGTTACAAACCTGTGACAAACTACGTTCCAACGGTGACAAGATGAATTACAACTCACAGGTGGACAGAAATTATTGTTTCGTTAAACTCCCTGTAAGAACGAAAAAAATACTGTCTCAAAACTTGCCCTTCTCCAACTCGTCCCAATCCTTTGCCCCACAAGGTATCAACCCAATTTCTAGGATAAAAATTCATGTCCTTTCATGTCAGGTCACTAGGGAGAAAAAACTGGTTCATTTGTGAACGAAACGAGATAAAAATAAGAGGAAAGATAAAGGGCGAACCCCAGGGGAAAAGCTTGGGGTTCAGCTTGAGGGAAAAGCGTGAAAATCCTTGACAGGCTTGGGTTCTTGCTTGAGAAAACATAAGAAAAGGCTTGAGAAAGTTCTTAATAAAAAGAGAAAAAGACTGGGGAGTTGGTTGGGTAAAGCATCAACCAGCATCCAGTCTTTGGTGGTTTAGAGACAGTTGTTTTTATTCAGGGACAATTATTTGGGGATTGGACAGGAATTGTTTAATGTTTACCTCCCCGCTGGCGCATCCCCTCAAACAACAAAATTGTGGCCGCCATCGCTGCATTCAGCGATTCCGCCCGGCCAGCCATCGGGATGATGATGCTCTTGTCCACGAGCTGCGCGGTCTGTGGCGAGATGCCCTTGCCTTCGCTACCAATCAACAGCCACTGGCTGCCATGAAAATCGTGGCTGTAGCACGATTCTTCGCCTTGCAGCGAAGTGCTCACCAGCAGCGCCCCCCGCTCGCGCGCTTGCGGCAGGATCTCTGCGAGATCTCCCTCTATAATCGGGAGATGGAACATTGAGCCCATCGTAGACCGGATGGTCTTCGGATTATACAGGTCGGCGCAGCCTTGACCCAGTATCACCCCATCCGCACCAGCGGCATCGGCGCTGCGGATAATGGTACCGACGTTGCCAGGGTCCTGCACGCCGTCAAGGACCACTACGAAGCTATCCTTCACAGACAGGATAGCTTCCGCCCCGTGCCCTTCCTTCCGCACGATGGCGAACACCGGCTGCGGTGTATTAGTGCTGCTGCATTTGGCGATGACCGCAGCCGATACACCGACCACTTCCATGCCTTGCACAGCCTGAAGGTGATCCTTCAGCTCGGCTGGCATTCCCTTATCGAGGTCAAAGGCCAGAATCTCCACATCGGCCTCAGCCAGCAGTGCCTCTTGTACCAGATGAACGCCCTCAACGATATATTTATGAGCCTTGTCACGGTGCTTTTTTTCCTGCAGACCGGCCCATTCTTTTACCCGCGTATTTTGCGGAGACATGATTTCCATAAGGTCTTCCTTTCTTTTTCGAATCAACAACGAAATTAGTGATAGGCGCTTAATTGGATCGCTACGGGCTCGAAGGATCCTTATGGTCGCTGTTAAAGCCCGATTTCTTAAACACAAGAGAAATTAGAAGTTGAAATCGGGCTTTAAAGGCAAACACTTCCGTTTCCCCAGTACCCCAGGGCTTTGATAACGGGAAAATATACCGTTAATTTTTCACTTTCAAGGTTTTGATCATAAATAACGGGAATTTATCCTGTTAATCCACCTCTTCCATCCCTTAATTGGGCAGAATAAGGTGATTAACAGGATTTTTTCCAGTTATTTTTAGAAAAGAAGCGGATTTAATGAAAATAACATGAGAAATTCCCGTTATTCCAATGCCCTATTGAGTGAAGTTGAGCTTTTCAGCCCATTTTTCATCTTGGATAGATGAAATCCCAGTAAACCAAGGAGGCGTTTTGGTTCTAAAGCCCCCACGCCTCCAGCTCCTCTACAAATAAGCCATTTCCAGCTTCGCCAAATTATCTTTCCGGCCAACGATAACAAGAATATCGCCTTCAGCCAAACGATCCTCCGCACGAGGAGAGATATTCATTTCCTCACCCTTGCGGATTGCCATGACGTTACAGCCATATTTTGCTCGGATGTCGAGCTCCAGCAGGTTTTTGCCCAGCATCGGCCCGGATACCTTCATATCCAGAATGCTGTAATCCGGCGATAGCTCAATATAATCCAGAATGTTCGGGGAAGCCAGATGATGCGCCACACGCATCCCCATATCCCGCTCCGGATAAATGACCTTGTCCGCGCCAATCTTGCTCAGCACCTTACCGTGCAGCTCGCTTTTCGCTTTGACCAGAATCGCCGGAACCCCCAGATCCTTCAGGATCAATGTGGTCAAAATGCTGGACTGGATATCCTCCCCGATCGCGACTACAACCACATCAAAATTACGAATGCCGAGCGCACGCAGCGCCTCTTCGTCGGTGGAATCCGCGGTTACCGCATGGGTCACGATGGTCGATATTTCCTGCGTCCGCTGCTCGTCCGCATCAATTGCCAGCACATCAAACCCCATGCCGCTAAGCGCCTTGGCTACACTTGAGCCGAAACGCCCCATGCCGATAATGGCATATTGTTTTTTGGTCATATCCATGTACCTCCCGTTGCTGTCTGCATCTCCCCACAGTATAGCATAAGGCCTTAAAAACTTGAATTTTCAGCTCCCAGACAGGGCACATTATATCCTGTAACCCTTTGCTCAATTATTAAGGAGGTTGTATGATGCCAATTACACTTGATTTGCGGCAGGCGGTTATTCATAAAGTGCATGGGCAGTCCGAAGGTGATCTCCGCAGCATGATCGAAGGCTCTATCGACGGTCCTGAAGCTGCGCTTCCCGGCCTCGGTGTGATGTTCGAGATCACTTGGAAGCACCTCGACGCTGCCAAGCAAGATAAGGTCATCGAGCTGCTGCACGAAAATCTCAAGTCGATGACTCCCGGATCTCTGACCACTTCCTGATCTGGAGTGCCATCAGCCAAAAACCTCCGCAACATCAGGATGCTAGCCAGCAACCTGAGCGCGGAGGTTTTTCATCAATATCACAGCAGATGATTATGGGAAATACAATTTCTTGCTAAAAGTTAAGGGGCGGTCTCCAAGAACTTCGCTGTCGGATTCTTTTCCATAGCTGTACGCATCGCATACTCATTCTCGAACAACACCACGTAGTTACCCTTCTTGTCTTTGACCAGCGTCGAGTTAATCCGGAATTTACTTGGGTCCGGCTCATTCTCGTCCACGATCCAGCGAGCGAACTGATAAGTCATCCGCTGCAGCTGTACATCCACGCCATACTCACCCTTCATACGGTAATCGAACACCTCGAACTGCAGTTGTCCAACTACGCCCAGAATGATATCGTCGAAGCTAACCGTACGGAACACTTGAATCATGCCCTCTTCGGTCAATTGGTCGACACCCTTCTGGAACTGCTTCGATTTAAGGGCATTCTTAATACTTACCTTGGCAAAAATCTCCGGTGAGAACGTTGGCAGCTCATCGAACTCAATGTCACCAGCTTGGCTCAGCGAATCCCCGATTCGGAAAATCCCGGGATCGAACAAACCTATGATATCACCCGGATAGGCTTCTTCGACAATATCACGGTCTTGTGCTAAAAATTGCTGCGGCTGGGACAACTTGATATCCTTGCCTGCCCGCACATGCTTCACGCTCATGCCACGCTCAAACTTGCCAGACACAATACGCAGGAAGGCAATCCGGTCACGGTGAGCCGGGTTCATATTGGCTTGAATTTTGAATACATAACCCGTGAACTTCTCGCTCGTTGGATCGACGGTACCCGCATTACTACGGCGTGGTTCCGGCTTTGGTGCGAGCTCAAGGAAGTTATCCAGGAAGGTCTGTACCCCGAAATTGTTGATCGCACTACCGAAGAATACAGGTGTAAGTTCTCCCCGCAATACTTTCTCATAGTCAAAAGCGTCGCCCGCTATATCCAGCAGCTCCAGATCCTGGCACAATTGATCATGCAAATATTCTCCGGCCATTTCGCGAATAATCGGATCACGGTAACTCTCAACCTTCTGTACCTTGATCACAGAGTGATCATCGCCTTGGAACAGCTCCACCTGATTCTTCATCCGGTCATATACTCCGCATAGCTCACGTCCGGAACCGATCGGCCAGTTCATCGGCACAGAACGGATACCCAGCACTTGCTCCAGCTCTTCCATAAGGTCAAACGGACTGCGGCCTTCACGGTCCAGCTTATTGATGAAGGTAAAGATCGGAATGCCACGTTTGGCGCAGACTTGGAACAGCTTGATCGTCTGTGCCTCCACACCCTTCGCCACGTCCATCAGCATGACCGCGCTATCTGCTGCCGTTAGGGTACGATAGGTGTCCTCACTGAAATCCTGGTGACCAGGGGTATCCAGAATGTTCACCCGATGATCCATATAATCAAATTGCATAACAGAGGAAGTAACGGAAATCCCCCGCTGCTTCTCGATTTCCATCCAGTCACTCGTCGCATGTTTGCTGGCCTTCCGTGCTTTAACCGTTCCTGCCAGCCGGATCGCGCCGCCGAACAACAGCAGCTTCTCCGTTAAAGTCGTTTTACCGGCATCCGGGTGGGAAATAATCGCAAACGTTCTGCGCTTATCCACTTCCTTCTGCAGATCCTGATTCGTAGCTTTACTCATTGCACATATCCCTTCATATATAAAATTCATGGTGCTTTTTCAATTGCCCCAGGTTTGCATCAAATCGGTGATTTGCTCATTTTACATTTCCCTTCACTTGGAGAATTAATGAAATGCAAGCATCCTTTAAAGTATAACAAAATCGGGTAGAGATTATCTACATAAAAGCCCTCTTTGTAAAAAGAAACGACTAGTTTAGCCTTCAAACAAAGGACAAGCATCCGTTTCTTGTAAAATATACGTCTGATGTCTTGCACCCAAGCGATTACTCCTGTTATTCAAGTAGAAATGGCTTTGCCGTCCGCTAAGGGACGATATCCGTTTCAGCGAGAAATATAAGGATGATATATAGTGTGAAACATATAATTCTTATATTTTCAAAAAAATCTCCCTGCGGGCTTCCGCAGGGAGATTTATACACATATGTGCAGCTACGTAGCTTAGTTATTCAGCCGCCACACTACATTGTCTTCTTCTTGGCCGTTCACCGGCCACCAGTGGAATCCTTCCTGTTCCAGCAGTTGATCCGCTTCGACAGGGCCCCATGAGCCTGCTGGGTAGGAGGCCAGTTCGCTGGACTCTTCCTTCCAAGCCTTGGCGATACGGTCCACGAACGACCACGCCGACGATACTTCGTCCCAGCGCGTAAAGTAAGTGGAATCGCCGCGAGCTGCATCATGCAGCAGACGCTCATAAGCTTCTGGTGAGTTGATACCCACCATACAGCTTTGGCAGAAATCCATTGCCAGTGGCTGAATTTCGGATTCCGAGCCCGGTTTTTTGGCATTGATCTTCACATAGATGCCTTCCATCGGGTTTACACGGATTACGAGCAGGTTTGGTTCCAGTTTATGCTTTTGACCCAGATAGACGTTGGTCGGCATACCCTTGAACTCTACAACCACTTCCGTCGTCTTCACCGGAAGGCGTTTGCCTGTACGGATATAGAACGGAACTCCAGCCCAGCGGAAGTTGTCCACGAATACACGGGCAGCGAAATACGTTTCCGTCTTGGACTCCGGATCTACCTTATCTTCCTGACGGTATGCCGGCAGGGTCTTACCTTTATGCGAGCCTTCTGTGTACTGGCCACGCACAACGTTCTCACGTACCTCTTCGGAGTTAGCGTAAGGACGGAGTGAACGGAGTACCTTGACCTTCTCGTCACGGATATCCTCAGCCAGCAAGCGGCTAGGTGGCTCCATGGCAATCATGGTCAGGAGTTGCAATATGTGATTCTGCCCCATATCCCGCAGAGCGCCGGCATGATCATAGTATCCGCCGCGCTCTTCGACACCCACGGTCTCACCGAGTGTGATCTGGATATTGGCAATATGCTTGTTGTTCCAAAGTGGTTCAAAAAAGGCATTCGCAAAACGGATCACTTCAATGTTCTGCACCATTTCCTTACCGAGATAATGGTCGATCCGGTAGATCTCTTCTTCCTTGAAGACCTGACGAATCTGCTCATTAAGTTGCTCTGCTGATTCCAGATCATATCCAAACGGCTTCTCGATGACAAGGCGATTCCAGCCTCTGCTATCCAGCATACCGCCGGCTTTCAAGTTGTTAGACACGCTGCCGAACAGCTCAGGTGCAAGCGCGAGGTAGAAAATTCGGTTGCCCGGAATTTCAAACTTGCCTTCAAGCACTTCTGTCTGGGCACTCAGCTCGCGGAACCCGTCAATATTATTGATGTCCAGAGATTTGTATTCAAAATGCTGGACGAAGCCGTTCCATTCGCTCTCGTCTTCTGCCTGGTAACGGCAGAATTCACCGATCGATTCTTTCACGTCTTCTCTGAATTCATCTTGAGTACGCGGACGACGCGCCACGCCGATTACCGCAAAATCATGTGCCAGCTTGCCTTCACGGTACAAACTGTAAATAGCCGGGAACAGCTTACGCCGGGCTAAGTCTCCGGTAGCCCCAAAGATAAAAAATACAGCACCGGGTGTACGCAGTGCATCAAGGGTTTGATTTTCAGCCATGGCTCCTCATCTCTCTGTATGTAATTTAGTTGACAATCATTCTCAACGCCGGATACATGCATTAACACTTTAACGGCGTGATGCCATTTTATCATATTCCGAAAAAGGATGCTATCACATTCCTGACAATTACCCTCGGGATATCGACAAAAGCGATCACCTTTTCTTATTATGGACTATAATTCAACTTATATGATGTCGTTCTTAATATTCTATCGTAATCAGGGGAAAACCGATGGTTATTCTGTTCTCATTGTTGATACCATCTCTATGGACAGCCGCCTGCATACCCAAGTTGTGACTGCCGCTGACGACAAAGCGTTGCAACCCGGGCACCTTGTAAGAACGACTGTAGGTAGCTTCGTCTTCGTAACTCTCTGCTTCAGCCAGCCCCGCAACCCGGGTAGCAAAGTTCTTTTCAGTCACTATTAACGCCTCTTTAGGCTCCCCTTGCTCTTTGGCCGTCCCTTGCAGGGAAGCATTCCATTCAGCGTCAATCCCACTCTTCAGCATGAGTTTACCCACCTGTATAGCTTTATTCTGCCAATCTCCTGCCTTAATCAAATCTGCTGTCTCCAAAGTCGCTATCACATAGCTGTGGCCCTCACCCAGCTCACTCCAGAAGAGCGAAATCGAAGTATCCTCTGTCAGCGAGGACGTAGCACGGTAGATCAGATGTCCATGTTCTTCAACAGCAGTAGGAATGTTTAGCCCAAGGTCTTCGGCCAGCTCCACAGCAGTAAGAGGACCTGCGGCACGGACGTCATCCCCCTCACTGTACTCACCTTGCCATTTCAGAACAAGACGAATAGGGGTGCCAGGTTGCGTAGCCTGCTGGCCTAGCAATGATAATAGAGAAAGAGACTCTTCCATGCCGCTAACTCCGCCAATGTCTCTTGCATCAGCGCCTTCAACAGCAGCGCGTACTGAGGCCACTTCCTTAAGCGGTTGAGCCTCCGCTTCATTAATGAATCCTGCCACCAGGATCGCCGCAAAACTCAAACATAGCACCAACAGTGTCGCTTTCCCTGCTCCCTTGTTCCCGTTCCCCATCGTCCATCTTCCTCTCCATCCGGTCTAGCAATCTACTAAACAGGATGGCCGGGGATGAGAGATTTTAAACCTGAATCCATTTCATAATTCGGATTTCATTCCGAATAGGTACAATATCAAGTTATACCTAAACCATGTACAACTTGATATCGATGATTAGACGCTCACTTATGGATTTATGAAATTGATTCACCTGTAATAAAAAAACCTGCGGATTACTCCGCAAGTCCGTTTTTATATGCATAAATGGCCGCCTGGGTGCGGTCCTCCACATCCAGCTTGGCGAGAATATTCGTCACATGGAATTTCACAGTCTTGATTCCAATAATAAGCTGGTCGGCGATATCCTGATTGGATTTACCCTGAGCCAGCAGACGTAGCACTTCCATCTCACGTTCCGTCAGCTCTTTATACGCCGGTGCTTCTACTTTCGCATCGTTGCGGAAGCGATTCATCATCTTGGAAGCCACCTGGGATTCCAAGACAGACTGTCCCCGGGCCGCAGCGCGGATAGCATCCGCGACTTCAGTGGCCCGTGAGGTTTTGAGCAGATAGCTGAAGGCTCCTGCCTCGATTACAGGGTACATTTTTTCATCATCCAAATAGCTGGTGAGTACAATGACTTTACAATCGGGAAATGTCTTCATCAACTGCCTCGTCGTTTCAATACCGTCCATACCGTCCATGACAAGATCCATCAACACAACATCAGGATTATATTCATGGGCAAGGCGTATGCCTTCCTCCCCGCTTCCTGCTTCTCCCACTACTTCAATACCGTCTTCGGTACCCAGGACCGCAGCCAATCCGATCCGGACCATCTCATGATCATCGACTAGCAGTACCTTGATGGATGTCTCCATTTCCTCCATTGCTACCCTTCCCTCCTATTCATTGACTACCGGTACAGTAATCTCAATGCGTGTTCCTTTGCCCGGCGCGGTGATGAACTGAATGGAACCTCCAGTCTCTATAATACGCTCCTGCATATTCGACAGACCATAAGAGGTCTGCTTGTTCTCATCCAACTCAAAGCCCACACCATCATCTCGCAGCGTTAACCGCACCGTATCTCCGCGGCGGTGTAATCGAATCTCCATCTTGGAAGCTTTGGCATGCCGCAGCGTGTTGGAGATGGCTTCCTGCACAATGCGGAACAAATGGTTCTCGATCCCCTTCATCAGATGCACATCAGGGTCCATCTCGAACACAATCTCGATGGGCATTTTCTCTTGCAGCTCACGGACTAGCTCCCGCAGGCCCTGCTCCAATCCCTTGCCCTCCAGATATACTGGCCTTAAGTGCAGCAGCAAAGCCCGCATTTCCGACTGGGCCACTGCCGACATCTCTTCGATCAAGGCAATCTGACGCTGAGCTTTATCAAAATCCTTCTCAAGCGTACGACCCACCGCAGTAGCCGTCATAGAGATGGCAAAAAGCTGCTGCGAAACCGCATCATGCAGCTCCCGTGCAAGCCGCTGCCGCTCCTCGATAATCGCTGAGACACGCGCTTGCTCGGCAAGCTGCGCATTGTTGGTGGACAGCCGCTGGAGGGTGTTCACCTGATTTTCCCATTTGACGCTGATCCGGCTCAGCTGTTCACCGAGCCTGCCGAGTTCATCGTCGCCAAGTTGCGGCATGGACAGCGTCAGGTTGCCTTTTTCCCACAGGACCAAGGTCTCCCGAAGGCGCTCAAGCTTACGCTTCACGCGAAAACCTTGATAGAACCCGAAGCCCATACCGAAACCTACAGGGAGCAGAACCATCGTAATCGCCGTTCGTACCCCAACCGTCCAATTCTCGAACGGCTTCAAATAACCATATGTATACATGATATACAGAATAACGAGCAGCATGACAAGGGAGAACAGAGCCCCCTCACCCATGCTGCGCGAAATCATATTCGTGTTCTTCTTTCCCACCCGGGGGCCCCCTTCCTTATGATCAAGACAATCTGATATCCAAATCCCCTATTAAATAGGATACGTTAAATTTCACTTTATGTTCGCTGGTCTCATAATTGGGTGATTTCCAGTTCAGCCGGTTGAGCATGCCCGTATCCCGCTGAAGGCCAAGGTCTATCGATCCGAACAGGACAAAGGCCTCAATCTCCACCCCATAGCCTTCTGACAGATGAAGGTCAATATCGCCGAAAATCCCGTGAAAGAGCATGATCGTCTCCCGGTCATCCGCCATAGCAAGAGAAAGATCCAGATCCGCCTCTCCCAGCACATGCCAGGCACTAAGACTCTGCATCACCCAAGGCACACGATCCCATTCAAATCTGGAGGAAAAGTTTTGCTTCTGCATAAACCTTGTCTGGTGCTGGAGCTTCTTGGATTTTCTAAAAAAGATGACCAGCGAGATCAGGCATATGCCGAGCACCAATACCAGATGATCCAGTAGCAGCATGACCGCGCCGATGCCAAGCAAGGTATAGCCTTGCTTCACTTTGCCTGTCGTCGTGCGGTAAATACCCAGCAGCAGGAACAGGAGGGCCACAATGGAGAAAAAGCCAATCCATCTGCCAAATATCATTATACAGCCAACGCCGATGAGACCTATGGCAATCAAACGGCTCCGCTTATCCATTTTTGCACCTCCTAAAAGTTTTGCGAAGCAAAACTATATATTGAACTTAAGATATTAACATAAGGATCGGCGTCGTTCCGGTGAAGCTTGGACTTCCGGTCGCTGTTGTCTCCAGATTTCTTCTATTTAACCGCTTGTAGCGGTTGAAATCCGGAGACAAAGGCGATCGCTAGCGCTCCTACAGTTCCAATCTTCCCCTCCACTCCTTCTCCCCTTTTCGTTTCTTTCTTTAGTTCAACTTATATAGCTTCGTAAGCATAGACTTAAGTTTTGCGAAGCAAAACTAATTGAATAAAAAGATCCTCCAGAGTACCTTCAAAGTGTAAATAAAGGCATTTTTGTACCTTAAATTGGCTGTAACTGAGGATCAGCATCGATTAAGGGCAATTTTGTACGTTAATTTTTCTGATTTACCGGTTACAGCGGATTTTCCAGAAAATAAGGTACAAAAATGCTCTTATTTGCTCATTTCCCCCGACAATGAGGAATATAAGGTACAAAAATGCTCTTAATTACAAATACCATGCCAAAAATCGTACGATTCATTATCTAAATCTTATATCTAATCTTGAATTCACGTTAACCGATAAATAATAATTGGATTTGCGAAGCACAGCTCATTATTGCTAATAGTAGTGTTCTCCCTCTAAAGTAGCTAGACCAACATCCGCTGTACTTCCCGCATCCCCTGATCCGCCCGCCTAGCTGCAAAATAATTCTAATTGCATCGGGAATTAAAGCCTGCAAAGCCTTCTGCCAGTAACCAAATTTCTGTAAGCGGATAACCGCTACAAAAGCCATACCGGTATGGGGACTCCATACCGTATGGCTTTTCCTAGTTCAGCATATCATATCAGCCTATATTTGGGGAACAGGCTTTAATCTTCTTTTTTGCTGATGGAAGGCGCCGAGGATGGGCCATTCAGCTTGTTTTTAAGTGCGGCGAGTTGCTCTTCAACCTTCAGTTGCTTCTCAGCGTCAACCGGACTGTAGGCTGTAGAAGGACTGTATGGTGCACGCAGGACATCTGCTTCCGCTTCGAGCTGCATGATCTTCTCTTCCATGCGGTGGAATCCAAGGGATGCGCTGCCGCTCTCGATGGAATGCACACTGCTGATTTGCGACATTTGCTTCTTGGCTTTAGCCATTTGGGCACGGGATACCAGTTCATTGCGTTTGTTACGCAGCTTGTAGAACTCATCCTTCATGTCATGCAACTGACGTACAAGGTCTTTGGCTTGAACTTCAGCTTGACCGTGAAGCTGGCTGTACTCGGCTTCTTTTTGATCGAAGTAGATTTTTTCTTCCAACAGCTTGCGGGCCACTTCCTCTTGGCCGTTCTTCAGCGCCAGTTCAGCTTGGGCTCCGCGTTGTGCGGACATTTTAGCGGCTTCTTCTACACGTTGTTTCATGCGGCGCTCATTGGCCATTTGTTTGGCAACCGTTACTTCCGCTTCGTGAATCTCAGCCTCCATATCGCGCAGGTATTGATTGAGCATTACGATTGGGTCCTCTACCTTATCCAACAAGTCGTTTACCGACGCCTTAGTCATATCCTTAATTCTTTGAAATACTCCCATGATTACACTTCTCCCTTCTCATATTTAGACAGTTTTTGTTTAAGCTCTTCCACTTCTTTTTGCAGGGCTTTCTTCTCAATATCCTTCATCATGGCATCCAGGCCGGAGTCTGGAGCAGAATACGCTTGGTTTTTTTCAAAATTAGGGTTGTAGCTCGACTGACTTCCGTAGTGGCCGTATCCGCCGTTCCCGCCATTTCCACCTTGGCCTCCATGACCACCATATCCTCCATGTCCGTGCGGGCCATGTTCCGGTCTGCCGGAGTGTGGTCCGCCGTATGGACCTCCGAATGGGCCACCAGGACCGAATGGACTCTGGTAATGCTCTTTCGGAATGATCAGTGCAGCGATGATATATACCGGAATGACCGTTCCGCCTGTGAACGGAATGCTGATCAGCAGCAGAATTCGGAATAAAGTGGAGTCAATACCTATGGTTTCCGATAAACCGCCGGCTAGCCCGGTTACGACTTTGTCTCTTCTTGAACGATACAATCGGGTCATAGTACTACTCCTTTCCGTCATTGTTCAGCTTCTCCTTTAAGCGGGCCATTTCCCTTTCGAGCACAGTGGCTACCGTCTCACCGGCTTGCACTGCATATTCCTGACCCATGCGCCGGAGATCACGCAGGCTTTTAGCTTCCAGCTCCCAATCATTCAACCGGTCATCCAGACGTCCGAACATCTTGGGAACATCACCGCCATTGCCATAAGCACTGGCTCTTTGGTTCATCCGTTGCTGCAAGCGCAGTGACTCCATTCGTGCGGAATAATATTGACGTTTGCTATATACGGTCTGATATTCCAGTTTCAATTCATTCAGCTGCGCTTCAAGCTCATACAGGGATTCCTTGCTTTGCTCCAAAAGTCCGCTGTATTGCTCCAGCTTTTCTTCGTGAATAATCTTTTCCTGCAAAGCGAGCTTCGCGAGGTGGTCCTCACCGGCTTTGAGTGCCAGAAGTGCTTGTTCCTCACGTTTGTCCCTCATGCCAGTCGCCTGATTTACCTGATTCTGCAGTTGCTTCGTGTGCGAGGCATATTGCTGGTAAAGTCTTTCCGCTTCGCTGATTTCCTCCCGTGTTGAATGTAGAAATTGATCGATCAGCTTCACGGGATCCTGGCTTTGCTCCAGACGTTCATTTAAGTTAGCTACAGTGATATCTCTCATGCGGCGAAAAACACTCATGATTTCCTGCTCCCTCCCTGCTTATATTCATTAAGTAAATTTATTTATTAGTAGGTACCAGATCTCTTTCCCTTCAATACCGAGATGCCCCAGACTACCAAAGCGATTCCCAGAAGCGGTCCAATGATCCAGGAAAGCTTCGCGATCAGGGACATGACACCGACGAACAATACTACCCAACCAATAAGCTTGTGACCTCTCTTGATTCCGTAGTACCCGAGAACAACCAGCAATACCGGGAACAATAATCTGAATATCCCGTGAATCAGAGGAAGCGCAATTCCCATCAGCATGAGGGCACCAATTACGATCAGTACAATCGCCAGCCCGTTTCCTTGTCTTCTTTGCATTTTTTCTCACCGCCTTTCGTTCTCCTTAACCTTATGCTCTTATTCTAGGGCAATCTGCGTTCTTTCAAAACAGACCGGGGACGGTTTTTGGTACTGGACCTTAGTCGGGGAAGGTATGGGACTGCAGGCTGTTAGAGGGCTGGACAGGCTTAAAAGTGCGCTCATTTACGCGGAAAAATGCGGGTTTAGGCCAATTTTACAGCTTCACAAGAAAATTATGGAAAGATATAATTAATCATCTACTTCTTGTCCATTGGATTAATCTCAGGCACTCAAAGGGGAATAAAAATGACCACGTTATTGATCGTTGAGGACGACCTCAGTCTGAACAAGGGAATTGCGCTGACGCTCTCCCGAAGCGGATTTATCATCAAACAGGCTTATGATATAGCAACAGCGGAAGCCATCATGGCTTCCGCCAGTATTGATCTGCTTATTCTGGATATTAATCTGCCCGATGGAAGCGGGCTGGACTTTTGCGAGAGCATTCGCATGGTATCCGAAGTGCCGATTATCTTTTTAACCGCCAATGATCTGGAGCCTGATATTGTCACCGGATTTGAGCTCGGAGGAGACGATTACATCACCAAGCCGTTCAGCTTAATGATCCTGCGTGCCAGAGTGCTTGCTGTACTGAGAAGAACAGCCCCCGGCAAAGAAGAACAAATAACAATGGGTCCACTATCCTTCGATTTTGGAAAGCTGCAATATTATAAGCACAATCAGCCGTTGAGTCTGAGCAGAACGGAGCAAAAGCTGCTGAAGGTGCTGGTCGCTAACCCCGGGAACATTTTGACGAGGGAACAGCTGATCAATAGAATCTGGAGCGAGGACGCCGACTTCGTGGACGAGAACGCGCTGACTGTAGCGATTAAGCGACTGCGGAGCAAGATTGAAGATGATCCCTCCTCTCCTTTTTATATTAAAACTGTTTATGGTCTGGGCTATATGTGGATGAAAGGACAGACTCCAGGATGAAGAAATACGTGCTGCAGAGCAAAGTGATCTACCTCCTTTTCTTCGTTCTCTTCATTATCATCGTATCCGTCTATACAGGCATCCTTCTCTCGTTCTATGGGATGAATCTTAAGCTCTTATATGTCTCTCTCCTGTTCATGGTGTTAATAATTCTCTTGGGTGCTGCCTGGGTGTGGTTCCTGAAGCATCAATTCACTGCTCATATCCAAAAGGTGGACGATATTGTCGACGGGGCCATTCATGGGCGGGACCAGCTAACACTATATGAAGAGACTTCGTTATCTTCGCTGGAACATAAACTAATCCGATACATAGAGACCTCTAAAGCAAGCGAACAGAATATGGCTGCCGAGAAGAACATCATCAAGGAGTTGCTCTCTGACATTTCTCATCAAACCAAAACCCCACTCTCCAACATTATGGTCTACAGCCAGCTTCTTGAGGAGACGCCCCTACTAGCTGCAGAGCCGCGGCATTTCGCCAGCCAAATCAAAACACAGTCAGCCAAGCTGGATTGGCTTATTCAATCGCTGATCAAAATGTCCCGGCTGGAGTCGGGCATGATTGCCCTTCATCCAGAAGTTAATGGCATCCTTTCGTCCATCACCGCAGCGGTAGCGCAAGTGTACAATCATGCAGAAAGTAAAAGGATCACTATCAGCATTAACTGTGATTCCGGGATTGCAGCCCGCCACGATACGAAGTGGACAAGCGAAGCGCTGTTCAATCTGCTGGAGAACGCCGTAAAGTACACAGCACTTGAAGGGAAAATTCATGTGTCAGCCGAGAGCAACGAGATGTTCACAGTGATCGAGATTTTAGATACAGGCAGTGGCATCAACCCTGTGGATATACCTCATATTTTTAAGCGCTTCTACCGTGGTAAAAATGCCCGGGATGCAGAGGGTGTAGGGATCGGATTATTTTTAGCGGGGGAAATTATCTCCGCACAGGGCGGCTACATCAAGGTGAGTTCTACTCCAGGCCAAGGCACAACGTTCTCCATCTTCCTTCCCCATAGGTGAATGTGTCAGAACCGACAGTTTCCAGTCACGGTCCTGTCAGATTTGTTTGCTACTCTCTAGAGAGTGAACACCTTTACTTAACTTGGGAGGAATAAGCATGCCGATTTTAAGAATGGAGCATCTGAAGAAGCATTATGGCAAGGGTGAAAATACAGTTAAAGCGCTGGACGGTATATCTCTCACCGTAGAAAAAGGCGAGTTCCTCGCCATTGTAGGCACCAGCGGCAGCGGCAAAAGCACGCTCCTGCATATGCTGGGCGGTCTGGATCGGGCTACAGAGGGCAAAGTCTATGTGGACGGTCATGATCTTTTTGCCATGAACGATGAGAAACTGACGATTTTCAGGCGCAGATCGGTAGGCTTCGTATTCCAGAGCTATAACCTGGTGCCTATTCTGAACGTACGGGAGAATATTGTGTTGCCGATTGAGCTCGACGGGGGCCGTGTAGATGAACCTTATTTTGATCTGGTTGTCCGTACGTTGGGTTTACAAGCGAAACTTCAGCAACTCCCCTCTCAACTGTCAGGTGGACAGCAGCAGCGAGTGGCCATTGCCAGAGCATTAGCGACCAAACCGTCAATCATTCTGGCGGACGAGCCGACAGGCAATCTGGATAGCAAGACCAGTCAGGAAGTGCTGATTCTGTTGAAGCAGATGAGTGAGAAATTTAACCAGACTATTGTGATGATCACGCATAACGAGCAAATTGCCCAGACAGCGGATCGAATTGTACGGATTGAGGATGGTATGATCGCCTCCGGTTCTACGGGAAATCCAGAGGTGAGCAACGTATGATCGTCACGAATAACCGCAAAGTGATCTCCCGCTTGGCCCGAAAAAGCCTGCAAGCCAACCCTGCACGCAATTGGGCTATCATCTGTGCCATCGTGTTGACGACGATTTTGATTACGGCCGTGTTCACCATGGCCCTCAGCATCAATGAATCAATTGAACGCGCACAGATGCAGACCACCGGCGGTGATTTTCATGGAGGCTTTAAATATTTAAATCCTGCTGAACTGGAGCAGCTTCGTATACATCCTTCTATTAAAGAGTATGGAGTATCTCTTAAGGTGGGTGAAGTTAGCAGCCCTCTTTTCAAAAATAACCGTGTTGAGGTGCTGCATGTTGACGACAGCTATGCCAAGCATACCTTTGTCGATTTTATAGAGGGTGGACTGCCGTCAGGCGAGAACGAGATTGTCTTGAACACCTGGGAGCTGGACATGCTTGGGGCGAAACATCAATTGGGTGCAGTGGTGCGGCTAGACATTGATACCGATGAGAAGGTCATTAGCCAGAGCTTCACAGTCTCAGGATACTACGAAACAGATAAGAATCTGGCGATGTCCGGATTGGCTTTCGTATCCAAAGCTTTTACGGACAAAAACATTTCCGGAATTGATCCTGACCACAATGAAGCAACTGGTTCTTATGTTAACACATCCGATCTGGGCGTCATGCTGGACAACTCATTCCATATCGAAGAGAAGATCAAGGGGATCTTAGCTGACACTGGATTAAAAGTAGAATATGGTGTGAATCCGGCGTATGCCAGTGTATCTCTTTTTGACAATCTCTTGAATACCATTCCTTATATCATAGTTATTCTGATCACCATGCTCAGTGGTTATTTGCTGATTTACAATATCTTTTATATTTCCGTAGTGCGTGATGTGAAATTTTACGGACTCCTGAAGACCATAGGCACCACACCCCGGCAACTCAGAAAAATAATTCACACTCAGGCCCATTGGCTCTATCTGGTCTCCCTACCGTTCGGGCTTGGACTTGGCTACCTATTAGGCCGCCTGATCACACCCATGGGCAATAGCTTTTCAAGCAGCTCTGTCGGTACCGTATATTCTTCAAGTCCTTGGATATTTGTAGGAGCAGCCGTCTTCTCCTATCTAACGGTACGGATTGCGTCAAGCAAGCCAGGCCGAATGGCCTCGCGTATTTCTCCAGTAGAAGCTGTGAAATTTGCCGGAATCAACAGTGGTAGAAAGACTAGGACCAAGAAGTCCAAACATGGAGCGAAGCTGCATCATATGGCTTTCTCTAATTTGTTCAGAAGTAAAAAGAAATTAGGGTTGATGCTCTCTTCACTCTTTCTCAGCATCGTCTTGTTTAGCACGATTTTCACGGTAATCTCTTCGCTGGATGTGAACAAATATCTGGCAACCTTTATATCCGGTGATTTGCTTGTTCAGAATGAAGTATTGACCAGCATCACAGGTGGACGTAATGGTGATCCCTATAGACTTACGGAAGAATTCTCTGATCAGCTTGGTAGCATTGACGGCGTTGAATCCGTGGATAAAGTTTATTACAGGTATCAGCGTATTCCTTTTGATGATATCTCCCGTGCTGTGCTAGAGCCGCTGGCTGTTGGTGCTGTCCCTGATTCCCCTATCGCTTGGACGATGAAGACCGGGAAGATACCTGTTGATTTGTACGGAATAGACCCGGGTTGGTATACGCTGGTAGATAACGATATTATCGCAGGCGAATTTGACCAGATGAAGTTCGATTCCGGAAAATATATACTAATTTCAACCGCCTCGCTTCAGGATGATTCCGAAGTGAATACCTATTACCATCCAGGAGATATCCTATCCTTCCCGGCTCTCGGCAAAAGCTACGAAGTGATGACCTTATTAAAGCAGGAAGGTATTTATGCAGCCACAACAAAACATTATTCTGCGTATGGCTTCAACGCCTTTCTACCGTCTTCGGAGTTGCAGGAGGAACCCCTTGCGGACAGCGACCCGGCTATGATCGTTTCCGCCACACTTCATGTCGATCCAGCCAAACTCGACAGCGTGAAGCAAGCAGCCAAAACGATCGTCCAGCCTGCTGATGAGCTGAGCTTAAAATCAAGAGAGGATTACAAAGCCGAGCTTGGCGGATTCATCACTATTTTCAAAACGATAGGATATGGTCTCAGCTTCGTCATCGCTCTGATCGGCGTCCTGAATTATATTAATACCGTGCTTACAGGTGTCCTCTCGCGTAGAAACGAGTTTGCCGTTCTGGAGAGCATCGGCATGACTAAAAAGCAGCTTAAGCGCGTTCTCATTTATGAAGGACTGTACAACGTGCTGTTCACTGTACTTATAACCTCAACATTAGGTGTACTGCTGACCCATACCGTTGCTAAAAGCATTACCAATGCTATGGCCTTTACTGTATTTAGAATGAGCTGGCTGCCCTTTATACTCACCGTGCCGGTGCTGCTAATCATCGCTTACACAGTAACCCTGAGAGCATATAAGACATTATCCCAAGCTACTATTGTGGAGCGGCTGCGCGAAGCTGAGTAAGAGGTCGGGACAACAGCGTCCTATAGTTCTGTTCCACACAAAAGGGCCAACCTGGAATACACCGGGCTGGCCCTTTTTCATATCATCTTTTTCACATCATCTTTTTAATATACAGATCTTATTTAAAAGCAGGCAGCGCGATATCCGCGTAGTTGTCCTCAAGGAATTTCTTCACTTCAGGGCCGCTGATCGCCTTGGCCAGCTTCTGGATGGCTTCGGAGTCCTTGTTGTCCTCACGCGCTACCAGGGTAATCGCGAACTCGGAATCCTCGCTCTCTGTAATCAGCGCATCCTTTGTCGGCGTTAATCCCAATGGTTTGGCATAGGCCGGAGTCATCGCTACCAGATCGGCATCATCCAGCATACGGGACAGCATCAGAAGATCTACTTCCTTGAACTTGAAGTTCTTCGGATTCTCGGTAATATCAGCCTGTGTAGCTTGAATGCCTACGCCTTCTTTCAGCTTGATCAGTCCGGCAGCTTCGAACATCACCAGGGAGCGGCCGATGTTGGACGGGTCATTCGCCATGACGAGTGTAGCACCTTCAGGCAGATCAGCGATGTTCTTGTACCGTTTGGAATAACCGCCATAGATTGCGTTATACACCGGTTGAACAGCTACCAGATGTGCACCCTTGCTGTCATTGAACTGCTTCATGTAAGGAACGTGCTGGAAGAAGTTCGCATCCACTTCCTTGTTCGCCAGGGCTTCGTTCGGTTGTACGTTATCCGACAGCACCACAACTTCCATGTCCACGCCTTCTTCTTTCAACAGCGGTTTAACGATATCCAGAATATCCGTCATCGGTGGAATAAGCGAGGCCACTTTAATTTTTACAGGCTCGGCGCTTGTCGGTGCCGGTGCTGCATCATTCACGGATGTATTTTTGTTACCACAACCTGCCACGATCAATACCATTACTGCAAACAGCGCAATTATAGACTTCTTCATTAGTTTGATTACCCCCAGTTTAATATTTGTATATAGATACAAGCTTTATTTCTTGTCCAGCAGCCGCGCTATAGTGCTTCCGCTGAACTGGACGATCTGTACCAGTACAATCATGACCACGATCGCGTAGGCCATCACTTCGGTTTCATAACGCTGGTAACCGTAGCGGATCGCAAAGTCACCAACCCCGCCGCCTCCAACCACACCCATCACTGTGGAGAACGAGATGAAGCTGATGGTTGAGGTGGTTAATCCCAGCACCAGCCCTGAACGGGCCTCGACATACAGAAATTTAAAAATCAGTCCCAGCCTCGAAGCACCCATCGATAACGCCGCCTCCGTAGTTCCGCGCGGAATCTCCAGCAATGCCTGCTCCACCAAACGGGAGTAATAGGCAATGGCGACAATGGACAACGGGACTGTGGCCGCAATCGTTCCAATAGCCGTTCCCACAATCAGACGAGTCACAGGAATCATTGCAACAACGAGCAGCAAGAATGGGAAGGAGCGCACGATGTTCACCAGCGTGTTCAGCACCAGAGACAACTTCTTATTCTCATACAGCTGACCCTTCCGGCAAAAATAGAGCAGCGTTCCCAGCGGGAGACCCAGCAGCACCGCGGCTCCCACGGAAATGCCGACCATGACGAAGGTCTCCCCGATAGACTGCCACATTTGTTCCTGGTATTTGAAGGCATTCTCAAGCATGATCTTCCCTCGCTTTGCCAAGAATCTGCTCCCGGTAGGAACCGGAGCTGCTTGCCGCAGGAAGGAACTCTCCGTCCGCCCGGGAGAAGGTATCTACTATTCGTCCATCCTCCATCACGGAGACATGGCTGCACAGTCTTTTGACGACATCCATCTCATGCGTGACGATGACAATCGTGACCCCAAGCTTCTCGTTGATATGCTTCAGCACTCCAAGAATCTCCGCAGTCGTTGCCGGATCAAGCGATGACGTTGGCTCATCGCACAGCAACAGCCCCGGATGATTCGCCAGCGCACGGGCAATGGCTACCCGCTGCCGCTGTCCACCACTGAGCTGGGCAGGATACTGCCCGGCTTTATCTGCCAGTCCAACAAAGCGCAAGCATTCCTCCACCCGCTCCGTTCGCTCAGTCTTCGGGACACCAGCCAGTTCCAGAGGGATGGAAACATTCCGGCTGACCGACACATTCGCTACAAGATTGAACTGTTGAAAAATCATCCCGATCTTCTGTCGTTCCTGTCGCAGCAGCTTCTCCGGCAGCACAGTCATCTCCCGGCCATTAAGGCTAACACTGCCTTCATCCGGCCGTTCCAGCAGGTTAATCAATCGCAGCAAAGTGGACTTTCCCGCCCCGCTTGCCCCGATAATTCCGTGTATAGAACCCTTTTCAACCTCAAGCGTCACCGAATCTACCGCCTGATACACGCCATCCTTGACTTCAAAGCTCTTGCTTATACGGCTCAGTGACAGCATACAAATCCCCTCCTTCCCATGCCTTACGGCAGCAGCAAGTGATCAGGTAAATATTGTACTATAAATATTCAAAAACTGTTTTATTCAAAATCTCCTTAAATAATAAGGTATTTTATCGTCTGTGTCATTAATTTTCTAAAAATGATATATCCTCTTTTGGAAAAGCACCACGAATACAAAAAAATCCCCGCCGCGAGAATGAATCGCGAAAAGGATTTTACTGATTATAACCCGAACTGCTTACTGATATACCACATACTTAAACAACGTCTGCACAATTACACATCTGCACAGCTTGTAGATCTATACATCATAGTCAGCTACATAGCTCTGCAATTCTGTATTGTAATAACCGATGCTCCATTCCATAGCTGTTCCCTGCTCGTTAAAGGAATACCGCGTTCTCTTCAGCACATGGCTATTACTGGGCAGACGCAGATTCTGCTCCACCTCTGGCGGGGCGAGGGCAACAGAGAATTCATCCCGCAGCCTGTCAGGTGAAATGCCCTGCTCCTCAAGCCATTCATAGAGAGATCGTCCGCTAAAGCTGGATAGCTCTAAGTCCTCCACGGTCATGCTCAGATAATGCGTATAATAAATGTAGGGAGCATCGTTAAGGAAAAAAATACGCTCCAGCTTCAGACAACGCCCGCCGAACAGCCGATATGGCTCAGTGCCCTCCGCACATGGATGCACTTCTGCACGCAACCACTCCTTGCGGATGGTATGCCCTGCCTCCACGAGAATTTCCGTGAAATGCTTCCACTTGGACAACCGGGAGGTCTCCTTGTTGCGGATGACCTTGGTGCCTCTCCCGCTGCCTTTTTCCAGAAAACCTTCCTGAACCAGCTCTTGAACGGCCCCCCGAACGGTAATCTTACTGACGGCAAATTCCTTTTCCAGCTTCGGCTCGGAAGGAATGATGGACCCTAGCGGATATACGCCGTAAAGAATCCGTTCTTTTAAAATATGCTTGATTTGCAGGTACAACGGTCTGTCTTGCCTCGACAAACTCATGACAAATTCCACTACCTTTCCACATCGCCTACGGCTTCCGTCATCGCACGGAGAATATCTCCTTCCGAAGCCTTCGGCGTATCGCCGGAGATCGTATGGGCGAGCATACCCGCCACCGCCGCGAACCGGACGGTTTGCTCTGCGGGCCAGCCCTCTAATTCCCCATGGATAATTCCACTCGCGTAGGCATCTCCTGCACCGATTCTATCATATACAGAGAACCTTAGGGGATCAGCGAACACCAAACTTTGATCCTTGTATATGTAGCCGAGCAATGAATGTGAATTGTCGCCGTGGATTTCCCGGTGGGTTCCGGCAATGACCTTAATGCCATATTCGTCGGCTACAGCCGGAATGAGTTCTTCAAGCTGCGCCTTACGTCCCTCTTTGTCCGTGCTCATCCCTAGCGTCCACAAGGCGTCTTTTTCAGTCATCATAACGATGTCCGCCAGCTTCAGCATGTCCTCATAGTATGGCTTAGCCCGGGTATGACCTTCTGCTCCCCAGAGCGAAGCGCGGTAGTTGGAATCGAAAATCACCAGACCTCCCTGCGCTTTCACCGCCAAGGCCAGTGCTTTCATATGGCTTCGGACAGCATCGTTCATAGCCAGCGTAATGCCGCAGAAATGAATGGCAGCGATGGACTGGGCTATCCCACCGTAATCGTATGTGCCTTCAGGTGCTGTATTAAAGCTGCTCTCCAAACGGTTGGTATAGGTTACCCGGCCGGGGCGTACTCCAAATCCATTTTCGAGAAAATACATCCCCATATAATCTCCTCCGCGCTGGAGGAACTCCGTAGAGATTCCCAGTCCACGCAATTCGGCGGCCGCAGCGTCCCCCACCGGGTTGTGGGGCAAGCGCGAGATCAGGCAGCCCGTATGCCCGAAGTTGGCCAGCGCTGACAGCATATTCACACCAGTCCCGGAAAAGGAGTAGCGAAGCATATTGCTCTGGGACAGCAGATCATGGCCCGGCACCTGCAGGCGCATCATGACCTCGCCGAAGGCGGCAATTTTTTTAGGCATAGGCGTTAGCCAGCTTTTTCATCATTTGCAGCAAAGTCCGCACGTCTTCTATATTCGTCTTGCCAGATGCCTTGTCGATAATCGAAGAATACACATGGGGGATAACCTGCTGCACTCCAGCTTCCAGAGCGATCCGCAAAATAGCTTCAAAATTCTCCATATCAATGCCGCCTGTTGGCTCCAGCGCAAAGTTTTCCTCGGCGCAGGCCTTGGCTACAGCACGATATTCCTCTTCAAGCTCCAGGCCTTGCATCGGAAAATACTTGATCGCATTTCCGCCCATATCCCGGATCAGTGCAATCGCTGCCTTAACCGGTACAATGGCGTGTTCCTCTCCCGCTGCACTCAGCGGACCTGTCGAAATATTCACATAACCTGGACGGCCGGTAGGCGACACCAGACTGTTAATCCAGCTGTCTGTTCCCCCAAGATTGGCCCGGGTAGCTCCCACGGCGGGGAATACCTGATTGATATGACTGCCCCCGTAATGCTTGGCAATCTCGGCAACTACGGCCGCCTGACGGTTATCTCCGGCACCAAGTCCAATCGACACGGCATCATCAATCTCCTTACCATATTCGCGCATCGCCGTTACAGCTTCCTCTGCTGTTTTATAGCTTTTGGAGAGGACGCCTACCAGAACATATCCTTCCGCCGCTTCATAAATATCTTTGGCGTTCTCAATATCCTTAGCTAGTACATTTAATGCCACCCGGTTGTTATAAAAACGCTTTGCAATGTTGGACATGTTATTTTCCTCCTGCCAATTTATAAATCTCCGATTGGATAACCTGTATGTCATCGTCCAGCAGCGGACGCGGATCAATGTCGAAATAGCCCTGTCTTGCACCATAGTCCCGAGTATATATGGCGATATCGCCCTCTCTCAGCTTCTGGACAGCTGTTACAGCACTAATTCCAGTCTGCGTCTGATCCAGGTGCACACGCCCCCGATAGATTGCGCGTCCCGCCTCGTCCTGCACAATTGTCACCTTCACACCAGGCACTTCGTTCAGCGTGAGCAGGGTTTGGAGTAGTGCTTTTTCCTGTTCGCTGCGGTCTTCTTTAACGATGTATTCGTCCAGCGCCTGTAGCAATCCAAAGGCTGTCTCCTTGCCCACCTTCATGCTCCGTCCTATGCCGTGCAGCTGTACCTTCAGCCATTCGACATAAGTACGCCGCCCGGCAACGATGCCGGAAGTGGGACCTTCAATCGCTTTAGAGCCGCTATAGATGGCTAGGTCAGAACATTTCACGTACTTGTGGATATCTTCCTCGGCTGCCGCATCAACAATCAGAGGAACACCCCGCCGCTGGGCAATCTCCCAGGCTTCTTCGACAGAGATCATATTTTTCTGGACCGCATGATGTGATTTCACATAGAGAATCGCTGCGGTGGTATCGCTGATAGCATCCTCAATATGCTCGCCTCGGCCTTCGTTGGCATAGCCAACCTCGACCAGTTTGCCTCCGCCCAGGTACACCATCGTTTCCACAGGCGCACCGTATTGCACATTATGGCCTTTCAGAATAATGATCTCATTTCGCAGAATCTTATCCTGATGCAGACGCTCGCTGATACGGCGGTTGCCTTGCGTTACCAAGGCGGCTACCGACAGCGCGATTCCGCTGGAAGCAGAGTTCACGATCACTGCGGCTTCGGAGCCGAGAATACGTGCAATATAATCGCCCCCCTTATCGACCAGATCGGCAACTTCCACATAGCTCTGCCCGCCTTTTTTCATAGCCTCCATAACGGTATTGGTGGGTGCCGATACTCCCAGTATGCTCATTCGTCCGCTGGCATTAATAACACGCTTAAGCCCGTACTTCGCATTCAATGAATTCTCCATGTGCAACAGCTCCTTTAACCTGGATGAGTTGGTCTGTATTTCTTTGTTCTCCTTCGGAATCCACCAGTACGGCTGGGCCGTTCTCTACGGTGAACAATGTAAGGTTGGCAGGTTCTCCGATCCTTATCCGGCCCAGCTCCGGCTTGCCAAGCCAATCCGCTGCCCGTGTAGTGACTGCCGCAAGCGTATCCTCTAGTGAATAGCCCAGATACAAAAACTTGGACAACACGTTCGCCAAGCTGTAGACCGGACCGTTCAGCCGGTTGCCGCGATAAATATCGGTGCTAATGGTATCCGGCGGAATGCCGTGACGCTTCGCCGCTTCAGCGATTTTGAAGGAAAAGCTTGCCGTCCCATGGCCCACATCCAGATGAACACCCCGCGCAATCGCCTCTTGCAGCACCTTCAGGGGTTGACCTTCTTCGTCGAACAGATTATTGCTCTTGCCATTCAGATAATGAGTAATGATATCTCCGCGATCAAGCAGCGGCACCACCTCCTCGATCTCCGGGGGACCGGAGCCGATATGCACCATGAGCCGTAACCCTGTTTCGTCAGACAATTCTCTGGCTCTGCGCAGTGGTTCAATGCCCTGCTCTCCCACCACGCTTTGGCTGATTCTTGCCTTTAATCCGACGATGAATGAGCGGTTCTTCTGCACGGCTTCCTGAACGCTAATCTTGTCGATCCATTCCAGCCGGGACAATTCATCCACCCGCTGCAACCCGATCCGGGAAATGTTCAGAAAAGCAAACAGACGGGTCTTGGCATTCTTCGCGCTGCCAGCAAGCTCGGCGATCCGGTCGCTTCCGCAGCTCCCCGCATCGATAATCGTGGTGACGCCCTGTCGCACACCTATTGCATCAATCTCGTCACCATAGGGATGAAATTCGGGAAAGGCATGCACATGCATATCAATCCACCCGCTGCTCACATAAGCTCCAGCCCCATCCCACACTTGCTGTCCACGACCTGCCCCAGACTCCGTAATGTCTGCAATTCGGCCATTTTCTATGATGATATCCAGGGCCTGCCCATTGATGCTTTTTAAATTACGAAGCACGAGCCTTTCTTCCAACTCTCCCACCTCATTCATTATAACGTTATAATGTTTAATGACAGTATGAACCTGCGGATCAACAGTTTTCTTACTCCTATCATATTCAAGTTACAGGTACCTGGCAAGTATTTTACATAAAACACCTATATAAACCGAACAAAAGAAATTAACAAAAAGCGAAGATGAACGGACGAGGAAGTTTGGAACTGTGTAAGTGGAAAGAACGTATGAAAGCAGCCTTCAGCCTTCCATAGGAAAGCTGGCACCGGAACATAGACCGTCTTCAGCAAGACCTCTAACCATGGCTGTTCAAACCCAGCGATATCATTAGAAGCAGTATATTCCCCTTCACCTGCCATCGTCTAAACAGTGAAAAAGAGGAGCCATCTCCCCAACTAACAGCCTTTTTGTACCTTATTTTTCTTTAAAATAGGAGAATGAGGGAAATAAGAGCATTATTGTATCTTATTTTTCGAAAAAACACGCTGGACGGGGTATTCTGGAAGATTTAAGGTACAATATTGCACTTAATCTCTGCTAACCCTTAGCTGCAGAGGATTTAAGGTACGAAAATGCCGTTAATTACACTTCGATCCTTCTTATAAGCTCTCTCTTTTCTTGGCTATTTTTCTTAGCTATGTTTGTTTTTTAATGGGCTCTATCTATTCCACCATTCCCTATGAAAAAAAGAGTAATTCTAGAGACTGCAATTGAACAGCAGTCTTTAGAATTACTCCTCGAAGCCAGATAGTCTCCAAGTCCTCAACGATTTATGCCTTAGCAGACGCCTCAAATTCCTCGCGCAGCTTCAGGAACACCTGATAACTCCGCTCGGCACATTCCGAGATCGCAATCGGATGGAAGCCGGGCAGATCCGCGTACAGCGTATCGTTCAGCGGTCCTGTCCAGCTCTGCGGCAACTGACTCGCCCCTAGCTTCGCGCCCATAATGGAGCCGACCGTCGCACCGTTGCAGTCGGTGTCCATGCCGCCGTACACGGAAGTCACGACAGCCTTCTCGAAGTCGTCCCCGCCATACACCAGCGACGCCGCCACCAGAGCCGCATTGTTGTTCGTGTGCACCGCATCATAATGGCTGAAGGTATCCCAGATGGTGCTGACCAACTCCCGTTCGCTCGTCGCAGAACGGGCAATTTCTACACCGCGCCGCACATCGCTGGCGAGGCGGCTGGTGTGCGGAATTTCACTCAAGCCGATCTCAATGATCCGCTCGTTATCGCTTTCAGCGAACGCGGCGGCAATCATCGCCGCGTTGAACATCTCACCGTAGATGCCGTTCTTCTCATGGGAGAAGGAGGCATCCCGCCAGCCCAGCTCCGCCGCCAGCTCAGGGTGGCCCGCTGCGCCGTAGGCCAGCCCATCGGCGCGAATCGCGGCGCCGATCCATTCGCGGTACGGATTCAGATGCATCCGTACCCGCTCCTGCCGCCGGCTCCAATCCGCCGGCTTCCCGCCATGCAGGTGACTCGTCTCCTGCATGAAGTTCATATAGGCCTGCGTCTCCGCCGTGCAGACCTGGCTATACGTCAAGTGGCGATGCCACAGCTTGCCGACATCCCATGAATCCCAATCCAGCCCCTTATGCTCCAGCAGCAGGAGGCCAAGCACCGTATAGCGGATGTCATCATCGCTTTCCATATACCGGATGGTCTCTGCTGTGCTCGCAAAAGTCCATTCGCTTAAGCCAAGTCCATACTCTGCGGCAGCCCGCGAATGTCCCGGCGTGTAGCCCTTAATTGGCCAGGCATCGGCCCCGCGGAACCACAGCTCGACATTCTCCCAGCCGGGACGACCGTCCTTGCCATAGAGATAATCCCAGTATTCCAGCGGCTTGCCAAGTGCGCAGCCGACGCTGCGCCCGAGCCAGGCGCCGTAGAATTTATCGCGCCATTCCGACTCGCTCCACCCGGTGTCCAGCTTACGCGGACCCTCTGGACGAAGCGCGCGAATGTCCTCCAGCCCAGAAGGCTCCCGATAAGGGAAATCCTCAGCTACTTCCAGTTGCATCAGTTCCTCGTAGACCTGCATCAGCTTCGCTTCATCGTCTCCGGCTGCTTCCAGCTTACCAGCAAAACCATCCGTGCGGCAGCCTTCTTCCCCGCGTTGGATCATCTCCAGCCGCACGGTCTCGCGCAGTGTCTCCCAACCTGCCATAAGCTAGTTCCCTTCCGCAGAACGCAGAAGCTCTTGATCCAGGCGCTCAAGTGAGTCGAACAGCAGCTTCATGAATGCCTCGCGGTCCACACCCAGCAGTACCTCCGTGTTGGCTGGACGGTCAGGCTTCTTGCGTCTGTCCGCAACAGTCATCCCCCGGGTCAATTTGCCCTCTGTCTCCACGGTTACATAGAGCTTCTCAGAGGTGAATAGCTCAGGATGCAGCAGCCAGGCGATGGCACAAGGATCATGCAGGGCGCTGCCCACAAAGCCCATTTTTTTACCGAAGATGGAATAGAAGTCGAGCAGTTCACCTACCATAACCGAGACCGGACCCCGCTGTTTCAGTGCCTCGATCTCTTCTTCAAAGATAGCCGCCTTATCCGTCACGTCCAGGCCACTCATCGTAATCGGAATACCGGATTCGAACACGATGCGTGCCGCTTCCGGGTCTACATAAATATTGAACTCCGCAGTTGCGGTAACATTGCCGTAGGCCAAGCCCCCGCCCATGAGGGAGATCTTCTCGATCTTCTCCTTCACTTCAGGGTAAGCCGTAAGCAGCAGGGCGATATTCGTTAAGGGTGCGGTAGGCACCAGTGTAATTTTCTCTTCGGAAGAACGGATGATATTCAGCATGAATTCCACCGCACCTTGCTCTACCGGAAGGAATTTGCTAGGTGGCAGCAACGGACCATCCATGCCTGACTCACCATGCGCTGCTTCTCCGGTTACAAGCTTGCCAAGCAGCGGTGCAGCAGCACCTTTGGCCACCGGGATGTCGGCGTTGATAAAGCTGAGCAGCTTCAGCGTGTTATCCGTGATTTTATCCAGAATCTGATTGCCGCCCACCGTCGTAATTCCCCGGATATCCAGCTGATCCCGGTGTGCATAGGCTAGCAGAATCGCAATCGCATCATCATGACCCGGATCACAATCGATAATAATAGGTGTAGCCATAGTTGTCTCGCTCCTCATTTTGTAGATCTGTATGTCCGTCTGTTTAGGTTCTCTCCACTATTTCTACTTAACGACCGGACTTTTCACTTTGCGGTTCTTCTTCCGCGTCTCGGAGACCGCATAGATGACCAGTCCGATGACTGTCGCTACATAAGGCAGTGTAGCAATCAGCTCGGCTGGAATTTTAAGAACTTGCAAGGCATTCGAAAGTGCATCCGCTGCCCCGAACAACAATGACGTCAGCGCCGTGCCTACCGTTGTGCTTCGCCCCATCGACTCTGCCGCAATGGCAATCCAGCCGCGTCCAGCCACCATGTCCCGTGTGAAGAGCGAAAGATAGCCCATCGACATGTAGGCCCCGCCCAGTCCGGCAAAAAATCCGCTGAGCAGCAGCGCCATATACTGGATTTTCACGACACTGACACCGACCGACTGCGCCGCATGCGGATTCTCTCCGACCGAACGGATACGCAACCCCAGCGGCGTACGGTTGAGCAGATAGTAGACGACGAAGACCGCTACGATGGATAAGTAAGTCAGAATGTGATGTCCCGACAGGATCGGGCCCAGCACAGGAATATTTTTTAGAACAGGGATATCGATACTTGGCAGCACCTTGCTTGGCAGCGAAGTAGATGAACCCTTGTCTCCGCTAAGCAGATACAGTAGAAACACCGTACCGCCCGAGGCGAACATGTTGATCGCTACCCCGCCGAGAATAATATGGGTTTTGAATTGGAGGGTGAAAAAAGCCAGAATTCCCGCAATCAGCGTTCCTGCCAGTACCGCACCCAGTAGTCCTACCCAAGCGCTCCCGCTATAGGAGCTGACAATAACACCGGCCAGGGCCGAGACAAGCATGATGCCCTCCATCCCGATGTTAATGATGCCCGCACGATTGGAGATCAGGGCCCCCAGGGCCGCGAACAGAATCGGGGTGGTCACCCGGAGAACCGAGAACGCAAAGTCTGTTGTCAAAATAACATTAAGCAGGCTGTTCATGCTTCCTTGGCCTCCTTCAGCAGCATCCGGTTCTTCCAGAACTTCAGGAACTGCTCCGCCGAGATCAATAGAATAATTACCGCTTGGATGATCGAGATCATCTCTGACGGGACATCTGACAGGCGGGACATCAGATCCGCACCGATCCGGATATAGGCCAGGAAGAGCGCTGATGCGATGACAGACAACGGATTGTTCTTAGCCAGCATCGCCACCAGCGCCCCATCCAGTCCGTAACCCGGCAAAGACGTCCATTGGAAGCGGCTATACATCCCGAGCACCTCCACCGATCCGCCCATGCCTGCGATAAATCCGGCGATCAGGTGGACCATAATAATAACTTTGGCTGTCTTCATGCCGGAGTAGCGGGCAAACTCCCGGTTGATTCCCGTCATGCGCAGCTCATAGCCCCATTTGGTTTTATAAAGAAACAGATGCGCCAGCACAATCAGCACGACCACGATAATGAGTCCGGTATGAATGCGTGTGCCCTGAAAAATTTTGCTCAGCTGCGCCGTTTTCTCGAATTTGTAAGAGACGTTGGCGAAGGCCTTGGCATCCCGCAAATGATAGTTCAACAGATACAATCCGATGCCGAATAAAATATTGTTGAACATCAAGGAGGTCACCAGCTCATTGGCATTCCATTTGGCCTTAAGTATCCCCGGAATCGCCGACAGCAGCGCTCCGACAATTGATCCGGCGGCAATCGCCACCAGCGGATGCAGCCAGCTGTTCAGGGTCAAGTGGATCGCCAGCACAGAAGTTACGACGCCCGAGAAATAGAAAATACCTTCCGCACCCAGGTTGAACATGTTCGCACGGAACAGCAGCGATACCGCCAGCCCCGTAAACATGAGCGGGATGGCCATCTCAACGACATTGCCGATATGTCCTTTAGTTGAAAGCGGCTCCAGCAGAAAAATCCCGATGGTCTTGACCGGATGGTCGCTGACGAGCGAAATAATTAGAAAGGCAATCGCCAGTGAGATCACAATGACTGCGGTTGTCCGGATGACCTCGAAATATTTGGATTTAAACATGTTCTGTGGCCTCCCCGGTCTGCCGCTCATTTTGCCGCTTGATTCCCAGCATATATAATCCAAGCTCCTCTTCACTTACTGCAGAAGGCTTCTCGAAGGAAGCGACAATCTGCCCCTCATACATGACCAAGAGAACATCACTGATCTCCAGGATTTCGTTCAAGTCTGCCGACACGAGCAGGACAGCACTGCCAGCTTGCCGCAGCTCCAAGAGCTTCTTATGAATGAATTGAGCGGCGCCAATGTCAACACCCCGAGTAGGCTGCTCAGCAATCAATAAATCAGGACCTGTTGAACATTCTCTGGCAACAACCACCTTCTGCATATTGCCTCCCGATAACATTCCGATCTGCTGAGCAGGACCAGAACAGCGCACCTTGAATTCCTCAACGAGCGAAGCTGCCAGTGCGGCAATCTTTGATCCATTCAGAAACGGGCCCCGGTTCATCTCTTTGGAGCGGTAGCGAGTAGAGATCAGGTTATCGGAAATGCTAGCCTCTCCGGCGGCCCCCTGGCGCATCCGATCTTCAGGGATATAAGCGACGCCCTGCTGACGGATATCCAACAGGCTCGAATTAAGGATGTCCTTTCCTTTTACCTTCACAGCTCCACTGCTGGACACCCCGGTAAGTCCGCCGGTCAAGGCTTCAACCAGTTGTGTCTGCCCATTGCCCTCGACTCCGGCAATCCCGACAATCTGGCCACCATGTACCGCGAAGTTGATATCTGTGAGTAATGTCTTACCTTGCTGATCGTTGACGTTCAATTGCTCAACTGTCAGTACCGGACCACCATCCGGAGCTGTTTCTTTATCGTATTTCAGCACCACATCCCGGCCAACCATTAGCCGTGAGATCTCCTGCTCAGTAACATCAGCCGTCTGAAATACCCCTTCACTCCGTCCGCTGCGCATAATCGTAATCCGGTCACAAATGGCTTTGACCTCTTTCAACTTATGCGAGATAAAAACAATCGTATGGCCCTGCTCCTTAAGCTGCGTCAGCTCGCGGAACAGCTCCTCTGTCTCTTGTGGCGTCAGTACCGCCGTAGGCTCGTCCAAGATCAAGATCTTGGCGCCGCGCAGCAAGGCTTTCAGAATTTCGACCTTCTGCTTCATGCCGACGGTCAGATCTTCCACCTTCGCCTTGGGATTCACGGCAAGATTGTATTTGCGTGCCGTCTCCTCGGTCATCCGTACAGCTTCGGCGTAGTTGATGCCAACACCCCGGCGCGGCTCCATCCCCAGCACCATGTTCTCGGCCACGGTGAATGAAGGCACCAGCATAAAATGCTGGTGCACCATGCCGATCCCGCGATCAATAGCATCCTGAGGAGATTGCAGCCGCACCTTCTCGCCTTTGATAAAAATCTCGCCCTCGCTCGGCTCTTCCATGCCGAAAATGATTTTCATGAGTGTTGACTTGCCCGCCCCATTTTCACCGGCAATCGCATGAATCTCGCCTGCACGAAGCGAAAAATGAACATCTTTGTTCGCAACAACGCCGTTTGGATATACTTTGGTAATTCCCCGCATCTCCAGCAGAGCGGTTTGCATAGGTCTCAACGCCTTTCAACTTGGAAGTCATGACAATCAGTGTCGAAACTTATATTTTGGAATATTGATCTTTTATGGAATTAAGGTTTAACCGCATTACGGATCGCTTCTACTTCCGAAGTTTCCATCCCCATTGCGTTATCTACCTTGATTTCTTTGTTAATGAGTTTTTGCTTCACTTCATCCGCTTTGGCTTGGAGGTCCGCTGGCAGAACATTTTTGTAGATATCGTTCTCGGCAATTCCCACACCGTCATCCCCGAAGCTCAGTACATCTCGTTTACCCATTTCAAGGGTACCGTTCTGGAGCTTTTTCACTGCCCCTAGAATCGCCATATCAATTTTTTTGATTGCCGAAGTAATGATAAGATTGGCTTTTTCAGCGTCAGTATCTTTAATCAGCGCCGCTTGGTCGGAATCGACACCAATCGCATATTTCTTCTTCTCTTTAGCTGCATCGAAGATGCCGAGGCCTGTACCACCAGCTACATTAAAAATCACGTCTACACCGGAGTTGTATTGAATCAGCGAAAGTTCCTTGCCTTTGGCCGGGTTGACGAAGTCACCTGCATAGGACACTGCTACTTTTACACTTGGGTCAACATACTGTGCACCTTGAATGTATCCTACCAGGAAAGCATTGATCCCAGGGATGTCCATACCACCTACAAAACCAATTACATTATCTTTGTTGGCATTCGGCATACCAGACTGTGTTGCCAAAGCTGCAACTGCGCCTGCAAGGAAAGACACCTCGTTAGTCGCGTAAGACATGTTGTACATATTAGCCGGAGCCTCATCGATGTCCGTATCATAGTTGATGAATTTTTTATCCGGATTGGCCTCTGCTGTAGCGTTGAACATTTCTGTAATCTCAGAGCCACCGGAGATGATTACGTCCCAGTCCCCAGCCGCGATGTCATTGAACGTAGGCTCCCATTTGGTTTTATCTGTGCCCATCTCAACGACCTTGGTTTCTGCACCGAGCTCTTCCTTCACTTTCTGGAGACCGTTATTCGCCGCATCAAAAAAAGATTTATCTCCCAGCGTGCCTGGAATAATCAATACGACCTTCAGTTTACCAGCCGAAGCCGTTTCTCCGCCTTCTGCCGTCTGGTTTCCATTCGTTGTGGACGTCCCATTATTGGATGCACCGCTACCACATGCCGTTACCAGTACCATTACTGTCAGTAGCATTAATGCCAGAACCTTCTTTTTCATTTCCCTAGTCACACCCCTGTTTGTAGTTGGTCGTTCTGTCAGGACCCGTCTTTTCCGATAGTCAAAGATTTGCACAATTTACGTTAGTCTATTTCTAGTTTGAAAATGTAAACCAAATAATGATAATCATGATTTTATCCTTTTTTCATTACAAAACGGATGTTTTCATGATATTCTCCTGCATAAACCGAATCAATTTCCGAACGAGATGGCCGGTCAGGTTGCGAATATTCGGTTTAACTGATACGATCATAACAAATATCATTACAAATAATTATATAGTTTCGGTCATATTTTTGTACGATTCGGCTAAAAGACTCAACAAGGAGGATCAACATGGTACGTGTTCTATATATTGTAAGCGCAGAGCATGAATCTGGAACTTATATCCCCCCGCATCAGCATGAATGCTACGAATTGGTTTATTATATAAAGGGATTGGGAACCTGTAACGTTGGGACACGAAGCTATCATTTTCGTAACTCATCCTTCTCACTGATCCCGCCAAATACCAAGCATGACGAGAACCATCAGCCTGAGGCCGATATTTTATTCGTAGGTTTTCATTGCGATAACCCGCAGATGAATGCGCTGGCTGGGGTTTATGAAGATGATAAAGAACAGACTGTATTGCAGAACTTGCTCCGGATGAAAGAGGAGTTTTGCCGGAAGCGTGACGGTTTCGCGGAGCTGCTGAATCTTCAGATGAGCGAAATCACTGTTCACTTACTCCGCTTGCTGGGAGCTACAGGATCACCCTCGCTTTCGGAGGACCGTGTACAATATGTTATGAATTATATGGACGAGCATTATCGGCAAAAACTGCCGATTGGCTCCCTGGCAGAGATGTCCGGCTATAGCTATGACCGGTTCCGCCATTTATTCAAAGAACGCTATGGTTGTTCGCCGCTGCGTTATCTTCTTTTAAAGCGTCTGGACTATGCCAAATCATTGCTCAAGCACACACAAATGCACATCTCTGAAGTCTCTGCTGCTTCAGGCTTTGTGAATGACGCCCAGTTCTGCAACATGTTCAAACGGGAGATCGGTCTGACCCCACGCACTTTCCGTATCAATAATAGAGCTAATTAGTGCTTCTTTATTCATCTTATATAGCACGTAAAGAAGCCGTGAGACTTCCCTCACGGCTTCTTCTCTATCTTTTTTAATAACAACATTTCATTATAGCTGGTCGGTTTTCTTTCTTAATGTAGTAAGCTTATACGTTTGTGTCGCCAACAGCTTCCGCTGTCCTTGGAACTCATCGTATACATTCAACCGTATTGCTCCTCCATCCAGCGTCTTATATCCATTACTAGTTAACGTCATCGCATATCGTTTGAAGCTCCCTACCTGAAGATCTGTACCAAAATTCAGCGTCTGAGACATCGACTGCCCCAGTGGATCAACGAGTTCCAGCACAAGCTTATGCTCATATGGACCGGCTTCATACAAATTGCTGACTTCAAGATTATAATTCAACACCGCATTCAGTGTATCGCTGCCAACAGTAACTGTGGCATTCGCATCCGTAATGGATAACGTATATGGAGACATATTTATGCCCAGCAGATTGTTTTGCGGCTCCTCAGTAACCATGTTCAGACCTAGCGACACCGTGTTGATAAAACCGGTCGGTTTGCCACCAGGAGAGGTTAGCTTACCATCAGCCACCCCTGCGCCCAGATAGAGTACCAGCTTTGAGGGGTCCACATTCGCGGGAATCTTACTCCAGACGGTCACCAAGCTTTTCCCGTTAGGACCCGGTGGCGTTTCCGACTGGCTGACCTTCGCTTCATAGTAGTAATTGTCCTGCGTTTTGTAGTACGCCACAAGCTGCGCCTGATCGGCTCTGCGCTTCTCCTCATTTGTCATAACCAGCTCTGTATACATAATATTGGAGCCCGTGCCCGGATAGACAGTGGTAAGTAGCTCAACGACCTCTGCTTTCTTCCCTACTAACTCTAGCTTGAAGGGGCTAAGAGGTTCGATCTCTTTTACCTGGTTATACAGTTGGGTAGTGTTCAAGGTCAGGAAGTTCTCCTTCTCCTCTCCTACTGTTTCCTGGAGTTCAATCTTTAAATGATTAAATGTATACGCATAAGGAACTGTGAACAGCACATAGACGGCCACCGTCTCATTCGGAGCCAGAATCGTTTGGGTATCCTCCGTCACCACCTGCGAAGTACCACTGACATTGTTGTCTTCAGCCATGACAATCCCTTTAAGGGTAGGGAGCTGCACGGAAGTCGATTGCAGGTTGCGAATGTTGATTTTGACCACCATTTGATCTTTATCAAGCCATGGCAGCCGTTGAATATTTACAAACTTCACACCGAACTTGCCATGATTGTTATCTACCATATATTCTGAATCCTGCCACTGGTTACTTTGCAGCGAATACGGAATCTGATAGTAAGCAGTCGGGAAAATAATCTTCCCCTCCGCAGCAGGCTCTACCAACTGTAACTGTAGCTTAGCCTGATCTATTGATAATGGTACCTCAGCAGTCAGGTCGATAGTCTTCTCTTCCAGTGGCTTTAGCGTCAGACTTGCGAATGCTTTGGAATCTACGGGGAAGCTGAAGCCTTCCGACGCTTTCACTTCAAGCTTATATGCAGGCAGCGTAACGGATTTATTGCCGCTATTTTTCACCCGGAATTTTAGCGCCCACTTGGCCGAATTGCCGCTTGCAGCTACCTTTGCACTTTTCAGCTCAGTTTCTACAGTGTTATTGCTAATCAGAATCTTCTTCACCACGGTACTTGGAACCACGAGATTTGGCGTAGTAGCTGCCGGAAGATTATAGCTGGCCACCGGTAGCTCAATCTTCAGCGCACTGTCCTCCTGGGAGAACTGTAGGCGCATTTTATCTGTTTTAATATAAGAAGGGATTTCTGTCAGGAAAAAGATTGTTTTCTTCTCCTTGGGCTGCACTTTATGATTCGCTCCTGCCGTATCATCCAAGGACAGCTTAAAGATCGAGCCTCCCACCGAGGCGAGGTATCCTTTTAAATTCAAGTCCTCAAGGGCCTTCGTTCCAAGATTGGAGAAGCTGATGCCTACTTTTGCATATACTTTCCCATTATATTTGTAGATTTGCAAGCTCTCGGCCTTGGTGCTAACCGGCTGGTTGTTCAGTGTAAGATTTTTACTCTGATCTTGGGGAACGATGATAGAATAGGCAGCAGGAACGGTAAAGGTCCCCAGCTGTCTCCGGAAATCTGCACTGTTGAAATCCCAAGTATATAAGGATATCTTCATCCCGTTAATCTTATTAGCCTTGCCTATATTCACATAATAAGTGACGCTCTGAGTAGATTTAGCGGGAATAGATTTAGCATAGGTACTGCTGGTCACTGTATTGCCCTGGACAACGGTACCTCCCGGAGTAGTCACTTTATTGAAATAGTCTTTTAAAAGAACGCTGCTATTGGTACCATTGGTATAACTCAATGAGTAGGTCAATATATTACCGTTGTCCTGTTCCATCAGATTGACATCGGTCAATTTGACGCTAACCCCGTTTTTCAGGGCGATTGTCCCTAACTGATCCAGTGTAAAACCTTGAGGTGCAGTTGGAGCAGCACTTGCAGTAGTCGTGTAACCCCCATAGCCCGCTGTCTGGATGAAAAGAGTTGTACAGAGCAGTATGGCCGCACCAGTCGTTCTAAGTTTGTTCATTACACTCCCTCCCGCTTTCAGTCTTTCTCATTTTAGTCTTATCCGATTGCCCTCCTGCAAGGGCTCACTTGATTCTGCAATCAATTGCTCATCCTTCAAAAGCCCGCCCAAAATAATCGTTTCTTTATCCACGGTGTCACCCTTGACAACATAAGCCTTTTGAACCCTGTAGGTCGTTCCAAGCGTGCCTCTATTTTCACGGACCACCCATACATAGCTGCTTTCTCCATCACTTTTGATCAGCTCACTCCGAATCACCAATCCTTGCTCTGCGGGCTCCTTTTGTACAACTACTGCTGCCTCTTCATCTCCCTCCGTTCCTTCCGCCGGCAACGATATAACAATTTTCCGCTTATCCGAGCTCTCAGGCGCGTTTTGCTCGCCCTCTCCCCGGTCATTTGGTCCTGGGCCTGAAGTGGCGATTGTTATTTTGGATAGTGTACCGGTAAATTTCTTGTTTTCTTTTCCTTTCAATTGAACAGGAATCTTCTCACCTTGCTGCAGCATTGCTGCCGCATCCTTATCTAATGTGAAAGAAAATTCATATCCTTCACTTAGCTGGACGATTGTCATGAGTTTTTGTCCCTGTCCAATCATCATTCCTCGCTCCGCCGGTAATTCAATAATCCTTCCATCAAACGGAGCATGTATGGTCCGGCTTTTACCTAGCTCACGTTTTAGCCGTTCTATATTGCGCTGGAGACTGTTCCGATCCAATGTGTTGATATCCAGTTCCCGTTTGGCACTGATCATCCCTTCTTCGTCTTCAGCATTTCCAGCGACAATGTACTGCTCTTTCAGCTTTTCCCGGTTCAAGTCATGTTTCTTGAGTTGGTATTCCGCTTCAAGCAGCTCTTCTTGTGACTTGGTGCTGTCGAAAGTCACTAGCAGCTGGCCCTTTTGTACGCGATCATTCTCCTTCACATGCACTTCGCTGATCAACCAGCCGTTATCACTGTTCAATGTCTTCAGCTTCTTCGGTGTGAGGATGCCGCTGCCTTTAATATGATGCACTAGACGCTTACTTGAAGGATTCTCGGTGGTCACTTTCGGCAGCATTGCCGTCTCTAGGGTATTACTGAATAATGTTAGACCGGCCAGCAGCACAAAGAATAGGATTAGCCCTATACTTGCCCAGCGTTGTTTTCCCTGCAGTAACATCTGCTGCTCCCCCATTTCTTCACTGCCTCTATAACTCATGATAGGGAAAGATCGACTAACGATCTCCCCCTCTTCCGTTATTCATTCAAATACGTTTTCACTTGGTTTTGGATAAGTTTACTTACTTCTTCTGCCGATTTCTGTTCGCTCATGAAGCTATTGAACTCTTCCATGACGATCGTTATCACTTTCATATCGCTAGATCTTCGAAAATTGGTTTCCGAGATCAGCTTCTCTACCGCTTCAATCCGTTTTTTTACCGTTTCGCCATCCGGCAGCATGTCTAGTGGGATCATGGTTTCCAGCGTTCCGTTCTCGATTTTTTGGAGAGTTTCCTTGAATTTTTTATCGGTGATCCCTTTATTCATTGGTATTCCCGTGAGATTCGGGGAAGCCTGCATTTCATCAGAAAGCAAAAACTTGATGAATGCCCATGCTTCCTGTTGAACGTCGGATTTGCTGTTTATCCCTAAACTGTACGTAGGCTGGAACGGTGTACCAAACTTTTGCCCGCTCACGTTCGGCTTTTGGTAATAATCCATGCCCTGAGGCTTCGTCAGTGCCTGCTCGGGACTGAATACATTCACCATTTGAAATGCCGCATTACTGTTATCGAATGACATACCATCGCTGAGCAAACCTTCGTCATACATCGATTTGATATCTGTCATCATATTGCGGAATAAATCAGAGTCGAAGTTCGGCTGGCCCTGCCCTACGAGCTGAGCGTAATTGTCCTCGATGAAATCAAAGAGCAGCGACAAGGGATCCAGGCTAATAAGCTTTTCGGCATCACCTTGCTCCTTCAGTTTTTGGGCAAGATCCTTGAACTCGCTCCAGCTCCACGATTTATTGACGTCAACTGAAATATTCGACTTCTTCAATAACTCTGTATTTCCCTGAAACAGGGAGAGCGAAAAAGAGAGTGGCATGGCATACAAACCATCTCCGTCTTGGGATGCCTGCAAAATATTAGAGAATAGAGCTTTTCGATCGAACGAGCTGTCTTTGGACAATAGATCATTCAAGTCCACCAGCAGTTTTTTGGCGACGAATTTGTCCTGGGGTAATTCGCTCATGAGAATAAGATCGGCCCCTTTACCGGAAATGACTTGTGTCGTCACCGATTGCACGTACTTTTCTACGTCTCCCAGCGAGATGGACTCTACCCCCATGCCACCTTCTGCAACTGGCTCTGGCGCTTTATATTCCTTCATTTCGATATGGATATCCTTATGCTGTTCCTCAAATTGTCGCGCTGCAGTTTCCAAGAAACGATCTTTCCTCATGACAGAGATGACGACAGTCTTCTGGCCACCCTCTTTCTCGACTTTGGAATCGCCTCCCTCGTTGTTAGAACAGGCGGATAACAGCAGCGCGCTGGATAGCATGACGATTAACCCTATTTTTTTCAAATGAATCATCCTCTCAATTTAATCAAATTTGGTTGTTGCCGGAGAAATAGAGCCATTGCGAATCCTGCAATCCGTTGTCCTTGCGGACCTCACGTTGCTTATTCCTTTCGCTCAGCCTTTCACGCCGGAAAGCTGGATTCCTTCGATAAAATACCGTTCGGCACTTAAGAACAGAAGCACCATAGGCATCATGTAAATAACCGAGGCGGCAAACGAGACGCCAAGCGCATCTTCCTGTATGCGGGAAAGAAACACAGAGAGTGGCTGCAACGCAGCATCCTGCAGAAAAATAAGCGGCTGCTCGACCATGTTCCAATAGTCAACGAATAAGAGTACGACGAGTGCGGCAACGCCCGGCTTCACCATTGGGAGTGCGATCGATATGAATATGCGTAAGTATCCCGCCCCATCGATTTTAGCTGCTTCAATAAAAGCCGAATGGATCTGGAGCATGAATTGCCGTAGCAGAAACACGCCAAAGGCCCCGAATATACCGGGCAATATGATAGAGCTAGGATGATTCAGGAGGCCCAGCCGATCAGCCATCAAGTAATTGGGCACGAGCGTCACCTGGAACGGCATCAGCATCGTCATCAAATAAAGTAAGAACAGTCCATCCCTGCCCGGAAAATACAGCTTGCCGAACGCGAACGCAGCGAGCGTTGCCACAAACGCTTGTCCGATAATGATAGGAATCACTAGCATTACAGAATTCCAGAACAGGTACAGAAATTGCGGCGTAGCGATTAGTACTTTGTTATATTGCTGGAACGACACCCAGTCGGGAATCCACTTAAGATTTACGAATACGCTCGTATCGGTTTTGCCTAGCATGCTGTAATTCGACGTAATCTCCCTCTCAGTCATGAAGGAACTGACGATGTTCAAGACAACGGGCATAAGCAGCAGGACGGCGATGGCGATCAGCAACAACGAACGCAACAGCGGTGCCACCCATTGCTTCATCACCTCATTCACCTCCTTCACCTTTTTCTTGCGTTTACTCCATATAAGAGCGGAAAATCTGCTCCGTTCGAAACAGAATCAACATAAGCACCATAATGCAAAGTGCCATCAACACCGCCGCGGACGATACCTTCTGGATATCAAGGGACAGGAACATATTGTTCATGTAATGCTGCATCATATAGATGCGATCATGCGGGTATGCACCGGCGACAAGATACGTCTCGCGGAACACCTTGAACGAATTCAGCACAGACATGAGCACGACCAGAAATGTCGTCGGTGTCAAATACGTGAGTGTAATTCCGAACAGCTTGCGAATCGGACCTGCGCCTTCCAGACTGGCAATTTCATAATATTGATCCGGAATATTCTGCAAGCCAGCCAAGAACAAAATGACGTTGTATCCGATGTTCTTCCATACATAGACCAACACAATCACAAAGCCAGCCCAATCGGATTTCATCCAATCGTGACGGCTAAAGCCGAAATGCTGCAAAACAGCGTTTAATGTGCCGTTCCAGTCGAATAAAATTTGCCAGACTAGCACAATCGAAGCAACAGGTACAACAAGCGGCAATACATAAGCTGTGCGTATCCAGTTCCGGATGAGTACCCGCTGATTCAAGAGTAACGCCAGCAAGAGGGATACAACGACGAGAATCGGTACGCTGATCGTGGTGAACCAGAACGTGTTGGACATCGCTTTCTGAAAGGAGGAACTGAGAAACAGTTCCTTGTAGTTGGATAATGTGAGACTTCCTCCAATCCGATCCTGGAACGAGTTCAGGACACTCTGACCAAACGGAATGAGATAGAATAAGGAAAATCCACATAAGCTTGGAGCTAGAAAACCTAAGGCAGCTAGAAGCTCCCTGCGTGCCAGACGGCGCAACTTCACGAAGAAACCTCCAATCGAGAGCCGGTCAATGCTTTGTGCGGAGCGGCTGTACATCGATTAGTTTACAAACAAATTCGGGAGTAAATATGGAAGCAATGTGGAAAACGTGTGGAATCGGGCCGTATCTGAATTTTTTATGGTAGAATTGTCCTCGGGTAAATGTTGAGGAGGTTACTGCATGAAGTCCTATCAAATCGCCATAGTCGACGACGATGCACAGATCCAGGAAATCGTTGCGGCTTATTTGTATAAAGAGGGATACCGTACGATGACGTTATCAACTGCAGAAGAAGCTTGGGAGCTGTGGAAGAACGATCCGCCAGATATGTGGATTCTCGATATCATGCTTCCGGGAATGAACGGCTTCGAGTTGTGCAGGAAAATTCGCAAAGAGGCAGAAGTGCCAATCATCATGATTTCAGCGCGCGATGAAGAAGTTGATCGCATCTTAGGGATTGAACTAGGAAGCGACGATTACTTGACGAAACCTTTCAGCCCAAGAGAACTAGTCGCACGCGTGAACCGCTTATTCCACCGGATTAGCTCGATTTCCCAAACCCAGGACAATCCCCTTCCTTCTCAACCAGGATATACAGAGATCCAAGTTGGCGAGCTGCGGCTCGTTCTGGAAGAACGGCGCGTTTTCTGGCGAGGGGAAGAAATCGAAATGACACTGAAAGAATTTGAACTGCTGCAGACGTTGTCAGAGCAGCCGAATCGGGCATTCACCCGCGATGCGTTGCTTACGATAATTTGGGGAGATAACTATTACGGCTACGACCGGGCGATCGACGATCTAGTGAAACGACTGCGTAGAAAAATAAAGGAGCTTCCCGTCGACACCATAAGGGGGCACGGCTATCGATTGCGGACAGAAAAGGACGGAGCAATAAAATGAGAATGATTTATCGGCTTCATCTTTCATTTGCATTCCTGCTACTATGTATTCTGACGATTACCGCCGTTCTGATTCATCCCCTACTGCTCGACACCTTAGTGGATAGCCAGCGAAAAGAGCTGCGGGATCAGGCCAGCTGGCTGATGAATTTAAGTCCAGTCATGCCGCTTATGTCGGTTCGACAAACAGAAGCGATCAAAAACTCCAATACGACGACATGGTCGGGAGATACGAGCGCGGTATTAATTGCACCTGGGGAGAAAGTAGTTTACAGTACCCTGACCGGTGAAGCAACAACGGAATTGATGGAATTATCGAAGCAAAGCCCCACCGGGTCAGGAGAAATCTGGAAAAGAACAACTGATGATCAATATATTGTTGAGACGCTAACATCAAATCAAGTCAGTGCGCCGCACTGGCAGGGTGTCACGGCAGTGATGGCAGCTCCGCTAAGTAAGATTAAAGCCATGCAGCTCGCCTTGTTTGAACGGTTGATGATCATCTTGTCCCTTGGCGGGGTCGTTGCTTTCCTACTGAGTATGCTCATTACGAGAAGACTGGTCAAACCGCTCGAAGAGCTCAGAAAGGAATTGAACAAAGTGGAAATGCGCCGTTTCTCCGAAGTTCGATTGATTGAAACGGGAGGCGAGATCGGGGAAGTCGCTAAAGCCGTATACGATCTCGCTGGAGAATTGGAGAAATACCAGCGGACGCAGAAGCAGTTTTTCCAAAACACCTCGCACGAGTTAAAAACGCCTCTCATGTCCATCCAAGGTTACGCCGAAGGCATCAAGGATGGCATCTTTACGGGGGATCATGCTAATAAAGGTTTGGATGTCATCGTCAAGGAATCCGAACGGCTCAAAAAAATCGTGACGGAATTGATTCTTCTCGGCAAGCTGGAAAGCGAAGAAGGCATATTCCATATGAACCACGTCCCGGTACGGGAGTTAATCGCAGAGACATTAGAACGCATCAATCCGTTGCTCGTCAAGAACGACTTACGAGTCGAGTTGAACGGATTCGATGGCAACCAAGAGCACTCGATTTATGTTGACCGCGAGAAAGTACTGCAAGCGCTGATTAACATTATGGGCAACGCAGCTCGCTATGCCAAGACAACGATTCGTATCCAAGCTTCTGCTGACGCTGAAACCATTGCTATCAGGATCTCCGACGACGGTGAAGGAATTCCCGAAGCGTTATTATCCCAGCTTTTTGAACGATTTGCGAAAGGAAAGAACGGGGAAACGGGACTAGGCCTAGCGATTTCCCGCGCCATCGTCGAGCGATGCCGTGGCCGTATTTCAGCCCATAACGAGCCGGGTAGCGGCGCAGCGTTTGTTTTGTGTTTTCCAACCCATTTCTAGATTTCATCTAAATTCCATCTAAGTTCCATTCAAATTCCAGATAACTAAGTTAAACTCCTAAAGTATAAGTCAAATAAACATATAGGAGTTTGATTAGAATGAAAAAGAAATTGACCTTGTTAGGTGCTGTGCTGGCCATCTCTATTGTCTCTGCTCAATCGGCTTTCGCTGCCAGTTCAACATCGACGGCTGGCCAAAAGGCCTCTACTACCGTTAACCAGTCCAATCCTGATGCTTCTCCAATGGGACAACTCACCGACACAACGAAAGCTGCTCCCGCTAAAGAATCAGCTCCCAAGCCAACAGCTACCCCAACCAAGAAAGACAAAGCTAAAACTCCGTCCAAAGCACCGGTTAAAGCACCAGCTAAAACAGACAAGAAAAAAAGCAAATAAGTTTGCTGCAGGTTATAGGAGCAGCCAGGAGTGGTTCCCTGGCTGCTATTTATTCTCGCTTGGAACACATGAAAAAAGGTTCATTAGATTTAACATCTAATGAACCTTTTCTTCTTTTAATACCGGTGAGAGGACTCGAACCTCCACGGTTTCCCACTCGATTTTGAGTCGAGCGCGTCTGCCATTCCGCCACACCGGCTTATTCAATTATGAAACTCCAAAAAATAATGGAGGCGCCACCCAGATTTGAACTGGGGATAAAGCTTTTGCAGAGCTTTGCCTTACCACTTGGCTATGGCGCCGTATATTATGGAGCGGACGACGGGAATCGAACCCGCGACCCTCGCCTTGGCAAGGCGATGCTCTACCGCTGAGCCACGTCCGCATAAATGGCTGGGGATATAGGATTTGAACCTATGCATGACGGAGTCAAAGTCCGTTGCCTTACCGCTTGGCTAATCCCCAACAATCATTTCTAATAATGGGGCGACTGATGGGTCTCGAACCCACGAATGCCGGAACCACAATCCGGTGCGTTAACCCCTTCGCCACAGTCGCCATATGAAACTAAATTAATTAAGCCTATTATTTTCAGTGAAGTGAATGGGGCGACTGATGGGTCTCGAACCCACGAATGCCGGAACCACAATCCGGTGCGTTAACCCCTTCGCCACAGTCGCCACATGAATCTGACTTAATTAAGCCTATTATTTCTTAGTAAAGTAAATGGGGCGACCGATGGGTCTCGAACCCACGAATGCCGGAACCACAATCCGGTGCGTTAACCCCTTCGCCACGATCGCCATATTAAACTTTAATAAAAAATTGGCAGGGGCAGCAGGAATTGAACCCACACCAACGGTTTTGGAGACCGTTGTTCTACCTTTAAACTATGCCCCTAAAAATGGTGGGGGATGATGGATTCGAACCACCGAACACGTACGTGAGCAGATTTACAGTCTGATGCGTTTGGCCACTTCGCTAATCCCCCAAAGATGGTGCCGGCGAGAGGACTTGAACCCCCAACCTACTGATTACAAGTCAGTTGCTCTACCAATTGAGCTACACCGGCATATTAAATTGTATACTTCATGGTGGCTCGGGACGGAATCGAACCGCCGACACGAGGATTTTCAGTCCTCTGCTCTACCGACTGAGCTACCGAGCCATAACGTCTAAATGGCGGAACCGACGGGATTCGAACCCGCGATCTCCTGCGTGACAGGCAGGCATGTTAGGCCAACTACACCACGGTTCCAAATTGGTTGCGGGG